>CAISWS010000059.1 GCA_903889265.1 uncultured Bacteroidota bacterium
ACCACCAAGGAAATGGTGTCTTCCTACTTAACCGTCCCGAAGTTTCGGGGCTAATGGCGCCTACAAACACAAATTTTTAAACTGCGGTGAGTGCTATCGCTTAAAGTGCTTTGTAGGATGAAAATGAATATCATATTTATAGCAATAGGGGGATTACTTGGCAGCGTTGCGCGTTATCTTTCGGTTGTTTACGTTACCAAACTAATACCCAGCCAGTTTCCGTTTGGTACTTTTGCGGTAAATATTTTAGGCTGCCTTATCATAGGTGTTATATACGGGCTTTCTTTACGTTACCTGTGGTTAACCCCGGAGTGGCGGCTTTTTTTAGCTACCGGTTTTTGTGGCGGTTTTACCACATTTTCGGCATTTGCTTTGGAAAACATGCAGCTTATTGAGCAGGCTAATTACGGAACGTTTGCATTATACAGTATTAGCAGTTTTACATTAGGATTGGCTGCAGTCTTCTTCGGAATGTTTCTTACCCGGCTATAATATTGCCCCGTTTTATTTCGGTGTTTCCCCTCTTAATGAACATAGATGGTCCAAATTCCACCGCTTTGGGTGCAACTGGTATCTAGTTGCGTAAGTACGGATTTGGGTGTGTTTTTTTCACAGTATATATAGGTAGAAACACCAGCATATGCGCAGGTATAACACTTTTTGCACGAACTTATAGCCATAGTAACAAATGCAGCGGCTAATAAGCAGAATAAAAATTTTCTCATCAAAATTTTATATTTCAGGTTTTAGCTTACAATCCAAAAAGGAATGAAAGATTTAAACCGGCATTCCATAAATATTCTGTAACAGGTGTATTTATACTTTTCATGCCCTGTATTTCGGCCTGGGGCATAACGCGCAAAACAAAAGTACGTGAAAAATGGCAATCAATACCAATGCCCAGGTAAGGTGAAAGGTTAAAGGTGTTAAAGTTGTTTGGGGCTAAAACGCTGGTGCCATTAACCGTTCTGCCATCGGGATATGCGTATTGATAAACCGCCGTTTGCTTTAGCAGAAAATCGAAGTTAGTACCCAGGGCAATTACTCCTCTAACTTTTTTATGCCCCATTGAAAAACGCAGGCCCAATGGAATAGTCAGGTACTGATAAGTTTCCTTATCGGTGGTTTGAAATGAATCGGCCGGGTTAATGATGTTACCGGTAAATACATTAGGTGAATAATTTGTATTGGAATAATACCGGTACCGGATAAGCGAATAGCCAACGCCACTTTCAATGGCCAGCCAGTCGGTAAGATTAATACCTATTTTAAAAGCAGCGTTGATGCCGAATTCAGGCACAGAGTGTTGGTTGCCATAGCTAACCGCTCCGTTAACATCTGCCTGACTTATACCAGAGGGAACAAAATTACCATGCAGGTACCTGTAACTTACATCCGGCGTTATTGACAAGCCGATATAAACGCGTTTAAATGTTTTTTTATCCTTGTTTGCAGAGTTGTTATCCGTACAAAATGCTGCGAGGGTAACAAGCGATAGCGTAAGAAGTAAAGCAAATCTGTTTTTCATAGACGAGTCCTTTTATAAATTACAAATGCAAGATAAGCAGCAATTACCGTGCTAAAAAACAAAAGGGCGCATATGTTTAACACATGCACCCTTTAATCTGAGCATTTATTTCTGCACTATCTTAACCAAACCACCGCCGTTATAGCTGTGGTACTCGCTGTTATACATGGCGTCTGCCATAACCGGCCCCATTACATAGGTGCCGGGCGAAACCGCACGCACCGCATAATAATATGTTTGTGGTTGAAGGCCGGCGTTTACAAACAGGTTAATGCGGTCATCGCGAACGTCCAGTTGAGTGGGGCTGCTTTCGTTCTTTATCCAGTCCATACCAGGTATTTCTTTTGTCCGCGGATTTTCAATTTCAAAACCTGCTGGTAGCATATCGGTAATTACTATGTTATCAATATACCGGCTGTAACTGTTTTCTAGCGTTATCGCTACAATCACCAAATCGTTTTGGGCAAAGGTGGTGCCGGTTATTTGTCTGCCATAGCGGTCGTAAAAGCGCTTGCGCACACGTAGGTAGCTGTCTTCTTCTTTGAATGAGCCATCGGCGCTGATACCTTCGGCCTGCCAGAAATAATAGAGCCTGCCAATGCCGGAAGTCTTTATTTCTACGTTGGTGCCACCTAATTGTTTAGAGGTCAGTTTTAAGGTATTGCCATCGTTTTGGGCTACCTCTTTACCATTAACCAGCACGGATGCTTTAATGCTTGTTTTATTAGCCTGACGTGCTATTTTGCCCAAAGCAAGGAATGCAAAGGCCCTTTCCTGTGTGCTTAACCAGTAACTTGATTTAATTTCCTGGCTCAGGTGTTTGGCCATAACTCCAATCTGAGCATTTTGAGGGTCGGCTTCTATGATGGCGTTCAACGCCACACCTTCATCTCTTATCTCGCTGTAAAAAGAGCCACCGGTTTCGCGGCAGGATATTTCACCGCTAAAAGAGGTAGGTAGCATCTCTCTGAATTTGGCCTGGTCGCCGGCAATAGCAAAGGCTGCGCTTAATAAATATTTACTATCCAAAGAAAGCATCTCTGTATTCTCTTTATAGTAATTCATGGTAGATACCTGGGGCTTGCCTGCTATGGCCAGCACATAAAGCGAGTAGGCAACTTCCTTAGGGGCTATCTGTCTTTTAAGGGTACCGTTATAATAATAAGTGATGGTCTCTTTGTTCTTCAGCTTATTAATCAGGTAGCTGTAGATATTATCCAGCAGGCTCTGGTCAACATCAAAACCGGCTTTTTTTGCCTCCTGTAAAAAGTTAGCCGCGTAAGCGGTAGCCCACCAGTTTTCGCTGCCTTCGTTATCCCAGAGGGTAATTGCGCCGCTATACAGTTGGCGCATTTTTATTTTACGGATGGCTTCCTGCACATTAAAATTGGCGCTAATTTTCATCGTCTTGTTCATATTCATCAACTCCGACAGGTCGCTGAAATACAATTGCGGGAATGCTGAACTAACAGTTTGCTCCGTACAGCCAAACGGATATTGCACCAGGTACCACATCTGGTCAGCTATTTCAACCGCAGGGTTTTTGCTGATGATTAGCTGGTAATCGGCACTGGAAGGAATGAACTTGTTTAAGTTGAAATCAATTTTCTGCGAAGCGCCGGCAAGAATAGGACCTGAGCCGGTTTGCTTTTGCAACGAAGCCGGTGGACGAATGGTAATATCGGTTTCATCTTTAAACTTTTCACCCAACGCATTTACCTCCACAGTAACTTTCGCTACATCGATTTTAGGGTCAGCTACTATTTTAAACTGAACACGCTGCTCGCTTTTTGCATTTACAGAAACTGTTTGGCTGCTGTTTCCCACTACCTTTAGTGGCCCGCTCAACCTGATATTTGCCGTGGCACTTGTTGCATTCTTTGTAGTGTTTGAAATAGTTACCGGCATAATAACCGTATCCTTCGGCGACAGGAACCTTGGCAGGGCTGTGCTTAAAACAATAGGGTCAGCAACAATCATTTCTGCATCCTTACTACCGAAACTTTGATTGCGGTAAGCTACTGCCATTAACCTTAACTGCCCGCTAAATTGTGGTATGTCAAACTCAAAACTGGCTTCGCCGCTTCCATTGGCATCCATAATACCGCTCCAATAACTTATCAGTTTAACGCGCTTGTTTTGCATAGGGTTAGTGCGCCTGTTCATGGCCGCATCGCCACCGGTGGATGAAAGCATACCTTTAATCTCAGGGAACAATAGCGGGTATAGGTCGAAAGAGTTTAAGCCCAGTGCACGGTTAGCATAAAAGAAGTTGTATGGGTCCGGTGTTTTGTAATTGGTTATTTGCAAAATGCCTTCATCTACTACTGCCAGTGTAACCTTGCTGTTAGGCTCGGCCTGTATCCTTACTTTCTGATGTGTCCGTGAGCGCACTTCTTTCTCGGCAAATATCTGCACATCCATATTGCGGCCTTTCTCGGTTACCGAAATGGATTTGTAACCATGGGCTACCGTTAAAGGCATATCACTTTCCTGGTTGGGTTTTATTAATGTGGCCGAGACATAGGCGTTAGGCAAATACTCAGCACTTAAATTCAGGTTAACTGAAGCTGCTCTGTTTTCAACGTTTACGTATTGGTATTGAATTACTTTATTATTTTCAACTGTAACCAGCAGTTTGCCATTGAAAGGCGTTTTGAAAAGCACCTTGGCAGTTTCGCCGGCCATGTAAGTTTTCTTATCCAGCGAAATATCCACGTTGCCTTCGTTGTTTACTTCAAAGTTTCCACCACCGTAATTACCCCACCAGCCATAGCTGTAAAACTCATTTCGCACGTACGAGTTTACGCCGGGTTTACCTACCCGTATTTCGTACTCGCCGGGTGTTTTAGGAGTAAAGGTGAATACGGTATTTTCTCCGGTTACATTTACTTCCTGGTCAATAATGGTTTTGTCTTCGCGTTGAGATTCATACCGGAAATAAGAATCATTCCGGCTTAGCACGGTTCGGTAATCGTGTTTAATAACCTGCACGTGGGTACGCACGTTGTTTAAGGCCCTTTCATCTTTGTTCAATGCAATTAACGGGAACTTAATGGGCTGGTTAAGCGCATAGTAATAGTATCCATCGTTTCGTATTCCATAGAAAACATCCTGGGTGTAAATGTCGGTGCTTGCGCGCCGGTTAACTGGTCGCCCGGTTTCATCAAACACGGTAGTAAAGAAATCGGTTTGAATAATGCCACGGTCTTTGTAGTCTGCTGGAGCAGTGTAGCTTTCTTTAGCGTTTCCTTTGTCGTCGGTTTTTCCTTCGCGCTCAATTTTATCGTAACTGGTTGAGCGATCAGCGAGGAAGAAATTGTAATCGTAATATTTTTGAGGAGAGAAATACCTTTCCTTCAGTTGAATTTCAACCTGGTAATTTCTGTCGCTTGCGGGTGGGCCGAAGAAGTTAACAGCATTAATATTAAGGGTTGCAGTTTCGCCCGGCTTCAGAAATTTCTTATCCAAATCGGATGCAACTTTAATCCTGTCGGGCATAAACTCTTCTATCTGTACGTTTTTTGTAGCCAGCAAAATATCGTTGCTGGTATATACTTCCATAGCATAGCTACCGGTGATAGCAGAAGACGAAAGCTCAATTTGTGTTTCCAACGAGCCTGCATCATTCAAAGTCTTTTTCAGGGTTTTCAACTCCTTACCATTAGGTAAAAGGAACTTTAGCTTCAAAGGAATTTCACCCGGGCTTTTCCATCCCCAATCGCGCGCAATTACGCTGAAGTTGATTTTCTCGCCGGGGCGATAAATATCGCGTTCAGAATAAATGAAAGCGTCAAGGCCGGTTGCGTTAGGTTGCTTGCCGCCCACTTCAAACCGGGAGGTTTCAACATGGGTATTATTGAATGGCAGGTAGTTAAAGTCGTTGCCATTGCGGGCCGTAATCATGGCGCTGGTAAAACCCTCGTATTCCTTTTTAGCCAATGGAATTTCGGCTACACCGCTTGCATCGGTAGTAGCAGTGCCTATGGTTTGGTTATTGCGGCCAAATAAGCTGATGGTAACGCCACTTAAAGCTTCTGCGGTTTGGATGGAGTTGGCAAAAACCATAATCTTATCGGTTCCCTGCTTGGCTATTAATCCAATATCTGAAAGGGAGATAAACCTTGAATCGCGCAGGTAGTATTCTTCACTACTGCGGATAGAAAGGTGGTAAATTCCTTTGAAATCTTTCAGCTTGTCTTCCAGGTTAAATTTAAACAGGCGGTTATTGCCGTAGCGCGGAAGAGTTTTGGTTTCAATCTCCTTCTCATATATCACATCGCCTGCAACGCCATCGCCATTATAAAACGAGTTGGAGTTGCCTTCGCCTTCTTCATAATACCGGCCGCCATAATATTCTCCTGAATTATCGTTGGGTTCGTATCCATTGTGCTGTGCGGCTAACAGGTTATTCTCATATATTTTAGAGATGATGATTTTTACCTTTTTAACAGAGGTAATAGCCACCTCGATATTTTTTGAACCCTTGGATGTAAGGTAGATTCCCTTTTTATTGACTATGCTAATGCTTGGTTGCAGTTTTCCGAAGCCGAGGGTGTTGGTGTAGTCTTCTTTTAAAGTGCCGCCAATCCTGCCTTTAAGGCCCTTGGTTAACGTAAGCGTGTAGGTTTTGGCCAGGTCGAAATCTTCGGAGTTGATAATAAATCCCTCGTTGGTAACCTCGGTTTTAAAATGGACCTTAGGTTCAATGCTGATAAACGAATTCAGTTCATCTGCTACAGGTTGCTGGCTGGTATAAACTTTAACGGTACCCTGGGTGCCATCGTGGTCGGCTTCAACATTTTGAATGGTGAGGGTGAAAGGCGAAGTGATTACCAGGTTGGCCTCCAGGTCTTTTTCGGTAGGGTTATTGCCTCCTTCAGGTAGCAGGCCTTTGGCTATTTTTACATGGCAGGCAAGGTCTTTGTCGTCCATCTTCATGCCTGTTAGCGATACCGAAATCTTATTATCTGTAACTGTGGTTTGAAGATTGAAATCCTTTTTTACCCCGTCTATTTCAACTGTAAGCAGGTCTTTTAGTTTGTTGGGGTTTATCCGGTAATTAAAATACATATCAATTTGCGGAAAGGCGGTACTGGCGCTGCCATCACTTACATTCCACATCGCATTAGCGCTTTGCAGTTGCAGGTAGGGGGTGTGAAACGACATTGTTTCGCATTTGCCAAGCGATAACTTTTTATCGTATTGCAATATCAGCTTTGTAACGTCTGCTTTAAAGGTGGTAGCAGGCGGTAATTCATTCTCGGGAGAGAATATCAGTTCATTAGCATTTTCCCAGCGGAAGCGGCCCGGAATGCCAGGTGAAAAATCCACAAAGGCGGTTGTGTCCCAGCGGTTTAAAACTGAATCGGGCGCCAGGTTTTTATCGAAGGTGAAACGGAGGTTTCCGAGGGAAGGAACCTCATCTCTGGCGCTGGTATCTAATAAATTTACTTTGTTCTTGTTACTGCAGGCTGATAGAAAAAGCATAAAACACACAGCTAGACAGATTTTTGCGGTACGCATGTTTGAGGTGGGTTGTGTAGGATTTTGATTATCCGTTATGCGCGGTTGAATGTGAAAAACCGTACAATCAAATAATCTCAGACTAATATACGCTTACCTTATCTGTTTTATTATGTGTTTTGAAAGAAATATTTTGTAACAGCCCTTTGTGTGGAAAAGATGGCCTTAGGGGTTGCCAAAATCAAACCGTTTTATTTGCGCGATTGTGGTTTACTTATTTATTTTCGCCTGCCTTTGGTAAAAGACTCCGGGCACTGATTCTTCAGGCGGGTTGTAGGAACCATTATTGACAAATACTTTATTACGTATTAAATTATATCGGATGTTAAAGCCCCCGATGTTTTATTTATTGTTTGTATCAACCTGTATGGCAAGCCTGCTTAGCGCGTTACCATCGTACGCGGGTAATGAAATCTATTTTGCAAAGCTTGCGGAGGATGTAACAGTGGACAGCGTTGCAGTGCATAAGGCCGACCACGAAATGCTTGTATTCAGCCAGGGGGTGTTGCTGAAAAAGTATGTTGTGCAGTTAGGCCCTAACCCTGTTGGCCCCAAGCAATGCTTTGGCGACGGAAAAACCCCTGAAGGCCATTACACCATTAAATACCTGAACCCCAAAAGCCTGTTTCATAAAAGCCTGGGTATATCGTACCCCAATACCGATGATATTGAACGGGCCATTAAGCTGGGCCGTTCGCCGGGTGGCGATATTATGATACATGGGCTGCCCAACGGCGAGGAGCATGTAAGCCGTAAACGATACAGAAACGATTGGACGAGGGGTTGTATAGCGGTGAGGAATGAGGAGATAGATGAGTTGTTTGAGCATGTGAAGGCGGGGATACCGATTGTGATTACGCCATAGGTTCCATTCCATGGTGATTTACTTAGTGGCGCTCTTCTATAGGATGCCCACATGCGACCCCGGATGGGGTCGAAGCTTTATAGTAATATATGGACTATATATATACGACCCCATCCGGGGTCGCACTTGGGACGTAGGTAGAGGAACCTTACTTTTTATAAAGTCAATTACATTGGGCCCTCTTCCTCCGAATTGTAAAAGTTAATGCAACCCGCCAACTAAAATGCACGTTGTTTTCTAAACCTACAGCATTACCTTTACCCAATGAGTTTTGACCAGATATTCTCTTTCAGCAACAAACCATTGCTTTATGCTTTTCGTATTGTATTGGGTTGTAGCATAGTGTGGTTTACCTTATCACAAATACGGGATAGCAAGGAGATATGGGCGTTTATTTCGGTAATAGTGGTATCCGACCCTGATTTTGACAGTGTGCGCAGTGCAACTATTTCGAGGGTGGTGAATACGGTTACGGGCTGTATTCTCGGGTTGATATTTCTGTATATTATAGGTGTAAATTTTGGCTCGCTTATCACAGCCATTGGGGTGGCAGTTTTAATCAGCACTTCTTTTAAAAACTACCCCACCAGCTGGAAACTGGCACCTATTACCGTGGCTATAGTAATGATACCTGCCATCACCGAAAAAGCACCCTGGAAAGAAGCGATGCAAATTGCCTTAGCCAGAACAGGCGAGGTTTTGTATGGGTGTTTGATTGCTTTTTTGCTGGCCTGGGTATTGCAAAGGTTGGAAAGGTGGTGGGAGAGGAGAGCAGTGACTTAGACTATGCTTCGCTTAAACAGGCAGCAGCGAAGATTCCAAAAGCAAAATGGTAACTTTTGTAAGGGCTGTTGACTCCGGTAAGCCGGTTAACGGCTGTAAACCGCCCTTCAACAGATAATGAAACTGTATTTTTTGGATAAGGTGGTGACTCCGGAACGAGTGTTAACATTGTATTATTGCACTTTTGAGAGTGGGTATTAGGTTGACATGGATGCTACATGTTTATTACAACAAAACCCTGCCTTGCTTTTTTAAAATATCCTCCCTACTACATAATAATATATATAGCACTATATATCAGTTTGAGATATCTTGATAAGCAACGGCGGGGTTTACAGATGGTAACTCAATTACCGGGGTTAACCTCCATAACATCAGTTTACACTATTTGCGGCATGCAGGGGGATATTTATGTTTGAGAAGATAAGAATATGCATGTTAAACGGTCTATGCGGAGTCACCATTTTTTCCAAAGATTACAATTCGATTCGATTAACGGGAAAGGCTTGGGGAACCCGGTTGGATTTGAGCATTAAATCCGGTTACAAAGTTAAGAAACCGGCAGCAGTTTTCAAAGAAAAACAGATGATATTTTTGCGTTATTGATTAGGTATTTGAACGGCGCGATGGGAGTCACTAAAAAGCAATTGGCCGGGCATTTTGGGAGGGGAAATACTGTGGGGGGGAAAAGAAAAACCTTCCAGCCCTGGTTAAGCTTTAAGCTTTTACAGGCCTGAAAGGTTTTCGGGAGTTTTAATTATCTATTTTTTCTTCCCCTCAAAATCCCCCGCCTGCACGTAAGTTATCTTTTCAGGTTTAAGCCATTTGCGGATGGTGCTGTTTACTTCAGCCAGCGAAACGCTGCTTATTTTATCGTCAACCTGACCGCTGAAGGCCATGGTTCTACCTATAAACAGGTTGCCAGCTAAACGGAAGGCAAGGCCAGCATCGTTGGCGCGGCCTACTTTACGTTCCTGCAGGTAACCGGCGCGGGCATCTTTTATTTCGTCTTCGGTAAAGCCTTTGTCCAGTAGTCTTGCTATCTCTTCTTTATAGGCTGCAACCAGTTTATCGCCGTTAACAGGATTATAAATGGCGTAAGAGCCAAAGTTGCCCACTTTATCCTGGTTATCGGCTGATATCCAGGAGCCTACTCCATAGCTAATTCCTTCTTTTTGGCGGATACGTTCAGCCAGCCGCGAGTTCAGGAAACCTCCTCCCAGCATAAAGTTGCCCAATAACAAAGCAGGGTAATCAGGGTCATCATCGCGCATTTGAATATTATAACCGGCCATTAAATTGGCGTTGGCCTTATCAGGAGTATTTATTTTTTCGTCCTTCGCTGCTACGTCAAAATACTGGCTTTCGGCGCGCTCATATTTTACCGGCGAATCCCAGTTTTGCAGCATATTGGTTAGCTGTTTGGCAACGGCCTCCTCATCAAACTCGCCAACTACGGCAACAGTTGCGTGGGTGCTGTTATAAAAATCCTTGTAAAACTTTTTAACCTCATCAAGCTTAACAGCTTTTACGGCTTGCGCCTGGTCAGCAAAATTAAACGAGTGCCTGAAATCATCCGGTGGGTATGGGTTCAGTATCTGGTCGAAACGGTTGTTGGCCAATGAGCCGGGTTCAGATTTTTGCTGGTCAATCTGGTCCAGGCTTTCCTGAATTATTTTATCAAACTCGTTAGCAGGGAAGGTTGAGCGGCGCAGCAGGTCTTCAACAATTTTCAGTGTTTCCAACAGGTTGTTATGCGTGGTTTGAATGCGCACTGCCAGCTCCTGGCCATAGGAATATATTTGTACATCTGCTTTCAACTTATCAAAAGCATCAATGATTTGCTGAGAGTTACGTGTTGCTGTTCCTTTGGTTAACAGGTTACCGGTAATTTCGGCCACCTTCATTTTTCCGGCTAACGTTTGTTTAGATCCCAAGCGCAGTGTCATATTTACGTTCACGGCACCCCCACGGGTGGTTTTGTTCAGCAGGGCATATTTTGCGCCACCAGGTATGGTGCCGGTTTTGGTGCGCTTGTCAATATTTGCAGGGCTTACATCAAACGTTTCGGCATCCTGTAATTTTGCTTTGACTTTATAATCTTTAAGCACGGCACCCAAATCAGGCCTGGCAGGTATTGTTGCCCTGTCTGATTTTTCTTCCGGAATAAAAACGCCGGTGGTGCGGTTACTGGGTTTTAAATACGTTTTAATCACCCGGTTAACATCATCGGCTGTTACTTTTTCAAGCAAATCGCGGTATAAAAACCAAAGCCTCCAATCGCCCTGTGCAATGTATTCGCTCAGTGTTAAGCCCACATATTCGCAATTGTTATAAGCCTGGTCGAAATCTTTCAGGCGCTTGTTGCGTGCGCGGTCTACCTCTGCATCAGTAACGGGGTTATATTTCAAACTATCCAATAAATTCGTGAAAGTATGTTTGGCATCGTCCAATGACTTTTCTTTTAATATATCTGCAGAAAAGCCTATCATACCCGGGTCGTGTAAAGCTTCGGCATAACCACCCACATTGCTTGCTTTTTTACTTTCAACCAAAGCCTTGTAGAGCCGGCCTGATGGTTCATTGGTCAGCACATCAGCCAGAATATCCAGTGCCGGATAATCCGGGTGTGCCCCGTTGCAAATGTGGTAACCGCAGGCAACCACCTGCACATCGCCGGTTCTTCTTAACTCGCAGTAACGTTCGCCATCTTGTGTAGGTTCAACGGTATAAGGTTCCTGTAGTTTTCTTTGGGGTGCAGGTATTTTTCCGAAGTATTCATTTACCAGGGCCAGTGTTTTTACCTCGTCAATTTTGCCGGTAACCAGTAATACAGCATTGTCCGGTTGGTAATATTTATGGTAGAATGCCTGCAGGTTTTCAATAGGCACCATTTCAATATCTTCTTTAGAACCTATAACCGCTTTACCATAATTGTGCCACAGGTAAGCGGTGCTTTTTATCCGCTCGTTTAATATAGTGGAAGGATAATTCTCATTCATTTCAAACTCATTGCGCACCACGCTGAATTCC
Organism: uncultured Bacteroidota bacterium; assembly: GCA_903889265.1. Classification (GTDB taxonomy): domain Bacteria; phylum Bacteroidota; class Bacteroidia; order Chitinophagales; family LD1; genus Bog-950. Next base: position 11,736 of record CAISWS010000059.1, read on the forward strand.
GACTCCAGGTCTTTTTTAGCAACAAAGGAATTTATCATCCGGTCACTTTCCAGGTCGAGCGCCCATTTCAGGTTGTCGTCGGTAGCCGAGAAGGTTTCAAAATAATTAGTACGGTCGTACCAGGTGCTGCCGTTGGGGCTGGCTCCGTGTGCGGTTAACTCCTGCGGTACATTCGGGTGCTTGGTTGAACCTTTAAACAGCATGTGTTCCAGTAAGTGTGCCATACCGGTTTCGCCATAACCCTCCAGGCGCGAACCTACGGTATAAGTAATGTTTACTGTAATGGTTGGCTTTGATTGGTCAGGGAAAAGCAGCACATGCAGGCCATTGGCTAATTTGTATTCAGTAATGCCTTCAACGCTTGTTACCTTAACGGGGTCAGTTAAAGGGGATTTAGACTGTTGAGCCCGTAACGACAAGGCAGCGAAAATAAAAAGGATAAAAATTTTTGCGCAGAGTTGAGTATGCTTTTGCATAGAGCAGGGTTTATGATTAAAAACGAATGCGGTTTAGAAAAAGAAGCCGATTACAGAAAAGGTGCGAACTTAAATATATGGCAATAAACGCAAGTTATGATAAAATATTTGAAATGTGTGTTTAAACACATTTTAAGGATTTGGAGTATTGGGGTCGATACCCATAAACAGGGAGGCTACAATTATTAACCAGAAACCTGCACCAAGTAGTAACAGCAAAATCTGGCGGTCGTTTAGCTTGTCATCCACATAACCGTTTTTACTTCCGGTAAAATAGAAGTTAAGTTCGCGCACCGGAAAAAGGAACGGAATAAACCCCAGGATACTGAACCAATAGTATGGGGCCGGAAGTCTTGCAATTATATTTACGCCAATAACACTGGCCCAAACGGCTATGGAGTTATAACTAACATCCGGTTCGTATTCCAGGCAGTATCTTTTTATCTTTTCAAATAACTCAATGCCGAAGAAAAGGAAAAGCACTGCGCGGGGGCCGGGCCAAATGTCTTCTCCTTCAACTTCTTTAAAGTATTTCCAAACCTTATACTGCCACCAGATGGCGTAAATACCTATCGTAGCTAACCACAAGAGGGTAAAATGATAAGGATTAATAACAATAGGTTCTGGTTGGTATGAGCCTGGTACAGGTGGGTTGTTTTCTTCTTCGGGGTTTTCAAATTCAGGCATATCAGGCTCCATGGGGCGAAAATATAGAAATGTTGGACATTGGTAAGTTGGTAAGTGATAACTATTTACTTTTAACCCTCTTTAATTAAAATTACCAAAGGAAAACAGAAAATGGACTTTAATATTCGCCTTGCTGAAGAGGCAGACTATGCCGGTATGCTGTTGGTTTATAAACCTAATGTGCTCAATACGGCTATAACCTTTGAATATGAAGTGCCGTCACAGGAGGAGTATTCAAAACGGATAGCGAACATTGTTACACATTATCCCTGCTTCGTTTGTGAGCAGAAAGGGGTGATTGCCGGTTTTGCTTATGCCGGGCTTTTTAGGGTTAAAGACGCCTATCAATGGTCTGCGGAGACCACCATTTATGTATCGGAAAATTTTCAGAGGAAAGGAATTGCGAGGGTTTTGTATGATGCACTATTAGCTACGCTTGAACTTCAGGGTTTCGTAAATGTATATGCGGCCGTTACTTTGCCCAACCCACCCAGTGAGAAGCTACACACCTTTATGGGCTTTGCCGAAATAGGCCTTTTTGAAAAAGTAGGCTTTAAGCATGGCAAATGGCACGACCTGAAATGGTATGAAATGTATTTGGTGGAGCATCCTAAAAATCCGATACCACCAGCTTCTATCAATGACGTAAAAGAAATAAAGGGATTTTGGGAAATTATTGACAGGGCCAATAAAGCGTTAAATCGCGGATAGTAAAGAAGTAAGTTTGTATTTGTCTAAATGCTTAATACTAAATACTATTTATTCACCACATTCACATCTAAGGGATATTGGGGCTGCTCAACAGCATAATATTCAAATATGGCCTTATGTTTGGTTACAGTAACTTTAATAGCCCCGAAGTGAACGTTATCGCAAAGCCAGTCGTATTTATCTTTCTCTAAGGGATGCTCGTTGCAGGGATAGTGCTCATTACTGCCACTGCTTCCACAGATTAAATACAAGGGAGCGTTTGAACCCTTAACGGTGGCTTTGGCATAAAAATGCTCATGCCCGGTTAATACGGCATCCACACCCCATTCTTTAAACGGCCAGCGCATATCTTTTGAACTTCCGTGCTCGCCTGACGAATAAGGCGGGTGGTGGAAGTAAACAATCTTAAAGGTTTTGGTGTCTTTCTGCAAAGCATCTTTCAGCCATGATGAAACTTTCGAATCGCAACAGGTCATTTTAGCATCGGTTCCGGTATTCAGGCTGTAAAAATGAACAGGGCCCCAGGTAAAATCGTAATTGGTTTCATCACCGGGCAGGGTAAAATAATCGAGGTAAGGTTTAAGCGGTGGAATAGAATAGTTATCGTGATTACCGGGTGCGGGAAAAAAACGGTTTTGTTTTTGTTGTTCAGCTTTACCGTGGCATTGCCAATCGGGTTTGGCATCGGGGTTATAAATATAATCGCCGTAATATTTTCCGATGTTGGTTTTGATGGTTGCGGCGCTGCCGGTGGAATAATTGTTATCACCCACCGTAATGATAAAATCAGGGCTCCACGATTTTACCATTTTGGCTACGGAATCTTCCTGTTTGGTATCGCGGCCATAATCGCCAATTACGGCAAAGGTTATAGAGTCGGCCTGCACATTTACTGGTGCACCTGCAGACTTAGCATCGCCAGCGGCTGGTATTTTGGTTGCCGCTACGGCAACAACCAACATTGCGCAAATAATGAGGGACGAAAGTATATATCTAAGCATAGCGAATATTATGCGGCGAATGTAGTAAGGATGTTATTAATCCAGGGTTAATTTGCGATTGGTTCACCTTAATTACATTGCTTTTAGATAAAATGATTTGTAGTTTCGCCATAAACCTAAACACATATGAGGCACGATCTGCTGGTATCAAAATCTGTTGACATCCATGCTTCGCCATCAAAAGTCTGGCACGCGTTAACAACCCCCGCTATTATCAGCGAATATCTGTATGGTACCGAAACTATTACCGACTGGAAGGTGGGAAGTGAAATTATATTTCAGGGGGAATACCAGGGGCATAAGTATAAGGACAAAGGCCGGGTAGTTGAAAATGAACCGGAACGGTTTTTAAGTTACCGGTATTGGAGTGGTTTTTCCGGCCAGGAGGATAAACCTGAAAATTACTCGCTGGTGATGTATACTTTAACGCCCAAAGTCAATAACCAAACTACGATTACCTGGACCCAAAAAGGTTTTGCCAATGAAGAAGGTCGGCAACATTCAGAAAGTGGCATGGATGCTTTTTTGGAAAGTATTAAGAAAATAGTTGAACGCTAAAGCCTGCTGAATAACGAAAAGATGATTAAAAAATGTTGCACCGGTTTATTACTCTTCCTGCTGTTTTGTGGCAATGCCCAATCTCAAAGAGAATCCTTTCCTAAAATTGACCCTCAGCAAATTACCATTGCCCGCGATAGCTTTGGTATACCCCATATTTTTGGAAAAACCGATGCCGAAGTCGCTTATGGTCTTGCCTGGGCCAATGCCGAAGATGCGTTTGAATTCGGGCAGGACCTGGTATATGCAGGCAAAGCTTACATGGGCCGTGCCGATGGAATTGAAGGGGCCAAAGGCGATTTTTTTATTCACGCCATAGCTGCAAAACAATTGGTGGAAGAACACTATGATAAAGACCTGAGTCCTGAATTTAAAAAGTACATTGACGGTTTTGGCCAGGGACTAAATGCCTATGCAGCAGCCCACCCAAAAGAGGTTAAACAAAAAGGCGCCTTTCCGGTAACGACTAAAGACCTGATTACTGCATACGTTGTAACTATGTCGCTATTAACCGGTGCGCCCGATGCGGTTGGAGCCGCGGTAGGCGGAGACTACGATACCGTTAAAAATGTTTTTCCAATAAATAAGCGCAAACCTGAGGGCTCCAACGCTTTTGCATTAAACAATACCCGAACAGTGGATGGTGAAACGTATTTGTGCATTAATCCACATATGCAAATGGAAGGGGCGCTTTCGTTTTACGAAGCGCAACTGCACAGTGACGAAGGTTTGGATATTGAAGGCCCCATGTTTCAGGGCACTAGTTCTTTAGCCATGGGTGTTAACGAAAACCTGGGATGGAGTATGACCTGGAATTTTTTCGACCGCATGGATGTTTACAAGCTTGAAATGGTGCCCGGCAAAAAGCTGACTTACAGGTTCGACGGTCAGGAATACAAACTTGAAAAACGCCCTGTATGGTTAAAGGTAGGTTTGGGCAAGCATCATAAACTGGTATTACCGGTAAAGAAGATGACTTATTGGAGCAAATACGGCTGCACCTTAAAAAGCGATAAGTCGTATAATTTTTATTCGTTACGGTTTCCTGCCAACACCACCATCCGCCCGGCCGAGCAACTGTACCGGATGAACAAAGCCCGCAATTACGATGAGTTCCGCGAGGCACTTCGTATACATGCCATTACTTTATTTAATGTGATTTATGCCGATAAAGACAACAACATATTTTATTTAGAGCATGGTATGTTGCCGCAACGGCTTGATACTTCCTTTAACTGGAATGGCCTTTTACCCGGTAACACTTCAAAAAATTTGTGGACGGCACTGGTGCCCATTGACAGTATGCCGCATACCATTAACCCCGCATGTGGTTATGTATTCAACACCAATAATACTCCCTTCCATGCCACGGCTAAAGATTGCCAGCCGGCTTATACCTATCTGCCCAAACACATGGTTGATGCGCTGCCCGGCAATAATAACCGCGCAACCCGGTTTGAAGAAATGCTGGGCGAGAAACAGAAGTTTAGCTTAACCGATATAGAAAAACTGAAGTTTGATGTAACCCTATCGCGCAAGGGAGGCTTTGGGGAATCTATGGAAGGCATATTTCATCTGGACGAAACCAAATACCCGGATATTAAAGAGGCTATTCAGATTTTAAAAACCTGGAACCGGACTTCGGAAATCCATGAATACGCACCAACCCTGTTGGGCCTGGTAATAAAAAAGATATTCGATAAAAACGGTTGCGATGATAACTGCTTTGTAAGTGGTTTTAAGGTAGACGAAAGCGAATGGGTAAGCACGCTTCGCGCCGCCTGCGATTCGCTAAAATCTCATTTTGGAACGGTTAAGGTTGAGTGGGGAACAGTGCAAAGAAACATCAGGGGAAACAAAAATCTGCCACTTCGCGGATTTCCGGATGTAATGAGCCCTTCTTACCCAAAACAAATACCAGGCACATTTACCTTTGCCCCTGAGTTTGGCGACACCTACACCATGTTTGCTTCCTTTAATAAAAAGGGGGTAACAAGTTTGGCCGCATTGCAACCACTTGGCAATTCGCTGCGTCCGGACAGCAAACACTATAACGACCAAATGGAACTTTTCAGCAAACAACAATTACGCCCTTTAAGTTTGAAAAAGGAAGATGTAATGAAAAAGGCTGAGTCTGTTTACCATCCGCTATAAAGCCATCTATTGGCTTGACTGCATGCGATATTTAATGGTAGACCGGGCAACACCAAAGTTTTCGGGCACAATAACATGGGGTGCAACTGCTTTTATGGCTACCCCAATTAAAGCCAGATGATGGATGGCATGTTCAAGCGCATAAGCCAGTTCGCGTTTATAGCTGGTTTTATATTCTTCCGGGTCTGGTTGTTCACTGGAGTAAGAGGCAGAAATCACCAGGTTTTTTTCAGGCCTGTTTAAACCGGAAATAATTTCAGCCATACAGGCAAGCGCAGCTTCCTTATATTGCTCAATCTCCTGGTCGCGTTTGCGGTCATCATAATTGATTATACCTGCTTCATAACCTGTATTCAGGTAAACATAAATTTCGAGCAGGTGCCTGCAATGCTGTCCTATTCCCGACCCGTTTAGGATATCAGGTTGGGCTGTGTATTCCTCATTCTTCAATTGAACTAACACCTGATTTAGCTCCTCAAATGTTTCTGTTATTGCCTTTTCTAAATGCATATTGCTTTTTGTAAGGGACTGTAAATTTAGTTTGCAAAGTAGTTTTTCACCACCGGTATTTCCTTTCTTCTTAAAACCAGGATAAGTGCAGAGGAAATAAACACGGTTAAGGCTAAAATGAAAAGTTCGCCGTGGTCACCCATCACCTCAATACCCAATAGGGTAAGATGGGAAAATACGGCGCCAACCATTACCCCGGCAGCTATTAAAGCGCCTGCCCATGCAAAGCGCGGGGTTAAAAGCAGTATGCCAGCAGTAAGTTCTACAATGCCCGAACCAATGCGGCCATATGGTTCGGCACCCAGTTTTGAAAAAATATAAACTGATTCAGGCTGGGCGCTGAATTTAAAATAAAGCGTTTGCAGTAAAATTACCGAGGCCACAATTTGCAGGGCCCACACCAGGTACGTTTGCAGTTTTGACATAAATTTGGGTTTTGGTTAAAAGTAAGTAATTTATTTATTGGTTATTTTCTTCCAGTTGGTGTCGGCCAGCGGCAAATATCCTTTTTCGTTTTTGTTCCAGCTGTTTAAGGTGTTATTAAAAAACTTATTGTAAAACAGCAAAAGCTTACCATTAACAATTTTATATGTCTGGGGGTCTATTTCAACCTTTTCGCCTGATGTTGCCATGGCATAAGCACACCAGCCGCCGTATTGTGGTTGGTACTTTGCAGGCTCTTTAATAAATAATTGCCGGTTGGCATCAGTTGCAAAATAATAGGTAGCGCCATTTTGTGTAAATGAAATCGTATTCTTTCCCTGGGTGGCTTTGCCCAAGGTAAAATAGGCAACTGGGTCATAACCCGAAATGGCTATTCCTTTTTCAAGGTTCAGCGGCTCGCCCGTTGCAGTTGCCATTTGGGCCTTCATGCTACTACTGAACGCAGTGAGCAGTAAAATGATAGTTGCAACCTTGTAAGGAAGTAACATGTAGTTACGTCTACCTGAATGTTGAGCGTTTGTGCTTGTTTTCATAAGTATTTATAAAGTGTTTGTTATACGGTTCAATAGGTAAGACGAAGGACTGTTTATTTCCTTACAAAATAATATTTCAATGTATAAAATAGCGCTTGTTATAATGATTTTACTGGGTTTAACCAGTATACGGAAGCCGAATGAGGGCTTTAAACCAGTTGCAGTTATTGAACTGTTTACATCTGAGGGGTGCAGCAGTTGCCCGCCGGCGGATAAGCTACTGGCTAAAACTTTAACCTCCTGGCAAGCCGGGCAGGCTAATGTTTTTGCCCTTGCGTTTCATGTAGATTACTGGAACAGGCTGGGTTGGAGAGACTCCTTTAGCACCAGTCAGTTCTCAGCGCGGCAAGGCTTGTACGTTTCTGAAATGCACTTAAATGGAGCTTACACGCCGCAAATGATAGTAAACGGTACTACCGAATTTGTAGGCTCCGATAAAAGTGCGTTGGACAATGCTGTTTTGAAAGCGCTGAATACGAAACAGCAGGCGGAGTTTATAAACTTAACGGCCTCCTCAAATGGTAACAGCCTGGTTGTAAATTACGGGCTTAACGGTAGTTTTAATGGTTGCCAGGTGCATTTTGCATTGGTAACACTACATGCAGTTACCTCGGTAAAAAGTGGCGAAAACGGTGGGCATGTGTTAGAGCATACCAATGTTGTAAGGGAATTGCTTTCATATCCCGCTGCATCTTCGGGTAAGGCTGTTTTTAATAATTGCAGGGCTTATGATTTGCGCAATACAGGGGTTGTTGCCTTTGTGCAGCAGCAAAACGGATTGCACATTATAGCAGGTGCTATGGCCCGGCCTGGTAATTGAGCGGATTTTTAGCCGGCGGTATTTGCTTTAGCGTTATATTCCTTTTGTAATTTATAGGCAGCTAAAAATTCCTTAAAACTCATATAAGGAACACCGGAGCGGTTATTTGCGCGGCTGATTTGATACATCACCTTAAAATGATAGAAAAACACCCGGTATGCTTTCCAGATAGGGTTGCCGGGGTGGTAAACATGCGCGGGCTCAGCACCTGCGCCGTTTAGTTCCATAATTTGTATGCTATGACCTTGCTTTAGTAATTCAATGCTTTGGCAACGCAAATCGTACCGGCCAAAATAAAAGCCGGGTATCTGTTTGCTTATGTTGTCAAATACTTCTGTCAGTTGGGTATCAATAATATCGCACCGGTCTAAAAACATGGCTCCGCGCGAGTGATTACCGAAAGGAACCAATTCAACTACCTCATTCTGTGCAGGAATGGAGTTTAGCTTATTGGCTAGCGAAACTTTTAGAACCGGCCATTGCAGTAATGCCCTGGGGTAACCTTTTATCAATTCTTCTAAAGTCGCATTACCATCACCGGTAACCCGTAGCATTTCTTTCAACACCACTGAACTGATGGTACCTTTGTTATGATCAGGAAAGCGGAAATAAAAAACACTTAATTCGACAGGCGAGGATACATACGTTTGAATCAGAAAGTCTACCGGTGTAGTTTTGATATAGGTCAAAAGCTCGTCCTCACTTTGCAGTTTACTTACCTTCCATCCCCGCTCTCCCCGGTCTGGCTTGGCTATAATGGGGTACCCAATACCTTTTTGCTGCATTGCCTTGTTTACTAAATGGATGTCAGTGCCTTCCTGCACCAATATGGTTGCAGGGAAAAGGTGAGCAGGTATCAACTCAAATATTTTCCATTTTGATTCGCCAAACATGCCACCGGTTTCTATTCCGGGGTTAGAAGCGGAGAAGTAGAAAAATGAACGTGCTTTAAACGCCAGCCACAGGTAATAACACACCACCGGAAACTGCACAATATAAAAGGGCCAGTATTCCCAATTGAATAACCGGATTAAAAATGGCGAGCGGTTCAAAAGATTTTTAAATGTCATGGACTGCAATATCACCCGGCAATCATAATTTCTCAAAATAATCAACAGAAGTTTACGCCCGTAACGTATATCCGGCAACCGAAATCTGATCAGCTGTGTAACGCTTATCAATGTTGCTGCATATCCGGTGATCCGGAAAATCCCTAAAAAAACTATACAAACCGGCTTATCTGCGTTTTATCCTTACGTACGCCGAAGTTACCGCATCGCTTCTTTCCCTACCCATACTGTTTGGGTTGTAAGATTCATGGGCCATGCCACCTCTTACACCAAGGCTTACTGCAGATTGAGGAATGTCTTTCTTTGCCATTGGTGTTTTAGGGAAACCCTGTATTTCGAACTTACTGTTTTGAATAAGGCTTCGTGATGCTTTATAAAGTTTTTCAGTGCTTTTGCGGAGATTCTCAACTGACACCTGCCACCCGTTTGTGCCATAAAATTTTACAGCCACGTTAATAATACTGCTGGTGTCGGAACCTACAATGACGTAAGCACCCAACAACGGACATGCAACAAACATATCTTCGAAATGGCGTTTGTATAGTCCTCTTGTAATCATATCATTGGCCGCTTTTATTTCCTTTAACTCCATTATAAGAAGGGCTATCAGTTCAATAATTTTTCTTGCAGCATCGGCAGCACCAACAACTGATGCTGCTGTACGGGTTGGGTCGAACTGTGCACCAAATTTAGCGGTGCACATACCTAAATTAATATCTTTTTGTACAGCAATCCTTGTATAAAGCGTGCTAACGGCATCCAGGGCAGCGGATGGGGCACCGGGTGCAACATAACCCATGTTTGAAATATTTTCCAGGTCTGATTTCAGCATATGCACCTGGACCACATCAACAATTGCTTTAACTAATTTAACACCGACTAAAATATGCCCTATAATGGGCACTACCTCACCGACAGCATGGCCAACATGGCCTGCAATTTCCTGTCCTAATATAGGCGCAAGCTCTTTAGTAATTGCGGCTGAGTGCTGGGCCGGGGTTTCAAGTGCCTGACCACCGGCTATTTTCATAACATCTTTTACATCAGTATATGCCTTTCCGACCTGGTAACCGGCCTGCACGCCCGTGGTAATTTTTTGCTTGGCCGTCCCTAAACTATCAGGAGCATTAGGATTATTTCCATATTGGCCGGGCTTAAAAGCTTTACCCCCGTTAACCGGTGCCTTAACCGTAACCGCCACAGAATTAATACTGTTTTTGAATTTTTGTATTACACCTACATTTTTACAAGTAAACTGCAGTGGCACCCCGGTTTTGGATTTAAACAGGCTTTCCAGCATGTTGGCCTGGGCAGCCATCACAATATTTTGCGCTTCCTGCATAGAGCTGTCTACTACAAAATTATTGGTAAGCATGGTTGTGCGCAGGTCATCAAACGCACCGGTTTTATTGCGCGGATTGTTTTTTGAAAGTGTTATACCCATAACACCTACAGGTTTGTTTTTAGGGTCTTCAGCCCATTTCAATTTTACATACCATTCAAATTTTTCCATGCATTGCCTCTTGGCAATTTCATGGTTATTACCTTTCCAGTTGGCAAAGTAATATTTAACCTTTTTATCAAGTTCCTGAAGGTGGTTGGAACGCGGATGGCGCCAGTCGTAATTGCTTCTGCTTATCCAGTCTTCGTAAGTTGCTATTTGTGGCATGTTAAATTTATTTATACGGGAAAATAAGTAACACTCTCAATAATTTAAAGGTATGACTTTGTTTTTGATTGCAAATTAAATTTGCACGGCAATAATGAACCTTGGGAAAAGGTGATTAACATTATTGGAACAAGTTTACGATTTTTATTGTTGTGGAGTTTAAAATATTATAGTATGCAAAAGAGAAAACTGGGAAATTCAGGAATTGAGGTTAGCGCATTAGCCCTGGGCGGTAATGTATTTGGCTGGACTATTGACGAGGCTACTTCTTTTAAAATACTGGATGGATTTATAGATTCTGGTTTTAACCTGGTGGATACTGCTGACGTTTACTCCCGCTGGAAAAGGGGCAATGAAGGAGGGGAGTCGGAAACTATTATAGGTAACTGGATGAAAAAGACCGGAAACAGGAATAAAGTAGTAGTCGCAACTAAGGTGGGTATGGAAATGGCAGATGGAAAGGGGCTGGCAAAGGCCCGTATTTTTAAAAGTATTGAAGATTCGCTGCGGCGTTTACAAACTGATTATATTGACCTTTTCCAAAGCCACAAGGATGACCCGGATACCCCACAGGAAGAAACTTTGGAAGCTTATAATCAACTGGTGAAGCAGGGTAAGGTAAGGGCGATTGGCGCCAGTAATTACAGTGCCGCACGTTTGGGTGAGGCTTTGGCAATAAGTACGGAAAAGGGATACCCCGCTTACGTAAGTGTGCAGCCGCAATACAATTTGTATGACAGGGAGGTATATGAATCGGAGCTTGAACCTTTCTGTATTAAAAATGGATTAGGGGTTATTACATATTACAGCCTGGCAAGTGGTTTTTTAACTGGTAAATACCGAAGTTCAGAGGACTACAGGAAGAGCGTACGGGGTGTGGGTATGAAACGCTTTATGAATGAACGCGGTTTAAATATACTGGCGGCTTTGGATGAGGTTTCGAAGGAACTAAATGCAACACAGGCACAGGTTGCACTGGCATGGTTAATTGCGCGCAAAGGCGTTACAGCCCCCATTGTAAGCGCCACCAATATTGACCAGTTGCAGGATATTTTAAAAGCGGTTGATGTGAAACTGGATGTATCGGCAATCGCTACATTGGATGCAGCGGGCGAATGGAGGTAGGGTGCGGAATTGGATGCCAAAATAAATCACAAATAATTCATACTAATCACTCACATTTGCGTTATAGAGTATAATACCCGTGCGCAGCCGTTTCCTTCAGTTTTTTAAGTGGTTTGTAATAGTTTCAGCAACTTCATTTTTGTTGTTTCTGTTGCTTAACCGTTTGTTCCCATTGCCTGATGAAATTCAGTATTCCACCATTATGCTGGATAGCAAAGGCGAAGTAATACACGCCTTTTTAACCAGCGACCAGAAGTGGCGCATGAAAACCGAGTTAAATGAAATATCGCCGGTTTTAAAGAAAACACTGCTTTATAAGGAGGATAAATACTTTTACCATCATCCCGGTGTTAATCCCCTGGCTATGGCACGGGCAGCAGTTATGAATTTCCTGCATCTTAAACGCACCTCCGGGGCATCTACAATTACCATGCAGGTGGCCAGGATGCTGGAGCCTAAAAGAAGGACTTACTTCAATAAGTTGCTTGAAATCTTCCGCGCCTTTCAGTTGGAAAGGAAATACAGCAAGGACGAAATACTACAATTGTATTTTAACCTGGTGCCCTACGGAAGCAATGTGGAGGGGGTGAAAAGTGCATCTATCCTTTATTTTAAAAAGAACCCCGACCACCTATCGCTGGCAGAGGTTACGGCTTTGTCAATTATTCCCAACCGGCCTTCTTCGCTTAAATTGGGGGTGCATAATGGGCTGATAATAAAAGAACGCAACAAGTGGTTAAAACGCTTTGGCACCGACCGGCTTTTTAAAGCAAAAGAAATTAACGATGCGCTGAATGAACCGCTGGATGCGCAAAGGGTGAATGCGCCCAACCTTGTGCCTCACCTGGCCTATAAGCTGAAGAAGACAACCCACCGCGATATTATACGCACTTATCTGCAAATGAACACGCAAATGAAACTGGAGAACCTGGTGGGGGAATATACGCGCAGTTTAAATTCTTACAATATCCATAATGCCTCGGCGGTAGTTATTGACAATAAAACACACGATGTGATAGTATACATCGGTTCTGCTGATTTTGCCAATCGTACCGATGGTGGACAGGTAAATGGTGCAGATGCAGTGAGGCAACCTGGCAGCTCGCTAAAACCTTTAATGTATGGATTGTGCATTGATAATGGCGTGCTTACCCCCAAGACTGTTATAACCGACGTGCCCATCAATATTAACGGCTTTCAACCCGAAAACTTCGACCAGAAATTTAATGGGTTTGTTACCATGGAGTACGCGCTGGAAAACTCGCTGAACATACCGGCCGTAAAATCGCTGCACGAGTTGGGGACCGATAAAATGATTGCCAAACTTGAAGACTGCGATTTCAGGCAGATAAAGAAGGACGAGAAAAAGCTTGGGCTGTCGCTTATTCTGGGTGGTTGTGGCGTTACACTGGAAGAAATGACGGGTCTCTATAGCGCCCTTGCCAATGGCGGTATATATGTAAAGCCTAACTATTTTAAAGGAGATAAGCTGAAAGGCGATTCTGTGCTGCGCGGTAAGAGGATACTTTCCCCATCGGCTGATTTTATGATTACCGAGATACTTTCTAAAATTACCCGGCCCGATTTACCGGTTAATTGGGAAAGCAGTATGCACCTGCCCCGTATTGCCTGGAAAACCGGCACCAGCTATGGCAAGCGCGATGCATGGAGCATTGGTTATAATATGAAATACACGGTGGGTGTTTGGGTAGGTAATTTCTCGGGATTAGGTGTTCCTGAATTGAGTGGGGCAAACGTGGCCACTCCGTTGCTGTTCAAAATATTTAATACGATAGATTACAATTCAACCAACGAATGGTACTCCATGCCTAAAGAATGCGGCCTGCGGCTGGTTTGTTCTGAAACTGGGAAAGTGCCCAACGATTTTTGTACCAATACGGTGATGGATTACTTTATACCGCTGGTTTCAAACTCGCAAAAGTGCATGAACATGAAGGAGGTTGCAGTATCGGCAGATGAGAAGATTTCTTATTGCAAAAACTGTGTGCCCGATAACGGCTATAAAAAGAAATGGTACAAGGTAGTGCCGCCTGATATGCAGTCGTACTATGATGATAACCGGATAGCTTATGAGAAAATACCTCCCCATAACCCGCTATGCGATAGGATATCGGGCGAGGGTGGGCCTGCCATTAAGCTTCCTAAAAACGGAACAGAGTATTACATCGATAAAAAGGCACCCGAACCGCTACAACTGAGTTGCGAGGTAGGAAGCGATGTGAAAACGGTTTACTGGTATATTAACAACAAATTTTACAAGCGTTCCGATGCCCATGCCAAAGAGTTCTTTGCGCCCGATGATACTCACATTAAAATATCATGCACCGACGATAAAGGGCGCAATAACGATATCTGGATAAAGGTAAAATACGTAAATCTTTAAACCATCTGTTGTGAATGCTGTTATTTTTGGCGTTGAAACCATACCTGAAGAATGAGATACGCTACTATATGCCCTGTCAATAATGAAACCCTGAAGGAATTTGAATTTGATTCGTTTCCCGATCTGGAGATTTCTGTAAAGGCCTTTAATACCTGGAGAAGATTAGCGGTAAGTGAACGTGTGGCTTACTTGCAGCGCGTAGCCGATGTAATTAAGGCCGGTAAAGAGCAGTATGCCAAACTGATAACTACTGAAATGGGCAAACCTATCAGCGAGGCGGAGTATGAAATAAATAAAGTACTCAGCGGGTTTGATTATTACCTTAAAAATGCCGCACGTTTTTTACAGGACGAACTGGTACAAACCAATGCCTCAAAAAGCTATATCCGCTTCGAGCCGCTGGGTATCATTTTTTCAGTCATGCCCTGGAATTTTCCTTTTTGGCAGGTGTTCAGGTTTGCTATACCTACTTTAATATCCGGTAATGTTTCTATACTTAAACATTCGCCCAATGTGCCGCAATGTGCAAGGGCCATTGAAGCCATTTTTGAGCAGGCCGGTGTACCAAATGGCGTTTTTAAAAATTACTTTTTAACCAACGAAGACGCCGGTAAGCTGATTGCTGACCCGCGTATAGCAGGTATTAGCTTTACCGGCAGTGATACCACCGGCAGCATTCTTGCCTCACAAGCTGGTAAGCACATTAAGAAGAGTGTATTGGAGTTGGGAGGAAATGATGCATTTATTGTGTTGGCAGATGCAAATATAGATTTTGCCATTTCCGGTGCAATCAAATCCCGTAGTATCAACACCGGCCAAAGTTGTAATGCGGCCAAACGTTTTATTGTTGCTGAAGAAATTGCCAGCGTTTTTACCGAAAAGCTAATGTCTGCGGTAAAAAAACTGAAGGTGGGTGATCCGCTTGATGATAATAACCAGTTGGGCCCGTTGGCGAGGAAGGACCTGAAGGAAAAAGTTCAAAGGCAAATAACTGACTCGATTATGGCAGGTGCTGTTGCTCATTATGGAGCGGATATACCCGAGGGAGAAGGAAATTTTGTTTCGCCCGCGGTACTTACTGGCGTTAAACCGGGCATGCCGGCATTTGATGAGGAGATATTCGGGCCGGTGTGGAGTGTAATTGTTGTAAGGGATGCAGATGAGGCTATTGCTACCGCAAATAATTCGGTGTACGGATTAGGCGCCTCTATCTGGACCGCAGATAAAGTTGCGGCCGAGCGTTTTGTTTCAGAACTGGAAACCGGCAACGTATTTATTAACGATATTGTAAAATCAGATGCCCGCGTACCCTTTGGCGGAACTAAACGTAGCGGGTATGGCCGTGAACTTTCAGAACACGGCCTAATGGAGTTTGTAAATATTAAGACAGTGTATATTAATTGATTTGTAGGAATTTGGATTTGCGATGTTCGACTTAATACTTTTCGGGTTATCTCAACAGTCTGGTCGCATATCGAAAAATTGCAATGTCGTTTAATCCTTTAAAGCTTTCAACAGCGCCTTATTTACCTCATAACTCATCGTCATATTCATAACATGCGAGCCGTTTTCGATGGCAATGGGGTTCTTTATCTTTTGTATGGGAAAAAGCATGTCTTTGGTGCCGTGTATGTGTATTATATCGCTTCTGTAATCTTTGGGTGGGTGCCAGTTAACAATGGCATTTACGGCCCACTCAATAAATTCCGGCGAACAGTCTGCGGCCATCTCCCTTATCATTTTAGCCGCAAAAGAATCTCCCCGGTTGCCAAGCCGCTTCACCATTACGTTGTACGAACGTTTAATCCGGGCTCCGGTTGTAAGCTTATGCAGTTTTAATAAGCGCATACTGCGTATAAACAAGGGCATTTCCTCCCTGTTTTTAATGGAGGAAATGATTACTATTTTTTCAGGGTTCAATATCCTGGATAATTCCATTGAAATAATTCCGCCTAAGGATGTTCCCACCAATGCAAATGGCTTGGTGGTGTCAATTTCCTTAGCTACCCGGCCTGCATATTCTGTAAGTGTTTCACTTTTTATGGGTTCAAGGTGTTCCAGAACTTTGGCATCAGGTAAGGCTTTTAGTTGGTGGGCATACATTCTTTTGTCGGCACCTAAACCCGGGATCAGGTATATGTTCATCATAAGTATTCTTTTTGCCGCGCTGGTTTCAGTTTTAAGAATATACCAAAAGTAAGGGCTTTAGGTGTTATGTTGGAAAAATTTACCTTTAAGCGCGGTTTTCCCTCAAACAAGGATTATTTTATAACGGTTAGTAATATAAAACATTCAAAGTGAAAGAAGGGTTTCTGATATATGGTTGTTACGGATATACCGGTAAGCTTATTTGTGAAATGGCCGTTAAGGCTGGTATGAAGCCGGTTTTGTCGGGCAGGGACGGGCAAAAGGTGGCTGAACTTGCACGCACGCTCAATCTTGAATACATCGCCTTTGGTTTGGATAATGAGCAGGCCGTGGCGGATAAAATAAAAGATTTTAAAGTGGTGCTTCATTGCGCAGGGCCGTTTATATACACATCAACCATTATGGCTAATGCTTGTATAAAAGCGAAAACCCACTACCTGGATATAACCGGAGAATACCAGGTTTTTGAAAGAATTTTTAAGATGAATGATGCCGCTGTGCAGGCGGGGGTTATGTTAATGCCCGGTGTAGGATTTGATGTGGTGCCTACCGATTGCCTGGCCCTTTACCTGAGTGAAAAACTAGGTAACGTTGTATCGCTTGATTTGGCATTATACATGCTTGGTGGTAAATTATCGCACGGCACTGCCATAACAATTGCTGAAAATCTGGGAGATGCCTGCGTTATCAGGCGCGATGGAAAACTGGTAAAAGTCCCTAACGCCAAACTTATTCGTTCTTTTCGCATCAGGGAAGAGGATAAACGGGGAGTAGCTATATCATGGGGCGATGTTTCAACTGCATTCCGAACCACCGGTATTCCGAACATTACGGTGTACAATATTCTGCCGCAAAAACTGATTGACGGCATGAAACTCAGCAACTATCTGGGTTTTATTATGCGTACCAGGTTTGTGAAGAATTTTATGATTAATAAAATTAAAAAACGCCCCGCCGGACCGGATGAGGCGCAGCGCAAAGCCTCTACGAGTATTGTTTGGGGCGAAGTAAAGAATAAAGCGGGCGGTGCACAAAAGGCGATGCTATATTTGCCCGAAGGTTATACCCTCACCGCATTAACCTCATTAAAAATTGTAGAACTGGTACTTGCCAAAGAGCCTCCTTATGGTTCAAAAACACCGGCGCAGGTGTTTGGTAAAGACTTCATTTTGCAGTTTGAGGGAGTAAGGCGTAAAGATTTATAGCCGTATATCAGATTTATTACCTCCTCTTTGTCAGGAAAATAGAGCTTTTCAGGCCTTTAATTGTTATTACAAGGCGTATGTTGTTTTCTACAAAACATTTAATCCAAAATTACGTATATCTTTAATAGAGTGCTTGTTATGTAGTAAGAAGCCGTTCCTGAATAAAAAAACGCGGCTTAAATACTGAGAAAGACGTATTTTTCATGCTTTTCTATCTAGTTTTCAATGGCAGAAGTACCTTTTAGCGACCAACATATATCCATCAAGGGCAGTTCGGGTGCGGAAATAAAAGTCCGCTTTCGGGATGTTGTTGAATTGATTAACGAGGGTATTTATTGCGTTAACAGTGAAGGAACTTTGGTTTTTGCCAATGAGAGGTTCTGTAAAGCCATGGGATACCAGGTTTCGGAAATAATTGGGCGAAGTTTTTTGGATTTGGTACTTGGCGAGGAGAATGTAAGAATATCGAAGGCTAAGCTTGAACTAAGGAAAAGAGGAATATCGGACAGCTATGATATCCTGATGAAGAAAAAAAACGGCGAAGGAGTTTGGCTGCGCTTGAATGGCAAACCGGTAATAGACCCCAGCGGGGAGTTTATGGGAGTTATTGTGCTTACTACCGAAATTGCCCGACAAAGACGGCTGGAAGAGGAATTGATATATGCCAAGGAAGACCTGGAATCGAAAGTAATTGCGCGTACCCGTCAGCTTTCGGAGGCGAATCAAATGCTGAACGAGGAAATCAAGGAGAGGAAAATGGCCGATGTTTCCTTAAAGAACAGCGAGAAAAGGTTTAGGGATATATTCAACAATTCGCCGGATGCCATTTATATCGAAAACGCGGAGGGTCTGATATTAGATGTAAATGAGGCAACAATAAAATTGCACGAAGCTACCAGCCGCGAACAATTAATAGGCAAAACTATTTTTGATTTTTCGCCCAAGAATATACATGGTCAGATAAGAAAAATGCAGCCCAGCCTGGTTGAGGGAATAACAAGCAAATTTGAAAGCCAGTGTTTAACGCTTACCGGTAAAATAGTGCCCATAGAGGTTAGCACTGCGCATATTGATTTTAAAGGGCAGCGCTCCATGCTGATTCACGTGCGCGATATTTCTGACAGGGTGAAGCATGAGGAGTTATTACAAAAACTGAATAACGAGCTGGAGGGAAAAGTAAAAGAACGGACTAAGGAATTGGAGCAGGTAAATTTGCGCATGCAGGCTGAAATTGCCGAGAAGGAAAAGATACAGGATGAACTGCAAAGGCAAAAGGATTTTTTAAGACTGATTATTGACTCTACGCCTAACATGATATTTGTAAAGGACCAGGAGGGAAAATATTTACTGGCCAACGAATCGGTAGCTGATTTTTACAATATGAAGCCTTCTGAGATGGAAGGGCATTACGATACTGAAGACCAGTTTACCCGCAAGGAGCTGGACGAATTTAAAGAACAGGACCAGCAGGCACTCAACGCTAAAAAAGAGATTCAGTTTCCCGAACAGATGATTATAAACCGCGAAACCGGTGAACAACTTTGGATACAAATGGTAAAAAAAGCAATTACGTCTATTACCGGTAATGCTACTAATATCCTGGGCGTGGCTACGGATATAACTGCGGTTAAACTTGCCAAAGAGGAAATCAGAAAATCGGAACAGCTGTACCGTGAAATTGCCCGGAACCTGCCCAAGGCGGCTATGTTTATATTTGATAAAAATTTAAAATATATTTTAGCTGAAGGGCCGCTGGTTGGCATTGTAAGTAAACCCAAAATCGAGATTGAGGGGAAGACGGTTTACGACTCGATAAGAGAAAGTGACCGGGAACGGGTTAAGCTGATTTACACTAAAATACTGGATGGTGAAAGCAGCGAAACCGAGCAGGTTTTCTTTGAACGCTCGCTAAAGGTTTATCATCTGCCAATTCGTGATGATTTGGGGGAGATTATTTATGGCATGGTGATGGTTTTTGACATTTCGGATTTAAAAGGAGTACAGCGGGAACTTGAACACCGCGCCACGCAGCTTGAAAGATCAAACGAAGAGCTGGAGCGCTTTGCTTACGTAGCATCGCATGATTTGCAGGGGCCGTTGCGTACTATAGCCAGCTACCTGCAATTGCTTGAAATGCGTTACAAAACCAAACTGGATAAAGAAGCGCTGGAGTTTATTGAGTTTTCGGTTAACGGCGCCAAGCGCATGCAACAGCTTATTTTAGACCTGCTGAACTACTCAAAAATTTCATCTATTCCCAAGCCATTTGTAAGAACGAATTTGAATGAATTGGTGCACATGGTTTTGAACGGCCTTAGCAGTACCATTAAAACTAATAAGGCCGAAGTTACTGTTGACAAATTACCCGAACTGATGGCTGATCCTAACCAGCTTTTTCAACTCTTTCAAAATTTAATTGACAACTCTTTAAAGTTTGTAAAGAATGCTCAACCGGTGGTTAAAATCAGCGCAGTTGAACATGAGGATGAATGGGAGATAAGCATTAGCGATAACGGAATAGGCATTAAGGAAGAATACAAGGAGAAAATATTTCAGATTTTTCAACGTCTTCATTCAACCGCCGAATATCCGGGCACTGGTGTAGGTTTGGCTATTTGTAAAAAAGTAGTTCAATTACACGGCGGTCGAATCTGGTTCTCGTCCACACCTGAAAAAGGGACTACTTTCTATTTTACTATCAGCAAACATGCTGGTGAGCAGCAGAGGGTTTTGTAATTGACATATAAAAACGCGATTGTGGCTATGCGAATTTGACTTTCGCATAGCCACAATCGTATACCCTAATCGGCTATTCCCAAATCTATACGCCGTAAAATAATATCCGCCGAAAGTATTTTTACGCGCACTTTATCTCCCAGGTTAAATTGCTTTTTTGAACGTGAGCCAACCAGGCGAACCATCTTTTCTTCGTAAACAAAATCTTCAGGCCCCAGGTATTCAACACTTACCATGCCTTCGCATTTGTTGTCTACCATCTCAACAAAAATGCCGCGTGGAATAACTCCGGTTATTACGCCGTCAAACTCGCCGCCAATTTTATCCTGTAAAAATTCAATCTGCTTGTATTTCACAGCTTCGCGCTCGGCATCCATGGCTTTGCGCTCCATAATGGAACTGTTTTTGCAACGGGCTTCCAGCTCTTCTTTATCTATGCGCTTATCAGTGTCGCCTAAAATTTCGCTTAACAGGCGATGTACTAAAACATCCGGATATCTTCTGATGGGCGAAGTAAAGTGCGTATAGTATTCCATTGCCAAACCATAGTGGCCGATATTATCCGTGGTATATTCTGCCTTAGCCATGCTGCGGATGGCCATTGTTTCCAAAACATTTTGCTCGGGCCTTCCCTCAACCTTTTTTAACAGGGTATTAAAGACCTCGGCCGCCTGACGTGGATTTTCAAATTTAATATTGTAACCAAAGCGTGCTGCCACATTACTGAACAGGTCTAACTTAACTGGATCTGGTTTATCATGCACCCGATATACAAAGGGCAGGTTTTTTTTACCTAGCCTTAATTTAGCTCCGTATTTTGCCACGGTTTCGTTGGCCAGCAGCATAAAGTCTTCCACCAGTAAGTGAGCGTCTTTACGTATTTTAAGGACCACACCCAGTGGTTTGCCGGTTTCATCCAGCTTAAATTTTACTTCAGCTTTTTCAAAAGCGATGGCGCCTTTTTTCATCCTCTTGGCGCGTATATCTTTCGATATTTTATTCAGCAATTGCAATTCTTCAACATAATCGCCTTGCCCGGTTTCTAAAACCTTCTGGGCATCTTCATAAGTAAAACGACGGTTGCTATGTATAATCGTTTTTGCAATGGTGTAATGCTTAATGTTGAACTTCTCATCCAGTTCAAACAGCGTAGAAAAAGTAAGCTTATCTTCATTGGGCCTTAGCGAACACAACAGATTTGAAAGCTTCTCTGGCAGCATGGGACAAACCCTGTCGGGCAAATAAACTGAGGTAGCCCGCTTTTCGGCCTCCATATCCAGTTGCGAACCTTCGCGCACGTAATGGGATACATCGGCAATGTGCACCCCAATTTCCAGGTTGCCGTTTTCAAGTTTTCGTATAGAGATGGCGTCGTCAAAATCTTTGGCATCCTCAGGGTCAATTGTAAAGGTCAGTACATCACGCATGTCAACCCGGTTGGCAATTTCTTCCTGAGGTATATTATCTGTGTACTGATCTAACTCTGCATAAACATCCTGCGGAAAATCAATACTGAAGCCGTTGCCTATCAGTATCATCTTCATATCCATATCTGACGAATGCTCAGCGGTCATTACTTCTACCACCTCGCCAATAGGGTTTTTGCCGCCGGTTTTCCAATCTATAATCCGGGCAATTACCCGGTCGTTGTGCTTCGCCCCGTTTAATGCCGTTAGCGGCACAAATACATCGGTATTCAGCTTGCGCTCATCGGCAATAAAAAATGCAAACTTGTCAAGCACATCAATCCTTCCAGGAAAACTATCCTGTGCACGTTTAATGATGCTTATAATCTCTCCCTCGGGCCTGCGGGTATGTGAGGTTATGCGAATCTTAACCTCATCTCCCTGCATGGCATTATGCACGTGGCTTTTGGGTATGTAAACATCTTTGGTAAGCCCTTTTACCGTTACAAAGGCGGCGCCATTTTGGGTAATGTCGGCCCTTCCGTATTGGAATTTTACATTTCTGATATCAGCGCTTGGCCTTTCATGTTTTTTAGGGTCGTTGTTCTCCAGCAGTTTTACAATGCCTTTTTGCTCAATGCGTATTTTGCCGCGTTTTTCCAGTTCGGTTAATCCCAGGATAATATCTTCCTGGCTTAATTTATCTTCAAGCATAGGGAATATACTTCTTAAAGTGGCATCTTTTCCTAATGCTCTTATAGCAGTTAATACATGTTGTTTGCTTTCGTTTGTTTCCGAATGTTTTTCGGCTTTATTGGGTTTTTCTTTTTTGTCTCTTTTCTTCTTATTACTCATAAATTCATTTTAATAATACAGCTTTTAATACCCGTGTACAACACTTTTTTCTTTGAAACTGTGTCGATACAAAATGCTATTTACCACTAAGAGCACAAAGGAAAATGCCAAAACAAAGGCCACAAAGAATCCATTTTTGGTGTCATTTGTATTAATCTTTGTGTGCTTAGTGTTAAACTGAATTTGTATTTTATTTTAAATAATGCCTGAATACAAGGGCATTGCTGTTTTCTTTTTAATAAAAAAGGCCACCTTTTGGCGGCCCTTACTTTTTTATTGATTTAATTTTACCTCTTGCAACGGTGCCAGGGTGCAATCATATTTGGTGGCATCGCTGCTGCGGTTTTTTCCTTTATTGGCCATATCCAGGTTGCTGAAGGTTATATTGCCGTTATTGTGTATGCATATCCTTTGGTCTTCTTTTATGGTTTTGTCGTTGTTTAAATAGGCAGGGTTTATTTCGCCGTCAAAAACCACATCGGGTATTTTATCGCCAAAAATGGCAATAAACAACTGGCCGAAGGTTACGGTATTATCGGGGCTACCGGTGCCGTGTGTAATTTTATTATCGTGTACGGTAATACCACCACAGTAAGGATCGTAAATGCTGTCTTTAAAAGGTTTTTGTAACGACAGGTAACTTACTATGGCAATTTGAATAGTGTTTTGGCCTGAAATTTCGTTGTTAGCGATATCGCAAAAGTTAGTAGCCATGGCTATGATACCTGTGCCTGCCGGTATTTCGGCTACAGTAGTTCCTTTTACGCCAAAGTTGCGGCCGTTGTTGTTTACAATTCTGTTGTTGGCAACCTTGCAACGCATACCGTTCTTTTTAGGCAGCTCGGGAAGGTCGAATACCAAAATGCCGCCGGTATTGTTTTCTGAAAGATTATCTGTTACCTCAGCATCGGTTGAGTTTTCAATTTCTATACCGGCAACATTATCATGCACATGGTTTCTTCTTACAATAATGTTTTTACTCTGGCCTACGTAAACCCCTGCATCTGATGAACCGAATACGTCGCAATCTTCAATCAGTACATTGGTACAACCTACGGGGTAAGTGCCGTAAGAGCCATTCTTAGGATCGTGCAGAGAGTTCCAGCCTACTTTTAACCTGCGGAAAGTAACGTTGGTGGCATCCTGCACTTTAATGCAATCGCCTTTAGGGTCCAGTATGGCAAAGTCTTCCATTACTATGCCGTCGGCGGTAATACGCAATCCCTCTGCGCCGTCTTTCTGGCCTTTAAACGACAGGATGGTTTTATCCTTGCCTTTGCCGCGGATAGTAATGTTTTTTACCCCATCCAGCACCAGCGAGCGGTTGAGGGTATAAGTGCCCTCAGGTAGTTCTATAACATCCCCTTCCTTGGCATTAATAAATTGCTCCTGTAATTGTTTTTCGAAAGTAGCATCAACACTTGCAGTCTGTTTGGTTTTACAGGCCGACAAAATTAAAGCCGTGATTAATACAAGAGGAAGGAGCTGTTTCATTGGGGATAGGTTTATGGTTTTGCTAATTGCTGACAAATATAAATTTGAATATTGAATGAAGAAACGGAAAATAATGAATGAAATTGCAATTAGGGAGAGTTGATTTTTATGGTTTTGGCGTTGATTATGTGCCGGAAAGAGAGGGTTGGGGCGCATCTGCGATGCGAGTATTTTTTGATTAACGGTGCAAATATAGGGGAATATTTGATATGGATCGACTTTACCTCATTTTCTGTTTTAAATGAGGTGTAGAAGGTATGCTAAATCAGTTGCAGGCTATTATTCAGAGATATAATCTTCATTCTTCCTCCGCCACCGCTGCATTAGGATTGGTCCAATACTTCCTCCATTTCTCCAGAACCGCCTGAAACTCGGGAGGGAGCGGAGATTCGAAAAACATGTTTTTGCCGGTTACCGGGTGCACAAAGCCTAAGGTGGCTGCGTGCAGGGCCTGGCGGGGCATTATTTTAAAACTATTTTCAATAAACTGTTTGTATTTGGCGTACACGGTGCCCTTTAATATTTTATCGCCGCCGTAACGGGTGTCGTTAAACAGGGTGTGGCCTATGTGTTTCATGTGCACCCGTATCTGGTGGGTGCGGCCGGTTTCAAGTTTGCACTCAACCAGGGTTACGTAATTGAGGCGTTCGAGCACCTTGTAGTGGGTAACAGCGTGCTTGCCTTTGTCACCATCAGGGTAAACTTCCATTTGCATGCGCTCGCGGGTATCGCGGCCTATGTTGCCGGTAATGGTGCCCTCATTTTCTATCGGGTCGCCCCAGACAAGGGCCATGTATTTACGTTGAATGGTACGGTCGAAAAACTGTTTGGCCAGGTGCGAGAGGGCAAAATCTGTTTTACCCAAAATAATAAGGCCACTGGTGCCTTTATCAAGCCGGTGCACAAGCCCGGGGCGAAACTCTTCCTTCCCCTTGGGCAACTCGTTAAAGTGCCATAACACGGCGTTAATCAACGTTCCACGTGGATTCCCCAACCCCGGATGCACCACAATTTCCGGCGACTTATTGATTACAATAACATCGTCATCTTCGTACACAATATCAATAGGAATGTTCTCCGGCACCAGATCGTAATTCTCAGCATGTTTGGGCATAATGAGGAGAATCTCATCATCGGGCCTTATTTTATAGCTGCTTTTTACCGGTTTGCCGTTTACCTGTATGCTACCGGCATCGGCAGCATTTTGGATTTTGGTACGGCTAACGTTATTGCCTATATGAACATGCAAAAACTTATCAATCCTGATAGGGGTTTGGCCTTTGTCAACTTTAAGGTTAACCAGTTCAACCAGGTCATCACTCTGCTCTCCGGCAGTTCCGGTTACATCATCTTCATCTAATATATCATTCTTCACGGGCATAATTACTTATTGAGGGGTTCGAAACAAGGCTTTATTTAATCAGTAACCAATTCTATTATTCGCTTTTTAGAAAAATACTTAACAGCCAACTCATCCCGTCCTGTCGGACACCCTTCTCTTTGAAAAAAAGAGAAGGGAACAGCCACCAAAAACTTAGTAATGGCAGTTATCATGGAAGTCTATTCACTTATACTGCTCAGGTGCTCTTTTAAGGCTATCAGCACGTCAATATCAAACGGGTCGTAA
Organism: uncultured Bacteroidota bacterium; assembly: GCA_903889265.1. GTDB lineage: Bacteria > Bacteroidota > Bacteroidia > Chitinophagales > LD1 > Bog-950. The sequence goes on from CAISWS010000059.1 coordinate 37,369, forward strand.
CCCTGCATAATGCACAGGTGGTACGAAAGCCAGTCGCCAAAGTGTATAAGGTAAAAATGCTTTTCGTACGTATCGTGCCCTTTGGCGTGTATTTCGTGAAAAGGCTGCGCAATTTTGTGTAACACGTTTTCGGTAAAGTTAACCCTTAAAGTATTGCGCGGATGTTCATCATTTGTTCTTAAAACCAGCACAGCCAGGTGTTCGTTGTTTTTGCTCCAGCCTACCAGTTCGTTATGGTTTAGTTCAGGCAGTACATTCAGCCAGCAATGGCCTTTGGCGTTTTCGTTAATCTGCTGTTTAAGGCGCAGGGCCACGCTTTGGTATTTATCTTCGGCGTAAACAATAATGGGCTTTTTAAGGATTTGGGCGGCCAGGTATTCGGTTTCCTCCTGTATCTTTTTTTGTTCTGTTTCCATAAAAGAAGCGCTGCGGATAAGGCTGGCTTTAAATTCGGCATTGATAAGCCCGTAATGCTGTAGAATAAAAAACAGCTGGGTTACTGAGTAGCCCAGGCAGGTTCTGGGCGGAAAGCCTGAGGGTATTTCAATCGAATCCCAGTTGTGTTTAAGGGCCATTTCGCCTAGTTTACCGCCGCTGGTAACACAAGTTGCCGGTATTTTAAGTTTAACAGCTGCACGCGCACAAGCAATGGTTTCTTCGGTATTGCCTGAGTAGGAGGAAAGGATAAGCAGGGTAGAAGCGTTAACAAACGCTGGCAGGCTGTAACCTTTAACTACTGTTACGGGTAATTTAAGCTCGCTGCGCAAAAGTTCAGAAAACACCTCGCCGCCAATGCCCGAGCCTCCCATACCGCATATAACCACATTGCTTATGGGTGTTTCAAATTTGCCCTTCAATACGGCCTTTTCGCCAATTTCAACGGCCTGTAGTACTTGTTGTGGAAAGTCTTTAATAAGGTTGAACATAAGGTTGTGTTAGGGTTTATAGACAAATAAAGCGAAATCTTCTGAGTTAAACCGGGAGGGTATTTATGCAGGTGCCGAAAAAAAGGGCAATGGCTTTCACCACTGCCCGCGCTTTCTGTAAACCCTCTTGCGGTGGCTTACAGAACGGTTTGGCACCTGGTGCAAATATAAGGCAGATTGGCGAGTTATTTATTTTAAGGGCAATTTGAGTGGTTGAACGGGCTCATTTACAGGCTTAATTCAGAGGAAATTACGCGGGTATGGCGATATTTTTTTAGCAAAACCCCCAATTATCCGCAATTATGTTTATCTTTGGCGAAATTTAATAAATATTTTATGCAAAAAGGAAAAGTAAAGTTTTTTAATGAAGCAAAGGGTTTCGGATTTATCAAAGACAATGACTCTGATAAAGAATACTTTGTACACGTATCAGGTCTTGTTAACCAAATTAAAGAAGGTGAAGAAGTAACCTTTGAACTTCAGGAAGGTAAAAAAGGATTGAATGCAGTAAACGTAAAACTAGCATAGTTATAATTCTATACCGTTCGAAATCTTGAGCTTCACATTTTTGTGAGGCTCTTTTTTTTGCCCTAAATCGTGTTTTACAATTAGCTTTATCAGCACATAAATGAATCAAAATGGAATCCAATAAGCCTAAAACCATAGCCGAACTCCGGAAACTTTTAAAGCCGGTTAAAAGCTTTTACCCTCAGGCGAAAAAGCCCTTAACTGCTATGGACAGACTGGCAGTATGGATAACCGAGCATGTAGGCAGCATGGGTTTTTTTATGATCATTTTTGGATGGACTGCCATTTGGCTGTTATGGAATACGTTAGGGCCCAAAGAGCTTCGTTTTGACCCTTATCCGGCTTTTGTGTTATGGCTTTTCCTGTCTAATTTGATTCAAATATTGCTGATGCCCCTGATTATGGTAGGACAAAACCAGCAAACTTTACACGCCGATGAGAGGGCCGAGGCCGACTTTAACGTGAATATAAAAGCGGAGCTGGAGATTGAAAATATTTTGCTGCACCTTGAAAATCAAAATGCCCTGATATTGCAGATATTGGAACATTTGGAAAAAAGCAAAAAGGAATAAGCCAGTGTCAATTGCCGGCTAAAAGCGAAAGTAAAATAGAAGTTCTATTTTCATGCCCATGTTAAATTTCAACTCAATAATTACGGTTACATTTACTCTGTTTGCTGTAATAGATATAGTAGGTGGCCTGCCCGCTATTATTGGTGTACGGCAACACCAGGCAAATTTTAATCCGGCAATAGCGTCGTTATCGGCTGGTGTGCTGATGATTTTTTTTCTTTTTATGGGCGAAACGTTTTTGCACCTGGTGGGTATTGATGTAAGGTCGTTTGCCCTGGCGGGTTCCATCGTTATTTTTATACTGGCTATTGAAATGATATTGGGTGTTAATCTTTTTAAATCGAACCCGGACGAAAGCCATTCGGGCAATTTTGTGCCACTGGCGTTTCCGTTAATTGCAGGTTCGGGAACACTGACTACCATTATTTCGCTGCGCTCAGTTTATGGGGTTTGGGATATACTGGCGGGCATTTTGATAAACATTGTCATCGTTTTTGTGGTGCTTAGCTCAATGGGATGGATAGAAAGGCGTTTGGGGAAAACTGGCCTGGCGGCCATTAAGAAATTTTTTGGAGTGGTATTACTGGCAATCGCCATTAAGATATTCAGTAACTATATTAAGATATAGGAACAGGGATATTTTGGGCTGCCAGCTAGTATTTTCCTTCATATAAACCATCTATAAACTTCTTCTCATTGTCGGTTACCAGTTTCAATATTTCCTTTTTCATGTCGTCATCGTAATTTATAAACAGGTCGTAACCTTTCCGCATTATATCCAGCCCCAGTTCAATGGCTTCAATTTCATTTTTGCTGTACATGTCGCCTTTCGATTTCATTTTTGTAATTACATCTTCCATAATGCTGATGGTTTTTCCCAGCAGGTTGGTATCTGTAAACGACTCAAATAATTGCTCCAGTTCGCTGATAAATTTATACAAGTCATCTTTTGGAATGGCGATCAGGCAGTCGTAGAATTGTTTATCGCTTACCGGTATGGCAAGTCCTTTTTCAACGGCTGCGGCGGTAAGGGTATTTTCAAAATGTTGGGCAGATGTATATGCTTCAAGCGAGTGAAGGCCTGCCCTGATGGCTGACGGGAATTGAAATCCAAATTTAAAAATGGCGCTGGTAATATTGCCCAGCAGGTTCCATACTTTGGCCGGATGCATTACATAGTTTTCCAGTTCGGAAAACGCTGCATCCAGTTTTTGCCGCTGAGCTGGTTCAGGGTAAAGGTTTGTAAGGAAATAGTGCCTGAGGGTTTCAACAATTTCAGGTGTGATATTATCTGGCAGGACCAGTGTTTTCTTTACGTTTTTATATTCGTACCGGGTGGCAACCACCGTTCTGTATTTGTTAATCAGGTGATATTTCATTTCTGAACCCATATTCTTTGCTGGTTTTTTCTTCTTTTCACCTGCCGGTTTTTTCTTTACTGCCATTTTGCGCATTTATAGTCAGGCTGAAAATATCACTTTTTTTGAAGCGAACAGATGATTTCAATCACGCTCGAATAAATAAGGAGCCCGCTACGCGATGGCTGCCAGGATCTTACATTGTTGAAGCACAGTTTATTCTTCATTCAGTATTTATCTATATTTGAGCGGTTACTATCAGCTACCCGGGAAGGCGAAATTTAATATTGGAGTTCAAATACTTATCGTAAAGCGGTTATTTTATTTAAAACGGTTTTTAAGAAGCATGAGTACCCCCTTCAAACTGTACCTGTTAGTATCTGTGTTGTCGGTTTTCATTGTCGCAATAGGTGCCTATGGTATTAGTGCGCTTAGTACCATGAACCATAATAATCAGACACTTTACGCCGACAGGATTTTTCCTTTACAACAACTAACTACAATCCGGTATTCATATGCCGATGGTATTCTGTCTTCGGTTCAGCGGGTGCAGAATCATCAGATGTCTAACATCGAGGCAGAGAAACAAGTATTGCAGGCTGAACAAAATATTTCATCCAATTGGCAGGCTTATTTGCAAACCTACCTTACCCCTGAAGAAACTGAATTGGCGAAACAGAATTCAGTATTAATGGATGAGGCCAAAAAGGCAATTAACAGACTGGCGAATATATTAAAGAGGGAGGGTGCCGTGGAATTGGATAACAATTTGAGTAAAGAACTTTATTCAGCTATAAATCCGGTTTTGGCTAAAACAAACGAACTGGTTGGATTGCAGGTTAGGGTAAGTGGTGATTTACATAAAAACAGCACAGAAGTTTATAACTCCACCACAACAAAATTTTACATCCTGGTTGCCGCCGCACTTCTTTTCGCTTTTGGCTTATCAGTTTTTATAGTTGGCGATGCCAGGCGCATGTTTAAAAACCTGGAGGCCAACAAAGAGAAATACCATTCATTAGTTGAGCATGCAGGAGATGCAATTTTTATGGTCTCGGATGATACATCTATTTTGGATGTAAATCAAAGGGCTTCAGAGTTGCTGGGCTATACCCGTGCCGAACTACTAGGCATGAAGGCTGTGGATGTTTACCCGCCGGATGAACTGAGCATTCCGATCTTCAATTATGGCCTGCTGGAGAAGAATAAAACTCTTTTGAATGAATCAAGGCTGCAAAGAAAAGACGGAACTAAAGTAGATGTGGAAATAAGCCGGAGATTGCTGGTGAACCAACGAGGTTATTTGGCCATAGTGCGCGATATTACAGAGCGTAAACGGATAGAAGAAACTTTACGGGATAGCGAAATAAAATACCGCAGTATTTTTGAAAACATACCGGATGTATCTTTTCAAACCAGCCTTGACGGGATGATTATTGAAACCAGCCCCTCATCATTAACCCAGATGGGATTTAACCGCGAAGAACTGATAGGCAAGCCGGTGCTAAGTCTTTATCATAATCCCGCTGACCGGGAACGGCCCTTTCAGATTTTGACTGAAACCGGGGAGGTTAAGGATTATGAGGTAAGGCTTAATTCAAGATTGAGCGATCCGGCTTATTTTTCGCTTAGTGCACGGTTGATATTGAAACCCGATGGCACTCCGGGTCATATTGATGGAATGGTAAGGAACATTACAGAGCGCAAACGGATAGACGCTGAGCTTGCCGAGCGAAAGGAGCAAATGGCTTTGTTTATTGAACACAGTCCTGCTGCACTGGCCATGTTTGATACGGAGATGAGATATATTGCTGTAAGCCGGAGATATATGAAGGATTATAAGCTTGGAGAACAACAAGTGGTTGGAAGGTGGCATTACGATCTATTTCCGGAAACACCGCAGCACCGCAGAGATATGCATCAACGCTGCCTGCAAGGGTATATTGATAAGGTTGACGAAAATTCGTCTGTCAGGCCGGATGGAAGCCTGGAGTGGTACCGGTGGGAAATCCGTCCATGGCATAAAGCCAGTGGCGAAATAGGGGGCATTATAATGTTTACTGAGGTTATTACAGAGCGGAAAAGGGCCGAAGAGCAAATACGTTTACTGAATGAAACGCTGGAACAGAAGGTCTTGGACCGTACGAAACAGCTTCAGGAAGCCAATAAAGCGCTTGAAGGATTTTCATATTCCGTATCGCACGATTTGCGGGCGCCTGTACGAGCGGTATTGGGCTTTACAAAGATTATTCAGCATGAGTATCTGTCCGGGTTTAATGATAATGTGAAGGAACTGTTTTCATATATCGTAGCCAGCGGCAATAGAATGAATGCTATTATAGATGACCTTCTTTCTTTGGCCCGTTACGAAAAGGCTAAACTAAATCCTTCGCCTCTGGAAATGGAGAAGCTGGTTAAAAGGGTTTGGGATGAGATTCTTCTGCGTCACCCGCACCAGGCATCTCTTCGCTTAGGAAGTTTGCCGCAGGTGTTAGCAGACCCTTCATTGATGGAACAGGTTGTGGTTAACCTGATTTCAAACGCCGTAAAATATTCATCAAAAAAAGAAGAGCCTGTAGTTTATGTAAACTTTGAAAGGAAAGAAGGAACTATAACATATTCTATAAAAGATAACGGTGCCGGGTTTGATATGAAAAATTACGGACAGCTTTTTGGTGCGTTTCAAAGGTTACATGGCAGCAGCGAGTTTGAAGGCACAGGTGTAGGGCTTTTATTGGTAAAGCGAATTATTGAGAAACACGGTGGTGTTGTTTGGGCTGAGGGGAAGGTGATGGAAGGGGCAACGTTTTATTTCTCGTTACCAGATGAAATTGATATCGCTGAAATCAGTGACTCACAATAAAAAAGCCGCCTTAGGAGCTACTCTGCAGGCGGCTTTTTTCAGATTTCTACGCTTTTGATGAACAAACTTACAGGCTATCCTTTTTAAAATTAAGCGAAACAGAATTTACACAATACCTTTCGCCCGTAGCTGTCGGTCCATCATCAAACAAATGGCCCAGGTGCGAACCACACTTTGCACAAACTATTTCGGTTCTTACCATACCATGGCTGGTATCAATATGCGTTTTTATTTTACCTCCGGCAATTTCCTTATCAAAACTTGGCCATCCGCAGCTCGATTCAAACTTCATATCCGAAGTAAATAATTCGTTACCGCAGGCAGCACAAACGTAAACACCCTTTTCTTTATTCAGGTAATACTTACCGGTAAAAGGGGCTTCCGTTCCTTTTTCGCGCAATACGCGGTATTGCTCAGGGCTTAACAGGTTTTTCCATTCTTCATTTGATTTTACAATCGGGGTGGTGTCTTTTTTATCGGTGCTCATAGTATTGCTTTTAGGGTTTTGTGTTTCGGTTGCTAAAGGTAAAGGGGTTTTATTACTACATGATGAAAATGCAAGCAGGGAAAATAAGAAAGCGAATGCGGTGGTTTTCATAAAGCTGATTTTATACTGTTTGACGGGCCGTTATTGTTTTCCTTACATACTTAATACCATTAACAGATTTTTATTTACATTGTTTTTATGTTACAGAAAATTGCCGGGTTCTTTTGGCGTATTGCTGGTTTTAAAGCCTTTATAGGGGCACTTATTATTTACCTGGTTTTCGCGGCATATGTTATGCCCAAAGGGCCGCAGATGATTCAGCAAATAAGCGGAAAAAAAGTGGAAATACTCGACCTTCAGTTTACCTATACACCCGAACGGGCAAGGGCTATCTTAGGGGAATATGGTGTTTTGGCAAGGTGGGAAGCCGCTTCGTTCGAATTGTGGGCCGATACCTTATATCCCCTGGCTTATACCTTTTTGTTTTTGATTATTATGGGCTGGCTCTTTAAATCATTATCGGTTTACGGCGTAAGAATCCGATATATTCATTTGCTGCCTTTTTTGGTGTTGATTGCTGATTACTGCGAAAACGCCTGCATTATAACGATGTTAAAGAGCTATCCTGATTTTTCAGATAATCTGGCTCTCGCATCCTCATTTTTTACATCTTTAAAATGGAGCTTGCTGGCGCTAATTACTTTTATTATCGGCGCGGGCATCTGGCTACTTACATTTTACAAGATGACGAGGGGAAAAGTCGCTGCCAAATAACCCTAAGTTAAATTGATATCAAGTGCCTTCATTTGCTAAGAACCTAAATTTAAATTAGGTTTGGCGCAATTAGCAGTTCATTCAGATATGCGGAAACCTTTACTTGCTTTATTTTTTGTGGCCTTCAGTGTGTTTGCCTTTTCTCAGGGTACATCTATCAATTTAAACACTGATAGTTACATCTTTATGAGTAAGCTGGATATCAAATATGCGAAGGTAATACCGATTGAGTTTACAGCAGATAAACCTTATTCAAGGGCTGATGTGGCCCGGGTTGCCGAGTCGCTTTTGCTCTCTAATATCCG
>CAISWS010000060.1 GCA_903889265.1 uncultured Bacteroidota bacterium
ACAAAAGCATTGTATGGCCTTTAAATTAATTAAACTATATCCTTCCTTTTCTGGTGTTAAAGTCATAAAACCATCATAAAAATCATCATAAATCAGCGTTCTATCCGTATCCGTCATTTTGTTTAAAAAATTAGAGCAGCAAAATAGCCACAGTTCTTATTTTCACGCAAAATAATTACAAACGGAGTATCCGTTACCGCAGCCATGGCCAAATTAATCAGTACATCAGATAGCGAAACGCCGATGATGAAGCAGTTTAACAGCTTCAAGGCCAAGTACCCTGATGCGGTGTTGTTGTTCAGGGTAGGTGATTTTTATGAGACATTTGGGGAGGATGCCAAACGGGCTGCCGGGGTGCTGGGTATTGTGCTTACCAAACGGGGCAACGGCAAGGCTACTGAAATTGAGCTTGCGGGCTTTCCACACCATGCGTTGGATACTTATTTGCCTAAACTGGTGCGGGCAGGCCTGCGCGTAGCTGTATGCGACCAGTTAGAAGACCCCAAACTGGCCAAAGGGATTGTTAAGCGGGGCATTACCGAAATGGTTACGCCTGGTGTTGCGCTGAGCGATAATATCCTGAACACGCGCGCCAATAACTTCCTGGCCTCGGTTTATTTCGAGCATGATAATTACGGCATTGCTTTTTTAGATGTAAGCACCGGCGAGTTTTTTATTGCTGAAGGTAATGCCGGTTATATTGAAAAGATGATACAGAGCTTTTCGCCTTCCGAAATTCTGTATCCCAAATCTAAACACAAAGAGTTTACGCATCAGTTCGGCAACAAGCTTTACGCCTTTAAGCTGGATGACTGGGTTTACACTTATGATAACGCTACGGATATATTGCTGAAGCTTTTTGAAACAAACTCGCTCAAAGGTTTCGGGGTAGGTGAGGAGCGGCTGGCGGTTATTGCCGCCGGTGCAGCTATTCAGTATTTAAAAGATACCGAGCACAACAACCTGGGGCATATCAGCAAACTTACTAAGCTAAGCGATGAGCAGAATGTGTGGCTGGACCGTTTTACCATTCGTAACCTCGAACTGATTTACTCCCCACATCAGGGCGGTAAAACTTTGCTTGATATACTGGACCATACCACCTCGCCCATGGGCGCACGTTTAATTAAGCGCTGGATGGTAATGCCTTTACTGGATTTGAATAAGATTAACGAGCGCCTGGAGGCAGTTGAATACTGGATTAAGCATAAACCCGCTGCTGAGGATTTAAAAAGGCTTATCCGCCAGATGGGCGATTTGGAAAGATTGATATCGAAGGTGTCGTTAGAGCGGGCTAATCCACGCGAGATGGTGCAGTTAAAGCGCTCCCTGGTTGCTGTAGGGCCGGTTAAACAGATACTTGCCGCTACAGATAATACCAACCTGCATAGGATTGCCGGGCAGTTGGATACCTGCGGCCCGCTTGCGGAAAAACTTGATAAGGAATTGAATGAAGAATCAGGGCCGGTTATAAGCAAGGGCAACTTTATAAAGGATGGTGTAGATGCTGAGCTTGACGAGTTGCGCAATATCAAAAACACCGGTAAGGAATACATTGTAGGTATACAGGAAAAGGAGATTGCGCGCACCGGCATTAATAGTTTAAAGGTGGGCTTTAATAATGTGTTCGGCTATTTTTTAGAGGTAACCAACAGCCATAAGAGCAAGGTGCCAAATGACTGGATACGCAAACAAACCCTTAGCAACGCCGAACGCTATATCACCGAGGAATTGAAAGAATATGAGCAAAAAGTTTTAGGGGCCGAAGAGAAGATACAGTTTATAGAAGAACGTATTTTTGCCGAGTTGCTGCGTTATGCCAAAGATTATGTGATTACGATACAGAAGAACGCCAACCTGATTGCACGGGTAGATTGTTTTTTGAGCATGGCGGAAGTGGCTACCTTGAACGATTATGTGAAGCCGGAAGTGAATGAATCTTATATCACTGACATTAAAGCAGGCAGGCACCCGGTTATTGAGCAGCAGTTGGAAGTAAGCGATAAATATGTGCCCAACGATATTTACCTGGATAACGAAACCCAGCAACTATTAATCATTACAGGCCCGAATATGAGTGGTAAGAGCGCCTTACTACGCCAAACTGCCCTGATAGCATTAATGGCCCAAATGGGCAGTTTTGTGCCTGCGACATCGGCTAAACTGGGGCTGGTAGATAAGATATTTACCCGCGTTGGTGCAAGTGACAACATGAGTGCCGGCGAGTCTACATTTATGGTAGAAATGAACGAAACGGCCAGTATTATGAATAACCTGAGTGCCCGCAGTTTGATTTTGTTGGATGAAATAGGTAGGGGGACTTCTACTTACGATGGTATTTCCATAGCCTGGAGTTTGGCTGAATACCTGCATAATAACCCCGGTGCTAACCCCAGGACCTTATTTGCCACCCACTACCACGAGTTGAACGAATTGGCCGAGAAATACCCCAGGGTGAAGAACTTCCATGTTTCGGTAAAAGAGGCAGGGCATAAAGTAATCTTCCTGCGGAAACTGGTGGAAGGCGGCACAGAGCATAGCTTTGGTATACACGTAGCTAAAATGGCCGGTATGCCCAAAGCCATTGTGGACCGCGCCAATGAAATGCTGAAACAACTTGAAAGCCAGCGCCAGCAACCTGGAGGAGGGGACCTAAAACAGTCGGTTAAAAAGGTACCTGCCCAGAACTATCAGCTTAGCTTTTTTGATATGAAAGACCCCAGGCTTAAAAAACTGGCCGAAGAGATTGAGCACATAGAAATTAACGCCATGACCCCTGTGGAGGCCATTATGAAGCTGCATGAGCTCAAAAAGATACTTGGGGAGTAGAACCAGGATATGAGATTTTAGAATCAAGACTTATTTTTACCTCAACTCTTTAAACTGTTAGTTCCGGCACGGGCTTTCTGGCGTCTAAATCTTGATTATTTGTTGTTAGTGTCTAATTCAAAGAAATAATTCAAGGAATGTTTTTGTGAATTTGCAGAGGTTTATATATTTGCGTCCCGCTAAGGCGGAAATGTTCATAGAATGTATGCGGGAGTAGCTCAGTTGGTAGAGCGCCACCTTGCCAAGGTGGAGGTCGCGGGTTCGAGCCTCGTCTCCCGCTCTGATAGTAAAAAGGCGTTTTTTAGCTCTGTATATTGAGTTTACGCTCTGAAGTATTAATTTTAAGGGCGATTATATCGCCCTTAATTATTTTAGCCCGCCGTAAGGCAGGCAGGATGCCGTGGTGGTGGAACTGGTAGACACGCAGGACTTAAAATCCTGTATCACTTAAATGATGTGCGGGTTCGATTCCCGCCCGCGGTACAAGCCTAGCAAGGGTTTCAGGGTTCTGAAACCCTTTATTTTTTGTTTTAATTTGTTGTATGGGTACAGGCGTGGGTACATGTGGATAACTCAAAAATCCATTTTAACAAAGTCCTGTAATACCTGTACCTAAATTTTAAAAATTTGAACACGTAAGAGTTTTGGGAAAGTTTTATACAGCGTTTTTGGCTAAGTAATCTACCTTTTAACGGTTCTAAAACTGAGCTGATTTTCTGTTTTAATCATACCTGTTTTCAGTCATATAGTCAAATGGCAGAGCATTTGCTGGTGTAAGCATCCGGCTAAAATCTGTAGAATTAATATGTGAAG
>CAISWS010000061.1 GCA_903889265.1 uncultured Bacteroidota bacterium
AATGTAGAAACTTTTTTGGTTTTTTAGGAAAGTAGTAGCTGCAAGTTGGGAGTCGCTTTTATTTCTTTTTTTTCTTTGGTTCGGGGGGCAGGGGTTTGAGGTGAAAATCAATGAAAGTGGTCATATCTGTCCTTACTATTACGCCTTCTTGCCTTTGCTCGCTGTAGCCTTTAACTGAAACCATAACATTATACTTACCGGGTGGAAGAGGGCTGAGCATGTAGTTGCCAGCGGCATCTGTTTTGGTTCCGCGGCCGGTGGGGTTGTGGAGGCTATCGGCCAATGTTACGCTGGCTGATTTAATACCAAAGGCATTTTCATCTTTTACCTGCCCCGAAATATCGCCGGTTTGGGCTTTGGTGGTGGAGAAGAGGGATATAAGTGGGAAATTGTCTGAATCAGGATTGAATGCAGATTTGGGGATGAAAGGTGGGATGATGCTTCTGCGGGGTGTTAAGCACGACCGTTTGGTTGAAAGCTACGATTGCTAACCGAAAGCGGCTATAAAGTGTAAACCCATTTCAGGACTGTGTAGATGCAACAACATGATTATCATGTTGTTAGAAAATAAAGGAAGCGCTTGGGTTTACACTTTTTTGTTAAAATCAACTACTTTTCGAAATTAAAGTATTGATTATCAATTAATTGATTTTAAAAAACCTTCAAAAAGTGTAAACAGTGTAAACCCATTTTGTTTGCCTGGTTAACCTGATAATGACTGGCCTATTCGGGCGAAGGGAGGGCTTTAATGCCGGCTTTTATCAGGATTTCTTCTATTTGCTGTAGTTGCTCAGCATTTAACTGCTGAATGGCTTGCTGGTTAAGAACGGTGCGGTTTATCTGTATGTAGTTGTTCTGGTTTTTAATAACAATGTCGTTTGTTGTGGTTACTGCTTCCTTATTTGCGGATTGTAAATAGACTTTGGCGGCGGCTACATCACCTTCCATGGCTTTGTCTATTAGTTTGGTTAAAACCTGTTGGGTCATTACGGGGAACATGTCGGTATGAGGATTTTGGGCTGCGGAAAAGGTTTGCAGGTGCTTATGCACTGTTTGGCGGCTTAGGCCGGTTGCCTGGGCTATAACTACTTTGCTGGGCATGCAGTTAAATAGATGGATGTGTTGTTGTATTGCTTTTGTGATGCGGCATTGGTTATACTCCCAAATGGTGTCGCGGTCGAGTAGCCCGCTTATTTTTTCGAGAAAGGCATCCCGGTCTTCGCCGGTAGAGTCGGCGAGTATTTGGGTAATAAGTTTGCGGAATTGGGTTTCGCGTTTCTTTGAAAGACTGAGGAGATGTTGGGGTTCAATCTTTTTAAGTTGCAAAAGGGCCTTGAATTCAGGGTTTACCGGAGTGAGTTTCTTTTTCATTTTGTTTTTTGTTGCAATTTAGGGCTGTGGTGCGCAATGTATTTGCGTAGTGGGCGATGAGTTTTGAGCTGTGGGCTTGGAGGAACGACAGGGATTGTATTTACTCAAAGCGCATGGCATAAGGGTCAAAGGCTCTAAACAATTGAAACAATAACAGCCTTTTGTGCGTATAGAACAGTCCGGTGCAAATTATTTTTTGGGTGTTTTGAGAGGGGGAATGAAGATTTATTGAAAAAAAGTTGACCGGTGTATTGGAATTTCGAAAAGCGCTTGTATATTTGCGCTCCCAATCGAAAAGAAAACGTTCTTTAAAAGCAAAATCGAAAGGGTTTAAGCAACAGAAAATCAAAGCGTAGTGATACGCTTTCCAACCATACAAAGTGTTCTGATTTATTCAGAACCCATCGTAGACAAACTTTTGGATAACTTAGGTAAACAAGAAGCGCTTTAAGCACTCACCTAAACCAAATCAAATCGCTGTGAAGCGGTTTATACTAATAACATCCTGGCATCATGGTTCGGCTTCGCTGACCATGACGGTGAGTCCGCTCACTATGACATTCGAAGTGCTTCAAAAAGAGGCAGTGGGAATTATCGCCTTGAATGAAATGGTTTGTGGTTCGGCTTCGCTCACCATGACAATGTTTGTTGAAAGAGTTGAAAAAAGATTTTCGAAAAAAAATTGCAGAAGATTTGGAGATGTGAAAACGAAAAGCATATATTTGCGTCCCGTTTTGAAAACATCGAAAAAGCGAAGCGGTAATTGTTCTTAAAAAATGATGGTTTTATAATCCGGAAACGGAAATAAAATTGCAAGTGATTCTGAGATAACCTTATCTACTTGATGGGGTGAAATAAGAATCGGAAGTTCTTTGAAATATTGGTAAGAAACATAGAAATTAATAGACAGGTAAATTATGCTAACATAACTTGCTCCTATCTAACGATAGGAGATTTTTCCTTTTCTTTTTTGAATATTTGAATATGAAAAGGGATCATAACTCTTTTACTACGGAGAGTTTGATCCTGGCTCAGGATGAACGCTAGCGGGAGGCCTAATACATGCAAGTCGAACGGTAAATGGTAGCAATACTATGAGAGTGGCGTACGGGTGCGTAACGCGTACACAACCTGCCTTATACTGGAGCATAGCCTTGGGAAACTAAGATTAACTCTCCATAACATAGTGAAGCGGCATCGCTTTATTATTAAATCTCCGGATGTATAAGATGAGTGTGCGTCTGATTAGCTAGTTGGTGAGGTAACGGCTCACCAAGTCAACGATCAGTAGCTGGTCTGAGAGGATGATCAGCCACACGGGCACTGAGACACGGGCCCGACTCATACG
>CAISWS010000062.1 GCA_903889265.1 uncultured Bacteroidota bacterium
AAGTATAGATATAAAAGCAGGAATATTTGAAGGTTACACTATCGAGACTAGGCATTCAAAGTCGAATAAAATTTTAACTGCCGATAATCTGCAATTAATTTGTGGAATTGTGCAGTACTGATAAATGCACTAAAATTTTGAATTGCTAAGTATTAAAATAAAAACCGCGGAAACCGAAAAGCAGATTAAAGAGTAGGTAGAAAAAAACATGAATTATGAAATTAAAACTTATAGCCCCGCTACACCCCGTTCGTCCTCGTCTGTAGCCAAGCCTTTGCTAAATAGAGGATGGGGCTCAACTTTGCTCATAGGAAAGCTGTCTTACTTTGTTCGTTAATGTTTCCGAACGGGTGACTTAATCAAACCCAAATTATTGGTGAAATACGGACTAAAATAAGAGTCCTAAATACATCCTTTGCCTTCGGCGAACCCGCTCTGTTTTTTCGCTCAAGCGCCGCTCATGGCTTTTTTGCTTTTAGGGTAAAAAAGGGGGGAGAGAAATACACATAAAAAAGGACTGTCTATTTCTAAACAGTCCTTAAATTTAATTGCGTAGTAGTTCGTTCAATCGGTTCAAGTTTATCCCTTCCGGCTTAAACTTTCCCGTCTCCCATGTGCTTATTGTCGCCCCATCCACCCCCACAATCCCGCCCATTTTCTTATGGCTTAACCCGTGCAGTAAGCGGTAATTCTTGACCTTGCCGCCCAGGGTTTCAGTTTCCATGACATACGGGTTATACCCCAAAAACTTGATGATCTTTGGAGCATATTGAATCTGCGGTTTAGCGAAGTCAGTCTCCCAATACATGATACATTCCTCAGTTACCCCTACCATCAACGCAACATCCTTTTGACGGAGGCGGAGGTCAAGCCGTTTTTTCTTAATATGCACCCCAATTGAGGAAGTTTCATCTAAAGCAATGGTTTTCAATGTAATCCGGTATGTTACCACCATATTCCAAAAGGGCAACGCACGGATGCCCCTGCGGCTACTACAACCATCCCGAGAAAGAATGTGTATGCGCCCCTGGTGTAGTTCAAAAATATCTCAACAAAATTTCCGGCCCCTTAATGGACCGCATCGACCTGCATGTTGAGGTAACTCCAGTTTCGTTTAACGAACTAAGCAGCGAGCGCCGCACCGAAAACAGCGCCAAAATCCGCGAACGTGTTATTAAAGCCCGCGAAATACAGGCTATTCGCTTCAAAGAAAAAGACGGGCTCTACAGCAACGCCCAAATGGAGCCCAAAATGGTACAAGAGATTTGTGTAATAGGCGACACTGGTAAAAACCTCCTCAACCGCGCCATGCAAAAACTAAACCTCAGCGCCCGCGCTTACGACCGCATCATTAAAGTAAGCCGCACCATAGCCGACCTTGCCGGAAGCGAAGAAATAAAAACAGAACATCTTGCCGAAGCAATCCAGTTCAGAAGCTTGGATAGGGAAGATTGGGCGATGTAGGAAAGCTTGGAATTTACTTGCATTATTTGCCTGCTTTAATTCAATCCAAAACCTTATGCCACAACCCATCCTCACCCAACGAATCTCCGCCGCCGATGGCAATATCTTCCAAATTACCATCAATCGCCCGGAAGTTTACAACTGCATCAATGGCGAAGCCGCTGCTTTGTTATTAGATGCCTGGAAAACATTTCGTGATGACGACACTTTAACCGTTGCTGTTCTTCATGGCGCAGGGGATGAATCCTTTTGCTCTGGCGCCGATTTAAAAGCACTGAACGGATTGGTTGATATCAATGCAGGCCCTGCAGAAGAAGAGGCTTTTGTAAAAAAAGGCACTGGCCCTATGGGTGGCACACGCATAGTTCAAACCAAACCGGTTATTACCGTTACACAAGGTTATACTTATGCTGGTGGACTGGAACTCTTTGCCCACGGCCACATCAGGCTGGCTGAAGACAAAGCAACATTTTCCGTTTCATGTCGCAGATGGGGCGTGCCATTAGCCGATGGAGGAACTGTTTATTTACCCCGCCTTATAGGCCATGGCGCTGCCTTACCATTAATTATCACAGGCCAAAAAATAACGGCACAACGCGCTTATGAAATAGGTTTGGTTTGGGAAATCACCAATGCCGGAGAAGGATTAAACCGCGCTATGGAATATGCCCGCCAGATATGCGAACAACCTAAAGATGCCCTGATGGCCGACCTTGCCTCAGCCATTAACGGTTATCACTTATCACTGAAAGATGCGTTGCATTTAGAGGCTGAAGGCATCTATGATGTATTACGCAGCGATAGCATTAAAAACGGCGTGGCTAAGTTTATAAACGGCAACCGCAACTGGTTCAGGTAAAAATGACCGTAAAAAATTACTCTGCTTTCAAACTCACTTCCTGGCTCATTAATCCCGGGGAACTTGCTTTAAGCACTATATTTCCTGCCTTACCTGTACTCTGAACCACCACCAGGCACATACCGCTAAATGCCTTTCGTTGATTAGCCTTATGTGGCTCAAGACTGATGGAATTGCCATTATCTACACCGGCAATCTTACCCGCCCCTCCAATATCAAAATGAATCAACTGGTCAGCGTTGGGCACTAAAACGCCATTCGCATCCGTAACTTTAACAGTTACAAAACACAGATCCGTCCCATTGGCCTTAATAACGCTGGTATCGGTTTTTAACTCAATTTTAGCCGGAGCACCTGCTGTTTTTACTTCATCCGTTTTTATCAGTTTTCCGTTCTGGTATCCTTCCGCCCTCAAAATACCAGGGGCAAATGCCACTTTCCACCCCAGATGAATTTTATCCGTAGCCGCCAGCGTTCTTGAACCAATGAGTTGGTTGTTCAAAAACAGCTTTACTTCGTCGCAGTTAGTAAAAGCCAGCACATCCACACTGTCCCCAACATTCCAGTTCCAATGAGGCAAAAGATGCAGCACTGGTTGTTTCGTCCACTGGCTCTGGTACATGTAGTAAGCATCTTTCGGAAAGCCACACAAGTCAACAATACCAAAATACGAACTCACTGCAGGGTAGTTATAAGGCGTGGGCTCGCCTATATAATCAAACCCCGTCCACACAAAAAGTCCTGACATAAAATCACGCTTCTTAATAGCCAGCCAACCATCTTCCGCCGATCTTCCCCAGGGCACCCAGCAATTATCATAAGCCGAACATTGAAGGTCAGCCGACTTGTAAATTAATTTATCTGCCGGCCCATGATATACACCACGCGATGCTACTGCCGAAGTAGTTTCGCTACCAATAAACAAGCGGTTAGGATATTTCTTATGCTGTCCATCGTACCAGTTTACTTCATAATTAATCCCCACCACATCCAGTGCAGCTGCATAGCCGTTTACGTCAGCCGCGCTTACCATACTCAATGCCGAAGTAACTAACCGCGTTGTATCATACTGCCTCACAATGCCCTTTAGCTCGCGGGCAATTCTGCCGCCATTGGGTGTTAGTTGCTCATTAATTTCATTCCCAATACTCCAAAGTATAATTGATGGATGGCTGCGGTCGCGCAATACCGTATCAGGTAACTCTCTTGCATGCCAGTCTTTAAAAACACGGTGGAAGTCGTAGTTCGTCGTCTTTAGG
>CAISWS010000063.1 GCA_903889265.1 uncultured Bacteroidota bacterium
ATACCCAACGGAACTCAAATACGCAATCACCTTATCCCGTTGCTCTCCCTGTATCATAATCAAACCATCTTTAACGGTGCCACCTACCCCGCATTTGGTTTTTAGTTGTTTGCCGAGGGCCTCAAGGTCTGTTTCTGAGCCTATGAAATTGCTGATTACGGTGGCAACTTTGCCGCCTTTTAGGCGTTCGAGGGCAATGTAAAGAGTTTGCTGGTTAGCTGGCAGAGTTTCCTGCCCGTTATTATCATCGCTTTCCGGTTTAAAATCGGGATTGGTTGAAAAGACAACCCTGGGTTTATCGTCTCTATGTTTGCTCATAGCCTGGCGTTGTTATTAGTAAGAAGAAAGGTCTTGCGGAACCATAACATTAATGCATTGCGGTACTATTTCCATATTCACATCATCGTGGTAAACAAACGCGTCGCCATCAAACTGGTATACCATTTTTTTGTTGCCGTGGATGGTTATTTTTTTTGCGCGATAGGCGGTGGCTTCTTCAATCAGGTCGGGTCGCTTCAGCATCAGGCAAATTACTATCCAGGGCAATTTTTTAAGTGGGAAGTATTTCATCAGTATTACATCCAGCACCCCATCTTTAATGCTGGTAAAGGGGAATACAGCATAATCGTACCCATATTGGTTAGCGTTAAAGGCCGTGAATAAAAACCATTCGCCTTCCACGGTGACATCATCAATCTGAATTTTGGCTTCGAAGGGCTGAAAGTAGAAGAGGAGCTCCTTTACCATAGCCCAGGCGTATGATGCTAGCCCGCGCTTGGTGTGGTGCTTAAATCTGCGGGCAACCGATGAATCGATACCAAACCCGGCGTTGCTCACAAAGTATTTTACGTTCGATTTTACCAGGTCTATTTTAACCGTTTTACCTGTGTTGAGCACATTAATAGCACCCTTTACATCCCGTGGCGGTATGTGCAGGTGCCGGCCAAAGCCATTGCCCGAACCGTAAGGTATAACAGCCAGCGCAGTATCGGTACCCACCAGGCTTTGGGCTACTTCGTTAATGGAGCCATCGCCACCCACTGCCACACATACATCGTAACCCTGCTCAACTGCCTGTTGGGCAATCAGACTGGCGTGGCCTGCATATTGGGTAAAGCGGATGCTATAATCGTATTGAACGTAGTCGATATACTTGGCAACCTTTTCGTGTATATTCTTCTTCTTGTAAACCCCTGAAATGGGATTTATAATAAACATCACTTTCTTCTTCTTCGGTGTTTCCATAGATACTAAGGGGAAGCGAATATAATGAATGGAAACTATGTTGGTTTCGTTTTTGCCCGGAGCGTATATAGGGGAGGTTAAAACGCCTTTAAGCTCAAATCAAGACTGGCGGATGAATGGGTAATTGCCCCAACGGAGATATAATCTATCCCTGTTTCAGCAAAGGTGCGGACTGTATTCAGCGTAATTCCGCCAGAAGCTTCGGTTTGGTACTGTTTGTTTACCATGGCAACTCCTTCTTTCAACAGCCCGATGGAGAAGTTATCGAACATAATACGGGTTACATGGCCGGTTTTGAGGATTTCCTCCACATCAGCCAGGTTGCGGGCTTCAATTTCAACGGGTAGTTTTAGCTTGTTTTTTTCCTGGTAGTTTTTAACTGCCATGATGGCTTTGCTGATTCCCCCGCAAAAATCAATGTGGTTGTCTTTTAGCATGATCATATCAAACAGTCCGTAACGGTTGTTTTGTCCTCCGCCGATGCGGACCGCCCATTTTTCGAAATACCTTAAAGCCGGGGCGGTCTTGCGGGTGTCTATAATAGTGGTACCGGTGCCTTCAACAGCTTTTACAAATTTGGAGGTATGGGTGGCAATGCCGCTCATGCGTTGCATAAAATTAAGTATCACCCGCTCAGCCCTCAATAAGGACTTTACCTCGCCATAAACTATAAAGGCAATATCGCCATGTTTTATTTGGGTACCGTCATTCAGCCGCTTCTCAAACTTAATTCCGCGGTCTACTTCTTCGCAAATTATTTCGGCCAGGTCAACGCCTGCAAGTATTCCTTCGGCTTTGCAAATTAAGCGGGCTTTGCCTTCGGTATCCACGGGTATACATGCTAAGGAGGTATGGTCGCCAGGGGCACATCTGCCCTCCATATCCATAATATCTTCCAAAAGGGCTTGGGTTATAACTACTTCGGCAGTGCTGTTCATGGTGGCTAATTTGGGGTAAAAATAGGGTTTGTACCCAAAGGGCAAAGACTGTATTTAGTCAGTTTAAAATTGGCTTTACTTTTTCGCAGAGGCTCAGCCCCTTCAGTCCGCTAAAGAGGAAACCAAAACAGAGGGCAGCCGATTTTCAAGCTAGTTGATTGATTTTGAGTGCCTTGTGTAAATCAGGTGTGGGCCGGTAAAGCGAAGAGATTGAGTGGCTTTTGCCGGCTCCATAAATAAATCAAAATCAAATAGTTGCATTTTGAATAGGGAAATATGATCCGAATAGCTGCTACTAAATGCAAAAACGTCGAATTTTAAAAAGTGCAAACTTAGTATTGTAGTTTTAGAAAATAAGATTGTGGATAAGCTAAAAAGCATTGGGCTTATTATGATATACTATGCTGGTTTATGTAAGTAATCCACATTTGTTTGAAAGTAGTGTCTAGTATTGTAGTTGTTGTTTGTTGTTTTGGAACTTCATTTAGAACCAAACAAAGCGCACTACACTATGCTACAGCTTAATTTAAAACGGATTTTTAAGGCCAGGGGAATTGAACAGCCTTACAAGTTTTTGGCCCAAAGTGGCTTTGTACCATTTACTGCACATAAATACAAAAACGGCAAAGTAGAGCATATGCGACTTGACCACATTGAAAAGTTGTGTACAGTATTAAACTGTACACCCAACGATATTTTTGAGTGGAGCCCCAGCGACCTGCTGGATGACCGGCCAGACCATCCATTGCAAAAAATAAGAACCAGGGAAAAGAAGATAGAGATTACCAAGCTGCTTTCTAAAATGAGCCTGGAGAAGCTGGAGGAGATTGAGAAACTGATTGAGGCGAATCATTGATAGACGACCGACTACTGACGACAGACAAGGGTTAAAACCAGGAACCCACCAAGGCGTTTTATTGCTCCGAGGTCAGTGGTCCTTAGTCCTCAATGCACCTTATAAATATAAGTAATCGTCCCTTCCTGCACATCTGGCGCATTAGGGTCGGGGTTGAAGGTGGCTTTGCGGGCAGCGAGGATGGCGTTGGTTATGTTGCATTCATCCACGGCAGTTGAGGCAAAGCGCTTGAAGGTGGCGTCAATTACATGCCCCGTTTTATCAACCTTGATTGCTATTACTATTTTACCCTGGGTGCTACACTGGTTGGGTGCTGGCAGGGTTGTATTTTTACGTCCCTTTAAGTAAGCACCGCCCTTTAAATCACCATGGCCGGGTCCTTCGCCGTTGCCATCTCCTGTGCCCAGGTAGTTCCTTGAATTAGGATCGCCGTTAGGGTTACCCTGATCGCCCTGTCCGCCGCCGGTGCCATCGCCTTTGCTGTTGTTGGGCTTGCCGTAGGCCCCTTTGCTGAACATAGCATTTGCATCGGGTTTAGGTTGGGGAACCGGGGCCGGCGCTTCTGTAGCTGCCGTAGTGGTGGCGGTACTATTGATGTTTTTAGGGTGCTTTTTAAATACGGCCTTATCGTTTAGCTTATGTTTGGGTTTATCTTCGGGTTTAGGTACTGTAACGTTGGTTTCCTCATTTTCCTGCGTTAAGACCTTATCGGGCACATTTTCTTCGGGTTTGGTTTCGGCCGGGGCAGCGGCGGCAGTGGTTGGCGTTGGGCCGGGGGTATAGGTAAAAGGTTGCTCATCGCCTGTGCCAACAGCATCGGTGCCAAAGTTAACCGACATACCACCAGCGCTCTCCTCGTAAGGAGGGTTTGGTGTGTGCAGTATAGAAAACAGCAGGATAAGTATAATCAGGGCGTGAACAAGAATGGTAACAACTGTAGCCGTTGCGTTTTTCTTATTCCTGAAACTCTTTTCCTGACTGTCGAAGTCTGTGGCGAACATATTTTAATACATTTTTTTACCGCAAAGGCACAAAGAGCGCAAAGGAATACAGAAGTTAATTTTAAGGGCCATGAACAAATTGCTCCTGAAATTAAAACACTTTGGATAATCTGGTTTTCAATTGCATTTCCTTTGCGCTCTTTGCTTCTTTGCGGTAAAATTAATTTCAAAAAAAACTATCACTTGTTAGTTGTGGCTAACACCATTTTCATTTTTAACTTACTTCCTACGCCCATTACGTCCACCACATCCTGTAATTGCAGCTTTTTGCTGGCCTGAAAAACGATAGTGGGTTCTTTGGTAGTATCTTTCTGGTTGATGGCAATAAGCTTAGGCTCTAACTGGTCGAACGTTATCTTTTCATTATTAAGATAGTAGTTGAGGTTAGAATCCACAGCCAAAGTGATATTTTGTTTGCTTACGGCCTTGCCTGCATTGGTTTTGGGCAGGTTTATTTTAATAACCGAAGGTGCCACCATGGTAGACATGATAAGGAAGAACAACATCAGAAAGAACATAATGTCGTTCAGGGAAGATGTACTTACCTCAGATGACATTCGTGATTTTCGCCTTAATTCCATGGTTTTTGTTTTGGGCTATGCGCTTTGAGTTATGGGCTATGAGCAATAAAAGTTTAAGTTTACTCAAAGCCCATAGCTCACGGCTCAAAGCTATTTCTCGTTCGTAGGTTCCTGTATTAAATCAATAAACTCAACGGTGGTGCTTTCCAGCTGAAAACTTACCCGGTCAATCATCGTATTTAAGTAATGGAAACCAATGTGGGCTATAATACCCACTACCAGGCCGCTGGCAGAGGTTATCATTTTTTCGTACAAACCACCGGCAATTAGCCCTATACTGATATTATCTGCCAGCGATATGTTGTAGAATATTTTGATTACCCCGCTAATGGTACCCACAAAACCAAACATAGGTGCTATACCAGCTATTATGCCCAGGTACGAGAGGTTCTTTTCCAGCTTATAAATTTCAAGCTTGCCGGTGTTTTCAACTGCACTTTCAATTTCCTTAACGGGTTTGCCAAGTCGTTTAATCCCTTTTTCCAGCAGGCGGGCAATGGGGGTGTTTACGCTGCGGCATAAACTGAGGGCTGCATCGGTTTTGCCATCCAGCAGCATGTGTTTAATATTAGACATAAAGCCAGGGTCTACTTTCGATGCCCGGCTGATAACGATATATCGTTCAACTATCAGGTAAACTGAAATAATGGATAGTACCACCAGCGGATACATAACCCAGCCGCCCTTCATTAAAAGATCCAGCAGGTTCAGGGTTTGTTGCGGGGCGGCGGCGCCTTTTGCTATGGCTGAGGTATCGGCAACTATTTGCAGAAGTATCATTTATAATTGGTTTAGTGAATAACGGTAACCGGGTGAATAATAGTATGGCAAAGCTGCCTTTGTTATTAAAGCCCTGTGAACCAAATATTGAACCGGCAGTTGTGGATAGTGCGCATTATGGGACGAAAAACCGAAGGTTTTTTAAAGCCAATGGGTGGGAGGGTTTGGAATGTTAACAAACCCTGTGCACACAATTTTGGCTTATTTAGTTAAATTTTACGCCGTTGCATAATTGCTACTATTTTATTTATTACATTCGATGCACTAAAAACCAAAAGCCACAATGAAAAAACTTTCCGTTCTTGCTATTTTTAACGTGTTGGTTATAATGCTTAGTGCACAGGCGCTAGTTACCCCCCAATCTCAGTATGGCAGGGTGTATACTATCCTTAACACTAAATGTCAGAATTCTTCATGTCACACGGCCACTGCTACCGATGGAAGTGCAGTGCTTACATTTGATGGTGATTCTGACGCGGTTTACAAGCAAATATTTAATAAGCCTTCGCAGTTATCGGCAAGTTCGGTGGCAAAGTTTGAAGAATTGGTTTATCCTCAACAGCCTTATCAAAGTTTTTTACTACGCAAAATTGCTGGTGCAAAGTTTGATACCGACCTGGCATTAGATTCAACCGGCGAAGGTGCTGCCATGCTTCCGGTGCAAGGTACCGGTAACTTTCCTGATACCCTTTCAAGTCTGGAAATTGAGGTGGTGCGCCAATGGATACGTTTTGGTGCGCTTGAAGTTTACGCCAGCACCGACCCACAGCCAGACTACGGCACTATTGCGCAATACTACAACGATGGGCAGTTAATTCCGTTTTTTGCAAAACCACCTGCACCGCCGGTTGGCAGAGGTATCAGATTGAGAATGGGGCCTGTGTTTTTACCTACCTCTGGCCCATATGTTGAGCAGGAGTGGCTGGAACAGCAGGTAGTTCACTTTCCTTTTTTACCTGAAATTACGCGTATTGATGGTGCTATGAATAATCAAAGCCACCACTTTTTACTTTTTCAATATCCCGATTCTGCTTCGGCACGCGACAACAGCGGAAACAATGCTGCACCAGATGTATATAATGTAGGCCAGGTTACACCTCCTTTAATAAGCCCTGCACTTCAGTTAATAGGCGGTACCAATTCGTTTGAAGGTAACAAAAACCTGACCGGTGCATGGCAGGAAGATGCCAACCTGATTTTACCTGAAGGAACAGCATTAATGTGGGACCAGAAAACTTACCTGGACCTGAATTTCCATGTGAAAAATTATAATGCTACTTCGGTATTGCCTTGCGACTTTTACTTTAATGTTTATTTTGGGCCAAGGCAGGCAAGTACAATACCTATGGTTTCGCAGCTTGTGAATAACTCATTAAATTTGGGTGACGCTAATGGACAATGCCTGATGGAACCATATACCCCACCACTTGGCATTACCAAATTTTTACCTGATTCGGCAG
>CAISWS010000064.1 GCA_903889265.1 uncultured Bacteroidota bacterium
ATTATGTTTACGGCCCGCGTAACTGGTATAAAATGCCTGATTATGACCGGTTGGATTTGGGTTTCGTTTATAAGATTATACCAAAAAAGAAACGCAAAATAGTTTTCAACTCTGATATTACCGTCTCAGTTTATAATGCATATAACAGGATGAACCCCTTCTTCCTGTATATTGATGCTCAAGGCTATGTAGGTGGCGGCTCAAACAGCGCCAGTGGTAACACCAAGTCAATATCGTTTACGGCCCGGCAGGTATCTCTGTTTCCTATTTTGCCAAGTTTAACGTGGAACTTTAAATTCTGAGAAATGAAGAAGATAGAGGGTAATATAAAGCTTGCGGTTGTTTTGGGTTTCAGGTACGCCTTGTTTACGCTGGCAATTATACTTACCGCATGTTCAAAAGTGGTACAGGTTAGTATACCGGCCAATTCTCAACAGGTAGTGGTAGATGGTTCTATACAAAACGGAGTACCGCCTATTATACTTCTTTCAAAAAGCCAACAGTTTTTCGGCAATACTAATCTGAATAACCTGGGAGCCTATTTTGTACACGGGGCAAACGCAAAAGTTACCGGCAGCGATGGCACGCAGGTGCAACTGGTTGAATTTTGCCTTGGCGACCTCAATTTGCCTGCTGCGCAGACCCAGCAGCTTTTAAGTGCCTTAGGATATACAACTGTTGATTCAGCCAACGCACTTAATATCTGCGCTTACACCGTGCCCGATATTATTAATTACTATACAACGGGCACTTGCAGCTTTACGGGTAAATTAAAAACTACTTACCAGCTTACAGTTGTAGCTCCCCCTATTACAGCAGGGCAGCATGATTCTATCCATTTAAACGCAACAACTACTATTCCGAATACTGTAGGTTTAGATTCACTGGCCATCAGGCCCGACCCCAGCCCAGCCTATGCCGATTCGTTTGCCGCAGTTTACGTTTATGTAACTGTGCCTGATACCTTTGGTAATTTTATCCGTTACGAAACAAAGGTAAACAGCCAGCCTTTTTATACCGGGGCAGGCGGTTCGGTTTATGATGACCGGATGTTTGTGGGCCGTACAGTTGACTTGCCCGTTGAACGTGGACTTGCCCCAAATGCAAAATTCGATTTAAATACCGACCTCTATTTTAACAAAGGGGATACGGTTACTGTTATGTGGAGTAATATTGATGTTAATACCTATAATTTCTTTTATACGCTGGAGAATGACGGGGGCAACAGCCCGTTTTCATCGCCGGTAAAAATTATTGGCAATGTTAATAACGGGTTGGGTTGTTTTGCCGGTTATGGCACTAAATATTACACCATTATTGTTCCCAAATAATGTTGATTAATATTAGGCCTGCATGTTGTTACTGCCTCCTATTTTTAATGCTTTAATTGAAACACGATAAACAGAATTGAATATGAGTAATGAAGCTGAAAAAGTACATTGTTTGATTATCGGCTCCGGTCCGGCAGGTTATACCGCCGCTATTTACGCGGCACGCGCTAACCTGAAGCCTATGATGTATACCGGTTTAAGGCCCGGCGGACAATTAATGGATACTACTGATGTGGAGAATTTTCCGGGTTATCCTTCCGGAATATTGGGCCCAGAGATGATGGAAGATTTTAAAAAACAGGCCGAAAGGTTTGGGACTGATATCCGCTTTGGTATTGCAACTAAAGTTGATTTTTCGGTTCACCCGCGCAAGGTTTGGATTGATGATACTAAGCTGATAGAGGCGGATGCAGTGATTCTTGCGACTGGTGCAGAGGCTAAATGGCTTGGAATACCAAGCGAGAAACGTTTGAACGGCTCAGGCGTAAGTGCCTGTGCAGTATGCGATGGGTTCTTTTACAAAAACACTGAAGTAGCTATAGTAGGGGCTGGTGATA
Organism: uncultured Bacteroidota bacterium; assembly: GCA_903889265.1. Taxonomy (GTDB): domain Bacteria; phylum Bacteroidota; class Bacteroidia; order Chitinophagales; family LD1; genus Bog-950. The sequence continues at coordinate 1,889 of CAISWS010000064.1, forward strand.
CAGCATGCGAAGAAGCTATTTACCTATCCAAGCTTTGTACCCATGTGCATATGATTGTAAGAAGGGACCAGATGCGCGCCTCAAAAATTATGCAGGACCGGGTCGTGAATACCCCGAACATTACCGTTTACTGGAATAGTGAAACTGATGAAGTATTAGGCGAAACGGTAGTTGAAGCCGTTCGCATCGTTAACAACAAAACCAACGAGAAAACAACTATACCTGTTCACGGATTTTTTGTGGCCATCGGCCATCAACCCAACTCAGCAGTTTTTAAAGACTTTATAACTACTGATGACCAGGGATATATTGTAACAGCACCAGATTCAACCAAAACCAATATTGAAGGGGTATATGCCTGCGGCGATTTGCAGGATAAAGTTTTCCGCCAGGCGGTTACTGCTGCAGGTACTGGCTGTATGGCTGCGCTGGAGGCAGAAAGGTGGTTGTCGGAGCAGCATTTTTAAATTGGCTTTTTATTGATTTTTGACGGAGAAATGCTTTGATTTTTATTGGCAATTCTGTAAATTGCAAGGTCAAGAACAGACTTGAAAATTTATGGAGAAGCAAGAGGAGGAAATGCATCAGCATGTGCGCCGGAGACCTGGAATGTATATTGGTAGTTTAGGACTAAAAGGAGTAAACTACCTTATTACACATATATTTGAAGAATTAGTAAAGGGCCGAGATGCTAAAGTCGAAAGTTTTGCAATTACGATTTTGGGTAATACAGTTTGCAGTTTGCAGGTCAGATCAAATCATGATTTGCAACAATTTCTTAGGCTTTTTCTTTATGATTACTCCAAGCCTTTCACCGCCATGTTTTGCAAAGCTTTGCGGGGGCTCACTTCAAGATTAGAGATAAATACATCACAAGCAGGTTTCGTTTTTAATTATGGCATTATTTCAGAGGATTTGAAGGGTGTAAATAAGCCTAGTGACGGTGTGTTGTTAATACGGCTCGAATTGGATATTGAAATCTTTAAAGAATTGAAATTTGATTTCTATTATCTGCGAAATTGCATTGAGGAATTTGCTCTGCTGAATAAAGATATGAAATTTTATATTGAAGATAAACGCTACGAGGTAGTAAATCAGAATTATTTCCATTTCCCAAATGGAATTATGCATAAAATGAATTGGGTTTGCAGCGATATCTATAGTACGGGCTATCACCAAATCACTATCTGTACTCAAATGGATAGTAATTATTATCAGATTGCTATCGCCTGGCCTTCTGACTGGATGTATAGGCGGGGAAGGAAAATTAGTTATGCCGGCAATTATATTACTTCCGAAAATGGCTCATTAATCGATGGTGTTATGAAAGGAATTTATAAAGCGCTTAAAAAGTATGCACAAGATGTTCGTCCGGATTTTGAAATTTCATTTTCGCAGTTTAAGAAAAATGATAAGCTTTCAATAGTTGCACAAGTAAAGTCTGACGAACTGGAATTTGCCGGTAGTACTAAAGACAAATTGGAATCAGGCAAAATAAAAAGTGAAGCGACTGTGATTGCAATGGGGATGCTATCTGACTATTTCAGGGATAATCGCAGGTTGCCGGTAGAAATGCTGTCGTGGTCTCGCAAATAGCGACTTTTACCCTTTTTCTCTGTATTTAATCATAATAAATCAGCGTCCCATTTCTCCCTTATTTAGACTTTAAACTTTTTTAGCGAAAAATTTGTTTTTAAAAAGAGAATTTTTCGCTGGAATTAGAGTTTAAGGTTTTAAATTTGCAGTTATGAAGCGGGTGGGTAAATATTTGTTGGTATTTATGGCAATTATTTTAGTTGCCTCCTTCAAAGTACCACAACAAGGCCAGATAGACGGCTGGGTTTACGAACGCGATAAAAAAGGCATCAAAATTTTTACAAGGAAAAGCAAATGGGGCAAACTGCGCGATTGCAGGGCTACGATGACGGTTGCCATTACGCCTGAACAGATGCTTAAAGTACTTACCGATTTCGATAGTTATAAATCCTGGATGCCCCGATGCCGCAAATCAAGCGTAGTAGCGCGCATGGGTGATAATGAGTTTATTGTTCACATGGTGTTTAATGGTACCTGGCCTGTAAAAGACAGGGATTGCGTGGTAAGGGTAAAGTATGAAAAAGACCCTCATACCGGTATAATAACAATTACCGAAACCTCCGAACCTAAATATATTCGCGAGGAGTCCGATATCGTTCGAATTCAGCAATTAGTTTCTGTCTGGAAACTGGCCCCAAAAAATGGCGGAACTGAAGTTACCAATGAGTATTCATCCAACCCCGGAGGTAACATCCCTGACTGGCTGGTTAATACACAAAGCGTTGATAATCCAATGTCTACCTTCGAGAATTTGCAGGAGAAATCCAGTACACGTAAGTAAAAGCCCCTCCAAACCTCGCCAAAGGGGAGGCTTAAATACAAACGCTTGGCGCTAAACCCAAATCGTTTTTTATGAGTGGCTTAAACTTTTTTATTAGCACTATTGTTATCTTCAAACTTTATGGCATAAGGCAATGATAGAGGGTGTCAAAATATCCGGATGGGTGACTAAACGATGCCACAAAGGCCTGTTGAAAAATGAGGTACATAAATTGGCAAGGTGAGTTACTTTTGTAAATCACAACAAATATTGAAACAAGATTTTTATAACTATAAATACAAACATTATGGCAGTTCAATTAACAGATACCAACTTCAAAACAACAGTGTTAGACAGCGATAAAGTAGCTATTGTTGATTTTTGGGCAGAGTGGTGCGGCCCTTGCAAAGCAATTGGCCCTATGATAGAAGAGATTTCAAAAGAATATGAAGGTAAAGCCGTAGTAGGCAAGGTGGATGTAGATAACAACCCTGAAACTGCTATGAAATACGGTATACGCAACATACCTACCATCCTTTTTATTAAAAACGGACAGGTAGTTGACAAACAGGTTGGCGCAGTGCCTAAGGCTAGTTTAGTAGCTATGTTAACCAAACATCTTTCCTAATCAGGTTCATAAATGTTATTCTTGTAGGGGCAATCAGGTCTGCCGGTAAGCGGACTACAGATTGCCCCTCTGTTTTTATCTATGATCAACGAACAGCAATTTCCGGAAATTGAAAACCTTGAATTACTTGCACGGCAGGTGGTTGAAGGTTTTATCATTGGATTACATAAATCGCCCTTTCACGGCTTTTCGGTGGAGTTTGCCGAGCACCGGCTTTACAACCCCGGTGAGGCCACACGCCACCTGGATTGGAAGGTATATGCCCGCACAGGCAAAATGTTTGTAAAGCGCTTTGAGGAGGAAACGAACCTGAGGTGCCAGATAGTTATTGACGCATCTTCATCCATGTATTTTCCGAATGATGCCAGTGCGAAAACGAATAAGTTGCGTTTTTCTATTCTTTCGGCCGCTGCGCTTATCAATTTGCTAAAGCGGCAACGCGATGCGGCCGGGCTAAGTATTTTTACCGATGAGGTATTGGTTAATACTGATGCCAAATCAAGCACCAAACACCATCAATTACTATATGCTCAATTGGAAAGCCTGCTAAAGGAAAAACCGCTGAATATAAAAACCTCCGCAGCTAAATGCCTTCACCAGATTGCAGAAACAGTTCACAAGCGCAGCATGATTATCATTTTCAGCGACATGTTTGATAATCTTGATGGTGCAGGAGCCGAAGAATTATTTTCGGCCTTGCAACACTTAAAATATAACAAGCACGAGGTTATTCTTTTTCACGTCGTAGATAAGCAGAAGGAATTAGAGTTTAATTTCGAAAACCGGCCATACCAGTTTATTGATATGGAAACTGGCGAAAAAGTAAAGCTTCATTCCAACCAGGTAAAAGATTATTACGTTGAAAAAATGCAGGCTTTTGAAAAGAACCTGAAACTCCGTTGCGGGCAGTTTAAAATTGACTTTGTAGAGGCGGATATAAACCTTGACTTCAGGCAGGTGTTGTTGCCGTTTTTAATGAAGAGAACAAAAATGATTTAAACGCAATCTTTAATTTACCGCAAAGCGCGCTAAGAACGCTAAGGGCGCAAAGATTTTTAAGAACTCGGAGAGTTAATAAATGGTGGATCGCATGACCGAAGAGGAATTAGGCGCTTTAATTGTGGATGCAGCTTTAAGTGTTCATCGCGAACTGGGGCCAGGTTTGTTTGAATCAACTTATGAAGCTTGCCTTGTTTACGAATTACGCAGCAAGGGCGTTGAGGTTGAAGTACAAAAGGAATTGCCGATCATTTACAAAGGCGCAAAATTGGATTTCGCTTATAGAATTGATCTGCTGGTTGGAGGTAAGGTTATTGTTGAACTAAAAAGCGTTCAGGAATTAAAAGACCAGCACCTGGCCCAGATACTTACCTATTTAAGGCACTCACAAGTTAAGCTAGGGTTCTTAATAAATTTCAATGTCAAGCTAATTAAAAACGGTATAAAACGAATTGCAAATGGAATTTAACCATTGTAAATACCCGCAACCTGAGTTTCTTAAAAACTTTGAATTTCCCTTGGCGTTCTTAGCGCGCCTTGCGGTAAATTAAAAATGTATTCAAAATGAATTTGAATTATAAAGAATTCGGCACCGGCTTTCCGGTCATAATTTTACACGGTCTGTTAGGCTCACTGGATAACTGGCAAACCATTGCCCGCAAAATCTCCGAACTTTCTTCCGGTTCGTTTAAAACCTACATCATTGATCAACGCAATCATGGCAAATCTCCGCACACCGATGATTTTAATTACGAGCTTTTAAGTGCAGATATTGCTGATTTCTATAAACAGCAGCATATTTCAAAAGCTCATATTATCGGCCACTCCATGGGTGGGAAAGCTGCTATGAAATTCACTTTGGAAAACCAGGATTTGGTCGAAAAGCTGATTGTTGTAGATATTGCCCCATCTGAAGCCGAAGACCACCATACCTATATTTTTGAGGCTTTGGATGCCGCCAATGTTATGGAAGCCAACAGTCGTGAAGAAGTGGAACAGGTGTTGCGCAATCGGATTGGAGATGATTATACCACCATCCAGTTTTTAATGAAGGGACTGCAACGTGATGCCTCTGAAAAGCATTTTGAATGGAAATTCAACCTACAGGGGCTTTGGAGTCATTATGAGGATATTATGGACGGAATATCGGCAAATCAGCCGTTTTTGGGCCCTGCCTTGTTTATTAAAGGGGGTAAATCTGATTATATCAACGCGGGAAATTACCCGGATATTATGGAGCTTTTCCCAAATAATCAGTTAGCCGAGATAGCCGAAGCGGGGCATTGGGTGCAGGCTGATAAGCCCAATGAATTTATTGAGGTAGCTGAAAAGTTTTTGCTTGGGTAATAGCTAATCCAGACTTTAAATTTTATACATCCCACAAATTTTTACATTTGCCATTCAAATTAACCATATGAAATTAGACGACATAGTAACCCTGCTGGGTGAAGAAAAAGCAAACTACCTCCTTAACCACACCTCTCAAACTATATCTAAAGACCAACTTCACTTGCCTAAAGGCACTTTTGTTGATGATATCTGGAAAGATTCAAACCGTAGTATCAATGTGTTGCGTAACCTTCAGTTAATTGCTGACAAAGGCAGATTGGGCGGAACTGGTTATGTTTCAATCCTTCCTGTTGACCAGGGTATTGAGCATAGCGCGGGGGCCTCTTTTTCCCCGAACGTGCCGATGTTTGATCCGGAAACTATTGTTGAACTGGCTATTGAAGGCGGTTGCAATGCGGTGGCTTCAACTTTTGGTGTGTTGGGTATTGTTGCCAGAAAATACGCTCATAAAATACCTCTGATTGTAAAAATCAATCACAACGAGTTTTTGAGCTACCCTAATAGCTACGACCAAATCATGTTTGGAACAGTAAAGGATGCTTATAACATGGGTGCTGCGGCAATTGGCGCTACCATCTATTTCGGCAGTGAGGAATCCAAGCGCCAGATAGTTGAAGTGGCTAAAGCTTTTGAATACGCACACGAACTGGGTATGGCAACCGTGCTTTGGTGCTACCTTCGTAACAGCGCGTTTAAAAAAGATGGTGTTGACTATTCGTTGTCGGCTGATTTAACAGGGCAAGGTAACCACCTGGGCGTTACCATACAAGCCGATATCATCAAACAAAAACTGCCTGAAAATAATGGCGGATATACCGCACTTAACTATGGCAAAACCGATAAACGGGTTTACTCACAATTAACAACAGAACACCCAATTGACCTTTGCCGTTACCAGGTAGCTAACTGTTACATGGGCCGCGTAGGTTTAATTAATTCGGGCGGTGCATCTGCAGGTGCTACTGATTTGGCCGAAGCGGTTGCAACAGCTATTATCAACAAGCGTGCTGGTGGTATGGGCTTGATTTCAGGCCGTAAAGCTTTCCAGCGCCCAATGAAAGAAGGTGTAGCTTTGCTGAATGCCATACAGGATGTTTATTTGAATAAGAAGATTACAATTGCTTAAATTGCTTTGGGCTTTGAGCTGTGAGCTTTGAGTAATGAGCATGCGCTCAGAGCTTATAGCGCATAGCTCAGAGCAAAATAAATACAATGGAAGAAAAAGTTCCTTGGTGGAAAAGGTTTCGGAAAGGGGTGCAAACCACCACCGAAGAAAAAAAGGAAACTCCCGAAGGTGTTTGGCACAAATGTCAGAACTGCAAAAACACCATGCTTGTTACCAAGCTGAAGGAAAACATGCACATCTGTCCTGAATGTAATTACCACGAGCGCATAGATGCTGAGGAGTACTTCAACATTATTTACGATCACCATAACTATCAGGAACTTTTTGACGACCTTTTGCCTGTTGATTTTTTGCACTTTACAGACCTGAAGCCATACCAAAAGAGGATTGACGAAACCACCGAAATTACCGGATTAAAAGAAGCTATGCGCGTGGCCATTGGTGAATGCGGCGAACATAAATTGCTTACCGCTGCCATGGACTTTGGTTTTATTGCTGGTTCCCTGGGCTCAGTAATGGGAGAGAAAATTGCCCGCTCCATAGACTTCTGTATTGAACATAAAATGCCGTTATTAATAATATCCAAAACAGGCGGAGCCCGGATGATGGAATCGGCCTTTTCGCTGATGCAGATGGCTAAAACATCGGCAAAACTGAACCAGCTTGCCGATGCTAAAATTCCTTACATCAGTTTAATGACCAACCCCACCACAGGAGGGGTTACAGCTTCTTTTGCCATGCTTGGCGATTTTAATATTGCCGAGCCAGGTGCCCTGATTGGTTTTGCCGGCCCGCGGGTAATTGAAGAAACCATGAAGAAGAAGCTGCCTGAAGGCTTTCAAACTTCCGAGTTTCAACTGGAGAATGGATTCCTGGATTTTATTGTTGACCGTAAACAATTGCGCGATAAACTGCAAACGCTGTTATCCTTGGTAGAAAACTGATTAACAATCCGGCTTATTTAATTTTTATCCGGTGCCAATTCGGCGTTTTCGTTATCATTGTTTTCCTGCTTTGCTAACTTTGGAAAGTATACGATATAATAGAACGCCACAACAATTAGACCCAGAACAAAAAATACAGTGGCATAAGGGCGTAACGTATCCCGAAAAAAGAATTCACCTGTCATCCATGTAGCGTTGGCTGATATCCATAAACATACAGCTATATTATGGAACAGGTCTGCCTGATTTTTTCTGGATAACCATGCAATATGCACGGCTACAAATAGCGTAGGGATAATCATAAACATGCCAAGCAGCTTAAACGACATAACCCAGCAGCTATCTTTGATAAGCCAGAATGCAATGTGTAAGTTTTCGTACTGACGGATGTTTTTGAACATGTGCTAAAAATTTAGAGGGTTAAAAAATTAAGGGCGCGAATATATAATTTCGTGGAAATTGCAAGGGAAAAAATTTGGAGGGTAAAATCCATCAGGCAAATCGTAATTTTAGCGGCATAAAATGAAGAAATATTTTGGCCCTTTTTTAGTGGTTCTGGTTATACCTGTTTTGGTAGAGTTTCTATCGCGCGCGATTCTAAATCGCATCTACAATCGCCAATTCGATTCATCGCTCATCGTAGATAACAAATATTTTAAAAGCCCTGGCCTGAAAGAAAACGCCACTGGTATGGTTTGGGGCAAACCATTTCATACCGATCAGTTTGCCTGCCGCAAAGGCCCAAAACCTTATTCAGCGAAAAAGAAAAAATGGCTTTTTATTGGCGACTCGGTTACTGAAGGTGTGGGTGTAGGTGATTCATCAACTTTTGCGGCCTTAGCGGCTCAGCAAATTGATTCTGTTAATATTATGAACTACTCGCTGATTGGTTATGCCGATGGCGAGTACCTGGATGTGCTTAAAACTCTTTTGGCTAACAATGATTCTTCTGTAAGCAAGGTTACCATATTTTTTTGCCTGAATGATGTGTATGGAAGAAATAAAAACGAAGAGTTACCAGTTATGATGCGGCATAACACTTTTGGCAAAATAAATAGTTTGTTGCAGGATGACTATGACACGTATAAACTGATAAAACTTTTTTTCTACCAAAACTCCGACAGCTATTTTCGTTTTGATGCAAGGTTTTATAAGTCAGATGATCTTCTTTTTCAGAGGTCAATGAATTATTTAAAACATTGTGCTGAAACCTGCAAAAAGGCTGGCGTTCAAATGGATGTGGTTATGTTACCTTATCGCTCGCAGGTAGTTCGTTTTAATGATAGCACAAAGAACCCTCAAAATATGGTAAAGGACTTTTGTTTTAAGGAACAAATCCCCTTCTCTGACCCGTTGGAATATTGTTCAAAGGCCCCAAATCCGAAAGATTTATACCTTTTTGCCGATGAAATTCATTTTTCTGAGGCCGGACATAAAATGATGGCAGATTATATTCTTACCCATTAGCCATTATATTTGTCAGGCAGAAATTAGACCTTATGAAACCTGAAATAAGAAATGATTGGGCACTTGATGAAATTAGTGCCATATACAATCAACCCGTGCTTGAATTGATATTTAAAGGTGCAACCATGCACAAAAAATACCAGGCCACCGGCGAAGTGCAGGTTTGCACTTTGCTATCGGTTAAAACCGGCGGTTGCTCTGAAGATTGCGCTTACTGCCCACAGGCTGCCCGGTATAACACCGGCGTTGAGGCGCATAAGTTAATGACTTATGAAGAAGTAATAGACAAAGCCCTGAATGCCAAAAATGGTGGTTCAACACGCTTTTGTATGGGCGCGGCATGGCGTAATGTGCGCGATAACTCAGACTTTGACAAGGTGATTGACATGGTCAAAGGCGTGAACGCATTGGGATTGGAAGTTTGCTGCACCTTGGGTATGCTTACTGAAGACCAGGCTACCCGTTTAAAGGAAGCAGGATTGTATGCTTATAATCACAACCTGGATACATCGGATGAATATTATGGTGATGTAATCACCACGCGCACTTATAAAGACCGGCTGGAAACTTTGGATAACGTTGAGAAAGCCGGTTTGAGCGTTTGCTGTGGCGGTATTATAGGATTGGGAGAAACAGACGAAGACCGCATTAAACTATTACATACGCTTGCTACACGTCCTTTGCATCCGGAGTCGGTACCGGTTAATGCCCTGGTATCGGTGAAAGGAACGCCTATGGAGGGCCGCGAGCGGGTAAAAGTGTGGGAAATGGTACGCATGATTGCTACGGCCCGTATTATTATGCCTAAAGCAATGGTTAGATTATCGGCGGGAAGAAATGAAATGAGCTTCGAACAACAGGCTTTGTGTTTTTTGGCAGGAGCGAACTCCATATTTACAGGCGAGAAACTTCTTACTACGCCTAACCCGGATTTTGATGCCGATAGGCAGATGTTTGAATTGCTTGGCTTAAAGCCCCGCGAATCATTTAAAACCGAAAAACAGGAAGCGGTTGTTAACTAATTTTGCCACCATCACGAACACGGACCATCCCCGCAGAATCTCCGCTTAGGGACACTTTGGTTTCAAAAGCCAGATCTGTGCGCTTGGCGGTAAATTGAATCCATGAGTACTCCCATTCAGCAATACATTAAAGCCAAAATCCTGCAACGGCATAGCGAAAACAACTTCCGCTCGCTTAAAGTGATTAAAGGGCTAACCGACTTTTATTCCAATGATTATCTTGGGTTTGCGCACGATGAAGAGTTGAAGCGGCGGGTGGAAATGGAAACAAAATCTGCCGGACAATATTTGTTGGGAAGTACTGGTTCACGATTACTATCAGGTAATAGTGAGTATGCTGAATCGGTAGAACGGTTTTTGGCGGAATTCTACAACGCTGAATCTGCCCTGATTTTCAACTCTGGCTTTGATGCTAATTATGGTGTGCTTTCAAGCCTACCTTACAGAGGTGATACCATTATTTATGATGAGCTGGTGCATGCCTCTATTCACGATGGGATACGCAATAGCCGCGCCGGCTCAACCGGTTTTGAGCATAATGACTTGGCCGACCTTGAAAAAAAACTTGCTTCCGCTAATGGCTTAAAATATGTGATAATTGAGTCCGTATATTCCATGGATGGGGATTTTGCCCCATTGAAAGAGATAGCCACTCTTTGCGAAAAATATGATGCAGGTTTAATTGTGGACGAAGCACACGCGGTAGGCATTTGCGGAAACAAAGGCATGGGGTTAGTTGCTGATTTGAAGTTGGAAGATAAATGCCTGATACGGATTAATACTTTTGGTAAAGCCATAGGCGCACACGGCGCTGTAATGCTATGCAGTAAGGACCTGAAGGTGTTTATGATTAATTATTGCCGCCCTTTTATTTTTTCTACTTCATTGCCTTTTCATTCGCTGGCAACTATAAAGTGCGCCCATCAGTTTTTAATAGAGGCTGATTCAAGAAGAAAAGAATTATTTGAACTGGTACACCTTTTTCAACAACAATTTACCGCACGCACTAAGTTAAAACTGAGCGGATGCAAGAGCCCCATTCAATCGCTGATTGTACAAGGTAACGAACAAGCCAAGCAAATAGCGTTGAATATACAACAGGCAGGGTTTGATGTGCGTGCAATCCTTTATCCAACAGTTGCTAAAGGTACCGAGCGGATACGAATTTGCATCCATAGTTTCAATACCAAACAGGAAGTAATTAAACTTGCTGAAGTAATTAACTCGCTTTAATGCAACAGCTACCCAAAAATATTTTTGTTACCGGAATAGGAACGGGTGTGGGTAAAACAATTGCAGCCTCTGTTTTGGTGGAGGCTTTACATGCCGATTACTGGAAACCCATTCAGTGCGGTAACCTGGACACCAGCGATACAGTAACGGTGCAATCGCTGATATCAAATGCTGAAACAAAAACGCATCCCGAAATTTACAGGCTCAAAACCGCTTCCTCGCCACATTATGCTGCAAGGGTAGAGGAAGTTCAAATAGAATTGGGAAAATGCATTCCGCCTGTTACCAGGCGCCCTTTAGTAATAGAAGGCGCTGGAGGCCTGCTGGTGCCATTGAACAACAAGGAGTGCATAGCAGACCTTATAAGCGTCTTACAGGCCCCGGCAGTGCTTGTTTGCAGAAACTACCTGGGCAGCATCAATCACACCCTGCTTAGTATTGAACTACTGAAGCAAAGAGGGATTCAGTTGCTGGGCCTTATTTTCAGCGGTGGTAATTTCCTGGATAATGAAGAAGTAATCCAGCATTTTGGACAAGCAAAAATTATTGGCCGTATTGAGGAAGGGACAACAATCAACAAAGAATTTATTCATCATCAGGCGCAAAAATTAAGGGCGGCTTTTATGTAAATATTTATTTGCATTCAATCTTTTGTCTTTAAACTTTGCGCTCTTTGCGTCTTTGCGGTTAAAATGTATTCAAATTGTATTATGGATTCAGAACTTCAGAATAAAGACCGTGACCTTATCTGGCATCCTTACACCCAAATGAAGGATGCCTTGCCTTTTATACCCATGGTTCGCGGAGAAGGGAGCTATTTGTATGACGAAAAAGGAGAACAATACCTGGACGCTGTTTCAAGTTGGTGGACTAATATACATGGGCACGGCCATCCCTATATGGCTGCTGCTATTTATGCTCAGGCTCAAAAGCTAGAGCAGGTTATTTTTGCCGGGTTTACTCATCCTTCAGCCATTCTACTGGCTGAAATGTTGTTGCAGCGAATTCCATTTCATCAAAAGATATTCTATTCTGATAATGGTTCTACTGCAGTTGAAGTAGCCATTAAAATGGCGCTACAGCTTTATTGGAATAAGGGGCAGCAGCGAAAAAAGATAGTTGCATTTAAAGATGCCTATCACGGCGATACTTTCGGCGCAATGAGTGTGAGTGCGAGAGGTGTTTTTACCGCGCCGTTTCAGAATCTGCTGTTTGATGTTGAGTTTATTCCAACACCGGTACCCGGCGATGAACAACAGGCACTGAATGAGCTAACTGCATTGATAGAGCGTTACGGGCCTGACGAAATTGCGGGCTTTATTTTTGAGCCTCTGGTGTTAGGCTCGGGAGGTATGCTGATGTATTCTGCACAGATTTTAGACGATCTAATAGATGTTTGTAAAGCTAATAACATCATTACGATAGCTGATGAAGTGATGACGGGCTTTGGGCGCACAGGTAAATTTCTGGCTACAGATTATTGCCGGAACAAACCTGATATCATTTGCTTATCGAAAGGTATTACCGGCGGATTTCTGCCTTTTGCGGCAACCACCTGTACTCAGGAAATTTACGAGGCCTTTCTTTCAAACGATAAGTCAAAAATGTTTTTTCATGGCCATAGTTATACGGCGAACCCGTTGGGTTGCGCGGCCGGCATAGCAAGCCTTGAATTATTTGAAAAAGAGGGCACGCTTGATAAAACAATGCAAATTGAGAAGTGGCACCGGGCGTTTGCAGATAGCATAAATGAAGACCCCTCAATTAAAGATGTTCGGGTTACTGGTACCATTGTAGCCATAGAATTAAAAACTGAAGGGGCAGGAGGTTATTTGAATAACATTCGCGATAAAGCCTATGCGTTTTTTATGGACAGGAAAATAATATTGCGTCCATTAGGCAATATCATTTATATCCTTCCCCCGTTTTGTACTTCTTCCAATGACATGCAAAGGATATATTCTGCTATCAGGGATTTTTTAGGGCGCCTTTAGTTGCATTTGGCCTTTCAGCATCAATTGTTGCGCCTCATCATAATAAAACGGCTTTATCAGCGTTTTGGTGGCCAGGGATGTTAAAGAGGCATAAAACCCCGTGTTTTGATTCAGATTTTTTATTCATTTATGCGTGTTTCCTAAAACTTGGCTGGCTTTAAATCTTAGTTATATTCGCCGCATGGGGTTTATCCGGCCTGTCATTTTATTTTTGTTGATTCATTCTTTTCAGAATTCGTTTTCACAATCAGATAAGGTGAAAATTAAGTTGTCGGTGTTCGATGGCTATTCACGCAGGGTCTTAGCTGGTGTTAATATTATTGACCCAAAAATAAGTGAGACTTTTGCCACAGATGGCGGAGGATATGCGGAGCACCTCGTATACCAGCACGATACCCTTTTTGTTTTTTTCCCGGGCTACAAAACTATCCAGATATCGGTAGCTGATTCTGCTGTAAAAAGTGAATATGCGCTGTTTATTTTTCTAAGCCCTTTTGCTATTGGCCTGCATGATGTAGTAGTAAAAGCACCTAAGACCCTCGATCAGATAGAAGAAGAACGAAAGCGTTTGGGTATTACACCTAAGGAATTGGAAAGGCCTGAGATACAACCTTTTTCAAGCCCTATTAGTGCCTTGTATGAAGTGTTTAGCGCAAGGGCTAAAGAGCGGGAGAAACTGAAAGGACAGATACAGGAGGATGACCGGCAAAAAGTATTTAAAGAATTGTTGACTTACTATAATGAAAAGAAGATTATAGACCTCCCAGAGAAGAACTATGATGATTTTATTAAGTTCTGCAATCTGCCGCTCGATTATCTCAAAAATCACTCAGATTACGAGATTATGAAGACCATAACTACCAGCTACAAAAAGTATATCAGATTGAGTGGGTTGGAAAAATAATTCAGTAATTAGGCGATGAGTAAATTCGGCGATGATTGATAGGCGACCAAATTTTCAGGCCGTTTCATTATCAAATCAGCTAATTGTCAAATTGCGGAATTAAAGAAAACTATCCAGTGCTAATACATAACTCTCTAACCCAAACCCGGCAATAACTCCTTTGCAAACCCCGCTGATAAGAGAGTGCTGCCTGAACTCTTCGCGTGCATAGGGGTTACTGATGTGGACTTCTATTACCGGGGTTTTTACCGCTGCAACTGCATCGCGAATGGCAACACTGGTATGAGTATAGCCCCCGGCATTTAATATTATACCATGATAGGTAAAACCAACCTCCTGTATCTTATTAATCAACTCGCCTTCAACGTTGCTTTGGAATTGGCTTAGCTGTATTTCGGCGCTGTATATTTCACGGATCTCAGCAAAAAAATCTTCAAAACTCATGTTGCCATAAATATCCGGTTCGCGTTTTCCCAGCAGATTAAGATTAGGGCCGTTAATGATGATTATCTTTTTTGCGCTCATATTTTCAATTTACATTTCAGTTTCAAAGTCAAAATTGAGAATTTAAAATCAAAATTACTTTTTATTCCTTGTTCTGATTCTTAGTGTTTCTTTGTATCCTTAGTGGTAAATGTATTTAGTTATGTCGTGGCAATCATACATAAAAGGTTTTAAAAGCTATTTGCAGTTAGAGAAATCCCTTTCTCAAAACTCCATTGATGCTTATCTGCGTGATATAGGCAAACTGGTGAGTTACCTAGATGCTGAAAAGCTTCAATTAGGCGCAGATGAAATAAAGCTGGAGCACCTGGAGGGTTTTGTAAAAACAATTCATGAGTTGGGTTTTGATGCACATTCACAGGCCCGGATAATATCTGGCATCAGGGCCTTTTATAAATATTTGCTGATTGAGGACGTGCTGTCGGTTAATCCTGCTGATTTGCTATCGGCGCCAAAGCTGGCCAGAAAACTGCCCGATACTTTATCTATTGAAGAAATTAATGCGTTGCTGGCGGTTATTGACCTAAGCACTCCTGAGGGTGCACGCAACCGAGCGATGCTGGAAACTTTATACAGCTCGGGCCTGCGCGTCAGTGAATTGATTAACCTTAAAATATCAAGCTTATTTCTGGATGTTGAATTTATCAAGGTAATAGGCAAAGGCGATAAAGAAAGGCTGGTGCCTATTGGATCGCAAGCGATAAAACAAATAAGGCTTTACCTGAATAATGTCAGAGTACACGTACCAGTGCAGAAAGGCGAAGAGGATATTCTGTTTCTAAACCGCAGGGGCAAACGCTTAACGCGCATGTACGTATTTACGGTTATTAAAGCTTGTGCTGAAAAGATTGGCCTGCAAAAAATAATATCACCACACACCTTCAGGCATTCATTTGCAACACATTTGATTGAAGGTGGTGCTGATTTACGTGCCGTGCAGGAAATGCTGGGGCATGCATCTATAACTACAACCGAGATTTATACCCACCTTGACAGGGATTACCTGCGAAGCACTATTATGCAGTTTCACCCCCGATACCGTTAAATACCAGACCTCTTTCACAATTCAACATTTCCATATCCTTCAGAGAAAGTCACTCCGGGGGAGGATTCAAGAAGAGCGAATTATGAAAGAGGTCTGCTAAACGTTTGAATGTTTAGGTTGAAAAATAACCTTAAAAAAATCACCGGTCAACTGATTTGCAAAAAAATATACCTGAGCGGTTCCATCCCGAAATATCTGAATAAGCCAACAGGTCGAAATACATTTGACAAGCGAAAAATACTTAGGCAAAAACATCTAAGCATCAATGCTGTACCACCAGTTTACCCGGCGCTAAGGTTTGCCCTGCAACTTTGATAGTGTATATATAAATGCCATCGGCCAGACCACTGCTGTTCAGTTGAAACGTGCTTGTTGTAATACCGGTGGCTGATTTTAATAAACGGCCGGTTGGGTCGTATAACTCAAAATCGTATTTATCATCCAACCCTGTTACTACTATGTTAGTTTCGTTGCTGAACGGATTAGGGTATGCGTTTACCGTTATGGCTGTATTAATTTTAACCGCCGAAATACCCGTAGGATTGGCGGTAACGGTGTCGGAAATGGTATTGGTAAATACCGCAGGGTTATAATCGAAATAAACAGCTGCGCGGTTGCTGATAACGGTACCTACTGGCAAATTCTTTTTCTTCATTATCCGGAATTTTATAAAACCCTGGCTGGTGTACGCATTTACAAGGCTATCAGGTAAAGCAGCTGGGTCGAATAACCAGGTTAAAATACCGGTGCCCGAAACAATGAACTTGGTTATTGGAATGCTTGATGCAATATTTCTTACAGTGGTAGGGTCCAGACTGGATGACAGTGTGTCAACCACGGTAATAAACCAGGCAAAACACAGGGCTGTTTTATGGACTTTCAATTAACGGAGGCGAAGGTAATGGCCAGGGCACAATTTTTAGTTTCAATCC
>CAISWS010000065.1 GCA_903889265.1 uncultured Bacteroidota bacterium
CGATTTTATATTTTTTGAATGGATAAACGTCCGGTGTAATCAAATTTTCATTTATTGCCATGTTAAACAAAGTCCTTATTGTTCGTAAATAAGAAGCAATAGAGGTTTCTTTCCATTCATTCGCTTTGCAGTCTGTTTCAATCCTGTTCAAAAAATTTACATCAATTTGAGTAAAGTCTAAACCCCTGTTGTGATTAAATTCAAGTAGGAATTTTTTGCAACACTTAAAACTATGAGCATATCTTATTCTGTTCGCTTTGTTTAGTTCCTTAATCACTTCATCAAAATAAGTGAACACAGAATGAGCGGCCTTTTTGCGCTTTACTGTTTCAACCACCGTGGCGGCTGAAAATTGTTTGTCGTTAGCGTCAAAGTTGAAAACCTGCTTTTTGAGTTCTGCTTCCTTTAAAGCTATTACCGTTTCAAGTTCCCGTTTGTATTTATGGTTTTTAGAGGGCTTGTTATTTTCAAAATCCCATTCGTCTTTACTCGCTGAATAACCAGTCCCTATCCTTTTTACCTTGCGGTCTTTTATCACTTGAAAGATAACCGGGTGTTTGTCATTGCTTAATGTCTTATGCGTGTATAAAACAAGTTTTACAGATGCTGTATTTTTCATAGCTACAAAGGCGAACTCGTGAACAAGGTTAACGACGATGATAACCAGGAAGGCGTAGACGAGAAAAAATAGTTGATTAAGAAATAAACCAAAGGCACCCTAATGAAAAGGCCTGACATTCAGGCTGATGGAATTGTTAGGGTGCCTTTTACTACATCACTGGCCCTTTCTGGCTAAACTTTCAATCTTATTGGCTGTTAAATTGGAGCATAAAAAAGTGTATCATTTTTGATAACCTTTTAACATTATCAACACCATGCGCCTTATAATTTAACATTGGATCGGCATAATACGGTTATACTTTAGTATCAAGAAAACCATCCCTATGCTAACAGTTCAACGCACTGAGCCTTACAACTTGTTTTTAATTGAGGATAACCCTGCCGAAGTGCGGTTGATACAGGAGGCCATAAAAGAGGCCGAATTGACCGAAATGATTGAACTAACCTTTGCCTACGACGGCGAGGAGGCCTGCGAAACCCTGGATACTTTTAAAATTTTGGGTAAGAAATTTGATTTGGTGCTGCTTGATTTGAATATGCCCAAAGTATCGGGCCGTGAAGTGTTGCAGCGGATAAAGAGCGATATTGACCTGGAAGGCACACCGGTAATAGTGGTTACCAATTCCGACTACAAAAAGGATATGATTGAGTGCTACAAAATAGGCGCCGATGGCTACCTGCAAAAGCCGGCAGATTTTAAAAAGCTGGTTGATTTCTTTATATCTGTTAAGCGTTCAATAGAAGTTAAAAACAAGCTCTCTATCTACTTTATTGAGAAGGTGTATGATGAGTTGGCGCTGGCGGTGTAAAGTGCTTAAATGCATTTTTTCGCACGGAGTTTAACAGCCGGGAATACATTTTTTTAAATCCCTTATTATTTTATTCTGCGTGCATTTAACCCGGAATTGTATTGCTCTGTATTTCATCTCCGGGGCCTCCGGGCGAAATATGTTTTAGTTCACCACCGCCAACGCCCCCATCACCTCTGCCCTGAAATTTTCAGTTCGTGTAATTTCCCTGAAAACTCCTGTTTCTGTCATTATCCAAAATTTGTTGCAGTATTCAAGGCTGGCTTCAATATCGTGGGTGGAGAAGATGATGGTTTTTTTCAGGTCTGTGCTGATGATTTTAAGTATATCCAGTATATCGCGCTTGTTTCTGAAATCGAGGAAGGCGGTTGGCTCGTCTAGTATCATTACGGGTGTTTGCTGGCAGAGAGCGCGGGCAATGATGGCTTTTTGCTTTTCGCCATCGCTTAACTCATTAAAAAAGCGGTTTTGCAATTTTTCAATCTTCATTACCCGTATTACATTTTCAACTTCCTGTTTATCCGCATCGTTTAAATTGCCGAGCCAGCCGGTGTAAGGGGTGCGGCCTAATGCTACCAGGTCTTTTACCGTTATGTTGTCAATAAAAATCCGCTCGGTAAGCACTATGCTTATTTGGCGGGCCCTTTCGGCCACAGGCAAGGCATGTATGTCGCTGCCATTCAGTTCAAGTGTGCCACCGGTGCGTTGCTGTAGTCCGGCAATGGTGCGCAGCAGGGTTGATTTACCGATTCCGTTAACCCCCAATAACCCTATCATATCACCGGCCTCAGCGGTAAAAGTAATATCGGAAAAAATGTGTTTTTCTTTCCGGTAACCAATGCTCATATTTTCGGCGTGCAGCATGGTTATACTTTCTTTTGCTTTAAAATAATCCAGATAACCGCGGGAGCGCCTAATAGGGAAGTAATGGCGTTAACAGGTAGAACGTAGTCTGCGCCAGGTGCCGAGGCTAAAACGTTACATAAACAGCAAATAGAGGCACCTATTAAAATGCATGCGGGAGTTAATATTTTGTGGTCGGCCGTTTTGAAGATTGAACGTGCAATATGGGGAACGGCCAGGCCAACAAAACCAATAGGGCCGCAGAAAGCGGTTATGCTACCGGCCAGCAGGCTTGTGCAAAGCACAACCAACACTTTTGCGGAACGCAGATTGAGTCCTGAGCTGCTAGCATAGGTATCACCAAGCAATAAAAGGTTTAATGGTTTTGACAGGAAGAATGAGAAAATGCAACCGGTGCTTACAATGATTATGAGATACAATATTTGAGAAAGGCCCACATACCTGAAACTTCCAAAACTCCACAGCACAAAGTTTTTAAGTGCTTCGTTACTGCTGAACGACTGCATAATTTCTATAAGGGCGCTTATTCCTCCGCCAATCATAAGGCCGATGATAAGAATAGCGACCACATCATTTAATCTTAACGACAACAGAAAATTGATAAGAAAAACAGCAATTGCACCCAGTGAAGCAGCAATAATAATTCCCCACCCGCTGATGATGTGTGTTTGGGTCGAAAGCCCGAAAGCTGAAGCGGCGAGTATAAAAATTGCTACCCCCAAACTTGCACCCGAGCTGATACCCAAAACAAAGGGCCCGGCAACCGGATTGCGGAAAAGTGTTTGCATCTGAAGGCCACTGATGGATAAGCCTGCTCCGGCAAAAAGCGCTGCCAGTGCCCCGGGCAAACGGGATTGAATAACAATATTACCCCAGGCCTCGTTATCGAAACGATTACCGGAAAGAATAGAGATTACCTGTTCGAAAGGAATTTTTACCGAACCAATTAATAGCTGGGCTGCGAAAGCAACTACCATAATTGCGATAAGCGAAATAAAGAGGATGGTATTTCTTCCGGTGTTCATCTTTATTTCAGCTTTTGATAATAATACAGTTGGTGCCCCTTCATTAACTCCGGATGAAAGATAGCAATCAGGTCGGCCAATACTTCATCGGGTTTTACCGGGCCTGATTCCCAAAAATCAAATCCTCCGGCAACCGTGTTGCGCTTATTGTTGTTGTATACGCTGCCGGTTTTAAATGCTTTAAACAAGGTGTTTTTTTGATCGGCTGATTGAATGTCGTGCAGCGATGCAGCAAAGCCGGTGTTTATCCAAACATCGGCTTTGGCGGCTTTATTATAAACGGCTTCGTAATCAAGATTCAGGTTTAAACCGTTTGTTGCCCTGGATGATTTCCATAAGAAGTTACCACCGGCATCTGCTATTAATTGTGCTATGTAGTTTTCGCCACAGGGCATATACCAGATTTCTTTAAATGGAAGATTGCAGAAAACGGTGGGCTGCGTTGTTGCCTTTGCCGCCAGTGCTTTAAGGGAAAGATATCGCGTTTCAATTTTACTGAACAGACTATCGGCCAATGCTTCACGGCCATAAAATGCAGCTATAAACTTTATCCACTCAGCACGGCCCAGGGGGTCCTGTTCTTTGTATTCCAGGTCAGGCACGCTTTGAATGTGCAGAGAGCTTAGTTTAAGTTGCAGTTTATCGCCACCATCAAACCCGCCGGAGGTAAACACAAAGGAGGGGTGCAACTCAACCAGCTTTTCGTAATTGACTTCCTGTTTGCCTACATCCGCAATCTGATTTGCTTTTATTTTTTCAAGCAATTGCTGGTTGTATATCAGTTCCACATCTGTTACCCCGGCAATGCTATCCAATAAGTTCAACACACTCATTTCACCTGTGGTGCTGGTTGATACGCAAACTGTTTTATGCACCGGTGTGCTTATCAGTCCGGCGTTTTCAAACCCTACAGGGACGGGTTTATTGGCTGGCAGCAAAACAAACTGAGATAATATTTTAGCTGAATCTTTCAGGTCTTTAATCGTAATTACTTTAAACCCATCGTAATAATCAACTGAAAAGCCTTTGGCGTATTTTACTGGTAGCGATGATATTTTGGTGCAGGGTTTCGGGGTTTGTTGTTTGGTTTGGGTTTGGCAGGAGGGAAGAACAATTATGGCCATGGATAAGCATATGCCAAGCCATTTGATTGAATCTATACAAAATTGCCGGACCGGTAAAAAGCCAACATTGTTGGCACAAGCCCCGCCCCTTCCGTCCCTGAAAGGGGATACCAAAGCCAATACAAACGGCCACCTTAAATTGAAGACAGGCTGTTTTGCCCTGGTATCCCCTTTCGGGGACGGAAAGGGTTGTATTGCCGTATTTTGTTTTTCGAATCCCATACTAATAAGTAAAAGCAAAATTACCTGTAATAACACCTGCCTTAAAAACCTGTATTAAATTACCACTCTTATCATACCTGTAAACTTTCGATTGCTGAACGTAATCCAGCGCATCGGAGGTATATACATCCCCGTTAGATGGGTCAACACCTAATCCATATAAATTGCGCCCGTTAACCGGTGAGAATGGATTTGCCGGGGCAACTGTATCATTCACCGAAATTGCATTTACCCCGTTGTTATCGAAATAATATATCTCATCGCCGGTTCCGTTTATTTTCAGGTTTGATGCTGTTCGGCTGATTCCTAAAACAATTCGTTTATTCAGACTCATATCCGTATTCAGGCAATAAATGGCCGCGGGTATATTGGCTGCGCTATCGGCATCCATACCAAACCAAACACGGTTTTGGTTGTCACTGACTACCCCATCTACGTTGCTTCCGGTAAACGAATAGCGCTGCATAAATGTGTGCGTATTGGGATTGATGGTTACTACACTGCCCGTTGTAACCGGGTTGGTTAAAAGGCTGCGTTCCTCAACAATCACAGTCCCGTTTACCATGAGCAGATGCTCCGTCCACTCAGCTAAGCCTGTGATGTTTTTTATCAGTAAACCCGTGATATAATTAATTACGTGCACTTCGCTTCCGTAGAGGTCAGTTACATAAGCCACGCTGTCGTTAACCGGTAAAAAATATCGGGGGGATGAGTTGGGGATAGTGATAGTAAGAATATGTTTGAGGGATGGAATTTTAACCACCTCAACTTTTGCAGAATTATTGACCACAATAAAACCGGTTGAATCTTTGATATATATGGACTGCACCACATCGCCGAGTTTATATCCGTTTTCATTATAAAATAGCCCGTTGCTTACAGAATCGGTAACCGGGTTGTAGAATGAAATTTCTCCCTGCCCGCTGTTAAAATCCCCTTCGTTACTCATAAAAACGCC
>CAISWS010000066.1 GCA_903889265.1 uncultured Bacteroidota bacterium
ATAACGACTACTGTGACGGCAAGGATTGGACCCACTTCGCCAATAATCCTATCTCTAAACATACTTATGTTGATAAAAATGACGGCAGAAATCTTCAGGACGACATTGGTGAATGGTTAATCATTTTCAGTATCTGCAGCACTGTTCGAGAGAAAACAAACCCCTAAGCGCCTAATAATGGGAGAATAGGACTAAACTTTGCAATCAGGCAGGAGCCAAAGTAGCTAAAAGTCAGGGTAGCGCCAGGGCCCTTTGCAGCGGTAAATATAAATACCACAAACAGGCAATACCCTTATGCGCCAAATTAACGGCAGGTTTGGGAAGGCGTTTAAATAAACCAAACTTCTCATCGGCATATTTAATGGTTAATGCCGAAAGGCTTTGTGCGCTAACCCAGTATTTTTGGCCGGCAAACTCAGGCCGCACCACATCAAACACCAGCACAAACCTTCGCTCATCCGAATTATTCCAAACCGTGTGCCGGTGGCAATCGCTGAAAAGGGTAAGCTTGCCCTCTTCCCATCCGCGCTCTTCTGTACCCACCCTGATGCCCATAACCGGCCACGGTGCGGGAATAGAAATACCTAAATGGCCTCTGATGGTTGTATTGGTTTCACCTATATGGGGTAATACCTGGGTATGGGCTTCAAGCACCGTAAACTCAGCAAAAGTTAAATCGGGTATTGATTTCAGCAGCGCAAATGTTTTAGGATAAAGCCGGCAGTTTTTGTGGTACTGCCACATAAAATTGTAGAAATAAATGTTCTTCCAGGCACTGGGGTCTGACAGGTAAGGTGGGTTCGGGCTGCTCAACACTATTTCCTTACGGCCCGCAATAAAATCAGCCATTTCATCGCGTATAATATGCCAGTTATTTTCTAAA
Source organism: uncultured Bacteroidota bacterium (assembly GCA_903889265.1). GTDB lineage: Bacteria > Bacteroidota > Bacteroidia > Chitinophagales > LD1 > Bog-950. Next base: position 884 of record CAISWS010000066.1, read on the forward strand.
ACCCTCGCCCATTCATATTTCGATTCGTCATAGAAATATGGCTCAGGCCCCTGGTAAAGTTCGTTTTCATCCAGAAAGAAAATTGCTTCCTCTTTCATTTGCTTTCTGCACACTTAAATCCGCCGGCAGCAAAAAACGCTGCATACTCAAAAGTAAACAACAATTGGTGTTTTTCAGATTGAAATTCAGTTCGCTCGGGCAAACCTGTACGTCGGTAAACAAAACGTCCTCTTTCCGATAGTATAAATTACAATTTTAAGGTAACCGTAGTTCTTTTGGCCGAATCGCAGCTCCTTCCCTGATAGCCTTCGATATTAGGAGATGGCTAAACAGATCCGTAGCGCGCCACAAAACGACACATCCTCGGGGTCAGGGCATTTCTAATAGCTGTGTGCTTCAGAATTTCCGAAAAAGTGTTTTGCTTGGATTTAAATATAACCAGGGGTATGCTTATTTGCCAATATATTCTCATTTCCATGCAAATAAGTTTTGTAACCTTATTTTTCATAAATTAGCATACCTTATCTTTTGATAAAATAATTCATTCAAAATGCCGGGTGTAACCGAAACTAATACGCACAATAGGGCAGAATTCCTTAAAAAGCTCATGGGCCAGGCAACCGAACAAGCAACCCAATCCGGCAGTGGAGTGGCAAACCTGGTCAGTGAAAAAGGGCTAAGCCCCTATAAAGGCGAATGGGGAGAAAAGCAGGTACTGCATCTTTTGCGCCGAAGCCTCTTTAGCGTAAAGCAGGATGAACTCAGGTATTTTTCAAAGCGTAATCTCCATCAATGTCTTGATGAATTGTTTGCACCCATCCCTGCACCTTCACCACCCATTAACGCATATAATAACGGAGAACATTCCGACCCGCACGTACCAGCCGGCCAAACCTGGGTAAACGCCACGTACGGCCCACTCCCCCCCGGCTTTACTCCTGCCATGCGCATGAGCCTTATCGACAGCTTTCGCCGGTTTAGCCTCAAAGGTTGGTGGGCTGGTTTAATGGTCCATCAAAAACCAAACATAACTGACAAAATGTTGCTGTTCTGGCATACCGCTATTTCAACCCAAATGAAGCAAGTGATGGATGCGCGATATAGTTATAAGCATCTAATGCTGTTACACAGTCATGCACTTGGCAACTTTAAACAGCTGATTCGGCAAGTAAGCACCGACCCCCAAATGTTGGTATACCAAAACGGGAATACCAACACAGCCTCAGCCCCCAACGAAAACTATGCCCGCGAACTACAGGAACTGTTTACCGTTGGTAAAGGGCCTGGCTCGCATTATACCGAAGAAGATGTACGGACAGCAGCCCGGGTACTTACCGGTTGGGTAGATAATTTTACATCCATTGACTCAACTAATGTAAGCTCCGGCTTTCTTCCTGAACAGCACGATACGGGCGATAAAAAATTCTCGGCATTTTATAACAACACCATTATTAAAGGGCGCACCGGTGCCGATGGCGCTAAAGAGCTGGATGATTTGGTAAATATGATTTTTGCAACTACCGAAACGGCCAGGGCATTATGCCGCAAACTTTACCGGTATTTTGTTTATTACAATATTGATGATACAGTTGAAAAGAATGTAATTACTCCCTTGGCCCATATGCTGGTTGCCAAAAATTTTGAAGTTAAAGGGGTAGTAAGGACATTATTAAGCAGTGAGCATTTTTTCGATGAAAAAAACATGGGCTGCATTATAAAAAGTCCCGCCGAACTGGTGGCGGGAATGATCCGGCAATTTAACGTGCAAATACCCGGCGATTCTGATTACGTGAAGCAATATAAATCGTGGATTGAGCTGGCCAACCTGATGGAGAACATGGACATGAACATTGGCGACCCGCCAAGTGTGGCAGGATGGGCAGCTTATTATCAGAAACCACAGTTTCACGAGTTTTGGATAAACTCTGACACCCTTTCCACGCGCAACGGCGTAACAGAAACATTTTTAAGTAAAGAAGGCTATACGGAAAACGGGGTTTTGCTAAAATTGGATTATCTGAAATTTACTGCTGGGCTATCGAACCCCGCCAATCCCGGACAACTGATTAGCGACAGTGTACGCTTTTTATGCCCGGTTGCTTTTGATGATGTTCAGCTTAATTATGTAAAAAAACAATTCCTGCTTTCAGGCCAGTCGGATGATTCCTACTGGTCCGAAGCCTGGAACAAGTATATCGCAAACCCCGGCAATCCTGAGGCCCTGAGTGAAGTGGACAGCCGCCTGCAACGGTATTATGTGTATTTACTTTCACGCGCTGAATATCAGCTGATTTAATCTGAGCACATGAAAAGGCGAACATTTGTAAAAAATACCCTTCCACTTGTTGCACTGCCCGGCTTGGTTAAAGGGGTGCCTCTTGGAGCCCTGACCTGGCCCACTAGTGAGGGCGTACCAAACACAGATGGCAAAATTCTGGTGATGATTGAGCTCAATGGCGGTAACGATGGGCTCAACACAATTATACCAATCGACCAATACAAAAACCTGCGGGATGTGCGGGGGAACATTCTGATTCCGGAAAATAGAATCCTGCCGCTATCTGGTACTAACATTGTGGGCCTTCATCCCTCGCTTAAACCCCTGCAAGCTTTGTACGACCGAAAAATGATGACAGTTGTGCAGGGCGTTGGTTATCCCAATTTCAACTACTCGCATTTCAGGGCATCTGATATCCTGCAAACTTCTTCTGGTGCCGATAACAGTAACGTTTCAACCGGCTTTTTAGGCCGCTACCTCAATAAACTCAATCCACAATATCCCAAAGGCTATCCCAATAATCAAAGCCCCGATCCGCTGGCCATTACAGTGGGGCCTGTTCCAATATCTACCATGTTACAAGGCAATACTATGAGCATGGGTTTGTCCATTTCAAGCAGTAGTTCCTTCTATAACCTGGTAAGCGGGGTAAGTGCTGATGCACCATTAACCAATGCCGGCAAAGAAGTAAACTTTATGCGGCGCATTTCTTCGCTTACCACACAGTACGAAGGTGCCATAAAACAGGCAGGCCAAAAGCAACAAAACCTTTCAGGCAAGTATCCTGAAAAAAATGAGGTGGCCGAAAACCTGAAGATAATTGCACAGTTAATTGGAGGGGGCCTGCAGACCTCTGTATATGTAACTACCCAATTCAATTACGACCATCATAATGCCCAGGTAGATACCGCAGACCCCACCAAGGGTAAACATGCCGGCTTGCTAAGCCATCTTGCAGAAGCCATTGATGCTTTTTTAGATGATCTGCAACTGATGGGTATGCAGGACCGTGTTTTATGCATGGTTTATTCTGAATTTGGCAGGCGCATAAAATCAAATGCCAGTTACGGAACCGACCATGGTTCTGCACAACCATTTATGTTCTTCGGCACGCAGTTAAAAAGCGGGTTCATAGGTCACAATCCTGTCATTCATGATAATATAACCGTTGCCGACAATCTTGAAATGCAAAACGATTATCGCTCGGTGTACACCACCATTTTAAAAAAGTGGTTCAATGCCTCCGATGATAATATTTCAGCAAGCGTACTTGCCACATTTCCTCAACTGGATCTGTTTAAATAGGTCGTTTATCAAAGCTGTGTTTTGTCTTCCTCCTCCGGATATTTACACTCAATCCTGCACCGGTTCAACCTGTGCTTCCCGGCCCCTGCCCAGTTTTCTAAACTTAACATGTATCCGGTGTTGAAATTATATGAATAATGGTGTTGTTATTCCTATTTTAGTAGGGACAAAACAGGTTCACAATTGGCTAAAGGCGAAGACTATAGCATTCTTACTGATGAAGAACTGGTTGAACGTTACCGCAACTCTCACGAAACGGTTTATATAGGCGAGCTGTATCAGCGCTACACTCACCTGGTGTTTGGCGTATGCATGAAATATTTTAAAAATGAAGCGGCGTCGGAAGACGCCACCATGCAGATATTTGAAAAACTGATTGCCGAGTTAAAGAAACACCATATAGTTGCCTTTAAGCCCTGGCTGCATACCGTGGTTAAAAACCATTGCATGATGCTTTTCAGAAAAGGAAGCGCCGAGGAAAAAAGAATGGCCGACCTGAAAAAGGAAGCTGAAGGCGTTGTGGAAAATCCGGAAGCGCAACATCTACTCGAGGCGCAGGAAAAAGAATTTATACTGCAACACCTCAAAGAAGGCATTGACGACCTGAAGGAAGAACAGCGTATATGCATTGAGTTGTTCTATCTGAAAGAAAGCAGCTACGCCGAAATATCATTAATTACAGGGTTTAGCGCCAACGAGGTAAAGAGCTACATACAAAACGGAAAAAGGAATTTAAAAAACTACATAACTGCAAAAAATGAGCGGCCCCAAAAAGGACAAGGTGATACTTTCTGAGCAGGGCGTTGTTACTGAAGAGGCGTTAACCGCTTACCTTCAGAATAAACTTAGCCCCGATGAAAAGCAACAGCTGGAAAAACTGTTGCAGGAAGATCCTTTTGCCCGGGACGCATTGGAAGGCCTGCAAAACTCTTCGAACCAGGCAGCGGTGCATACCTCCGTTTCCTCGCTCAACAAAAAAGTGCGCGAACGCAGTGGCTTGAAGGAACGCAAAGGGTTAAAACTACATTGGGTAAACTATGCCTGGGCTGCCGTGGTATTTGGTTTGCTGGTGGCCATCGGGTTTGTAATGGTAAATTTTTTAAATAAAAAGGACAACAACCTGGCGCTAAACAGTAGTAAAGAAAATATGACTGCCCCTTCAATAGTTTCAAAAGACACGGCAGCCGTTTCCGAAAGGCCGAAGGTTTTAGTAGCCGACTCTTCTGTTACCAACGCTACAGGTTCCGATACAGTTGCAGCCGCTGTAACAGGTAGCCCTGCTCAAATCAAACCCGTACCTAATCAGGCTAAAAACCTTGACGATAAAATTACGCCTAACCCGGCAAGTACTAAACCCATTCAAGCATCCGCACCTCAAAATACAACTGCGGGCAATCAAAAGGTCGCTGAACCTGCTAAAAGCAAAACGGATACCTCCAAAGCCAGTCATATCAACGCGAATAAAAATGCCCTGCAACCCGTTACAGACACCAGAGATGCTGCCACAGTGATGGATGAGGCCATGAAAAGTTTTAATTCCGGCGATTATGCGGCTTCGGGCGATAATTTTGACAAGATACTGAAACATGACCCCGATAACACTGATGCCCTATACTTCGGGGGCATTAGCGACTATATCAACGGCAAAACCGGCAAAAGCGAAAACAACTTTGATAAGCTGCTTAAAAAAGGCAATAAATATATTGAAGGTTCCAAATGGTATAAAGCCAATATCCTGATTAAAAAAGGCCATTCCGAAGCAGCCAAACCTTTATTGCAGGACCTCAGCAACTCCAACGGCTCGTACAAAGAACGCGCCATCAAAAAACTGGCCGAAATGGGATTTTAGAACCGCCCCTACTTCCCTGTGCGCACCATTTTATAAATCCGTATTGCGCTCATTAAAACAATAATAAAAAGCACCAGGCCTATAAGCGACCACAAGGCGCTCAGGCTCTCTTTTACAACCGCCAGCATTACAATAGCTACCAGAAAAATTGTCGCCACCTCATTTAAAATCCGTAGCTGCTGCGAGGTCCAGGTAAAAGCCCCGCTCATCTGTTGCTTAAATATCCGGTGCAGTGTAAGGTGATACCCATACAAACCCACTACAAAACATAACTTAACCATTAACCATTGGGGCAGGGCATTTAAAAGATAAAACATCCAGGGCCCGAATATTAGCGTAAGAATAGCCGAAGGCCAGGTAATGCTATACCAAAGGCGCCTGGTCATCATATCAAACTGCGCCCGTAAAACTTTCTTTTCAGCTTCAGGTTTTTCTTCCGCTTCCGCATTATAAATAAAAAGACGTACTATATAAAACAGCCCGCTAAACCAGGTTACTATAAATACAATGTGTAATGCCTTAACGTATAAATACATGATGATTACTTTTTAAAGTGGCTCGCTGTGTTCCAATTGGAGCGCAAGGTAATAACTAAAATCTCTACTTTTATTCTATGGACAGCGACTTTATACTTCTGCGTAATTACATCAGCAAGTTTATAAAACTGAGCGATGCCGACTGGCAAATGCTTGAACCGCATTTGCAAAAACGCACTCTCAAAAAGCATAGCTTTTTTGAACAGGAGGGTAAAAAGGCCCGGGAAGTAGGCTACATCGTTGAGGGCAACATGCGGCATTTTTATACCCATCAGGGCGAGGAAAAAACAACTTACTTCTATTTTGAAAACTCAATGGTGGCTTCGTACATCAGTTGCCTTACTGGTCAGCCTTCTATGATAACTATTGAGGCGCTTACAGAAGTAAAAATGATTGTTTTTCCGTACGCCATATTGAATACTCTTTACAGCCAAAGTCCTGCTTGGGAACGTTTTGGCCGCCTGCTTGCCGAATATTTAGCCATGGGCCTTGAAGAACGTATGGTGGGTCTGCTTACCCTAAGTCCGGAAGAGCGATATATTCAATTACTGGAAAGCAACAAGAGAAAAATAACTGAGCGCATTGCTCAACACTACATAGCCAATTACCTGGGCATTACGCCGGTCAGCCTTAGTCGCATACGCAACCGGGTATTAAAGCATACGCCTGATCTTTAATGCACTTCATTTTCTTATCTATTGTTAACGAAAAGCGGTTGGCTGCAGGCCAACTTTGCACTATAAAAACAATAGATATGAAAATCGCATTACAAGCCGAGGAACTGGCACAGTTTATACTGGTAATTTTTTTACTTCGCTTACAACCCATTGAATTGCCCTGGTGGCTATGGCCCGTCATATTCCTGGCGCCTGACCTGGGCATGTTAGGTTATTTATTCAATCCGGCGGCAGGTGCTGTTACCTATAACCTTTTTCATCACAAGCTAATTGCAGTGTTGCTTTTAGGCATTGGTTACCTCACGCACCAACCGGTGATTGTTCTGGCTGGCCTTGTACTTTATGGCCATTCATCTTTTGACCGGATGCTCGGCTATGGCCTTAAATATCCCGATGCATTTAAGCATACACATTTGGGCTGGTTGTAAAACACCGGGTTCAACATATTGCCATGTGTGACCCTGAAACACCGGCCGGGGTTAACTTACCGGCACCCCTTCTATGGCTTAACAGCAGCGTAGAGGATGGACAGGCACAACGAGATTAGGGAGAACTGTATTTGCTTTGCACCCAATCCCGTTTATTTTCGCACCAACAATATGCACCCGAAAAATCTATCCATCAGCGATTTCACCTACCAGTTAGCCGATGAGCGTATTGCCAAATACCCCCTTGCCGAACGCGACCTCTCAAAACTTTTGATTTATAAAGATGAAGTAATCTCGGAGGATATTTACAGGAATATCCACGGGCATATCCCTTCCAACTCACTGCTGGTTTTTAATAATACCAAAGTAATACCCGCCCGTTTATTTTTTAAAAATGCTACCGGCGCTAAAATTGAAATATTCTGCCTGGACCCTGCCGGTGAAAATACAGATATGGCTTCCGCCATGTCGCAAACCCAAAAAACGCGCTGGAACTGCTTAATAGGCCGCGCCAATAAATGGAAAGAAAAACAATTGCATTTTACAGCCAGCGATTTTACACTCACAGCCGAAATTGTAGAAAAGAAAGCCGACTCGTTCGTAGTTGAATTTACCTGGCAACCCGAAAATTTATCCTTTGCCGAAATATTGGACAAAACCGGTATGATGCCTATACCCCCTTATTTAAGACGCGAGTCCGAACAACTCGACCAGCAACGTTACCAAACAGTCTACGCGCTTCAAAAAGGCTCTGTTGCAGCGCCAACCGCCGGGCTACACTTTACCGAAGATGTATTGGGCTCACTAAAAAATAAGAACGTTCAATTTACTTACGTAACCCTGCACGTAGGCGCCGGCACCTTTAAGCCAGTAAAAGCCGAACGCATGGAGGGCCATGAAATGCACGCCGAGTTAATAGACGTTGACGTTGCAACAATTCGGTCCCTCTCGGATTCGTTAAATCAAAATATAATTGCAGTAGGCACAACTTCATTGCGCACCATTGAGTCCCTTTTCTGGATGGGCCAAAAGGCTATGCTAAACCCCGAAGCCTCATTGCCCCAGCTTGAAATAAAACAATGGGACCCTTACGAAATTACGTTTGAACAAACCAGTAAAGAACAAACCCTGCTGGCGTTGCGGGCACTGCTGCAATGGATGCTTAAAAACAAGCTGAACAGGTTGATATGCAAAACACAGATTATGATTGCTCCGGGATATAAGCTGCGTGTAGCAGACGCCATCATAACCAACTTCCATCAGCCCGCTTCCACTCTGCTGCTTTTAGTGGCCGCAGTAATTGGAAACGATAAAGAGGACTGGAAAAAAATATACGATTACGCCCTGGCCAGGCACTTCCGGTTTTTAAGTTATGGCGATGGCTCTTTGTTATGGGCTAATAAATGAAATCCTACCTGCTTTTATTCTTATTCTCCTGTATTATTTTCTCCCTGAACCTTCTTTGCCCGCGTATATTGTACCATATAAGCCCACAAAAAACCGCGCAGAACAAGGGAAAATAAACCCGGTTATCAAAAACGCGCAGGGTTATCAGGTTGTAAAGCATTACCACCAGCGCACAAATTCCCGCAAGTATCCATGCTGTTTCTAAGTATTTAAGAAAGTTGTTCATTTTAGGGTTTGTAATTGGTTCAATACAAAATTGCTTTAAAACGTATAAACAAACCAGGCTTATAAAAGTTACAATTCGCCCGACTTCACCTTAATGGTGCCGGTAATATTCTTAATCACATAGCCCGTAAAGTTTTCGTTCGCCGTCATGCCATTGCCGTAAATTATCTCATCGGGCGTCCTTATTTTTACAAAAGAGTTGGAGTAAATAATCTTCTTATCCTCGTCCCATATCAGCTCATCCGTGTTAAGTATTTCCCCCTTATTATTAATTACTACGACACTGTCGCGGGCTGTCATAGAGTGGCTGTTTTCATAAGCTGTGGCGTATTTGGCCGTTAGTGTGCTTTCAACATTATGGTGCTCATCGTAAAAAAGGATTTTAATACCATCCGAAAACTCAAAGTAAGGCCGGTCTTTATTAAAGCGCGTGGCAGTAGCGGCAATGGCCTTAATTCTTACTATCCCGTTATCTGAATAGTTAATCTCAACCTTTTTACCCTTCTCAATATTAACGTTAGCGCGCGAAACAATTAAGCGTGCTTCTGCCAGATCATTTTTACAGCCCGATAAGACTAGTGAGAACAGGAAAGCAAACCAAAAGGTATAAAGTCTGCCCGGCGATGAAAAGCCACAAACCTCGGTTTGGCGCTTAATACCAGGGCAGGTTTGCATATTAATCAAATTTGCGCTTAATAAACCAGATGTCGTTCAGTACAAAACCGATGGTAAACCGGTAGTAAGTTTGTTGTAAAACCTGTGTGTTTCCCGGGTCGCCCAACTCGCCGAAATCTCCCGTCACGTTAATGTGTGCAACAGATTTAAACGGAAAACCCAGACCAACAGTAGCTCCACCCTGGCTCAGATGGTCTCCGTTAAAAGATATTTCGCTTTTGCCATAATATGCACCCAAACGATATTGCATATGCAAAAAGTAATTCCGGTCGTCATATTTGGGTGTTACCTGCATACCTACCGAAGCCTGCCAGCTGTTTACCAGCCCCCCGTTATCTAACGGAGTGGTATAGTTACCCCAGGTGTTATACTTAAAGTCTGCTCCAATCATCCAGAATCTTTCATTTCCGAACATCAGCCCGGTGCCAAGATTCATTGGCATCGTTATTTTACCGGTTTGTAAGGCATTCTGTTGAAGTGTATCAATAATAGTTTGTGCATCAGTTGAGATAGGGAAATTATACCTGTCCCAATAGTTATTTATTTTGGCAGCCATCTTTAAGCCACCCGAACCGTAAGCGCCAAAAAACAGGTAAATATCCCTTCTTGCATCCGGGTCATCACGGTTATGATATATCAGCTTCTGATACTGAATACCCAGGTTATACGAAAAGCTTTTCATGTTAACCGTAGTTATATTACGGGTAACGAAAGATCCGGCGCTATCTGCCGGGAAACTGATTACTTTCTGATATTCAAGCTTACCAAAAATAAACCCGGCATTGGCACCAATTGAAAACCCTTTTATTTTATACGCCCCACCCACATAGGCATTATAAAGCGAGCCTGACCCAATATAATTTTCGGCATATTGCCCAATGGAAGGGTCGTTAAAATTCTGCACAAAATTGTAATTAACATTGGAGTACGGAAGCAGCCCCAGGCTTACCGCCCACTGGCCATTTTTGGATTGCGGTACAAAAGCAATGGCAAAATGGTTCACCGAACCACTGCCCGAACGATAACTCGAGTCGCCGGTATTAAGATGCGAGCCATCAATTAAAACACCAATTTCAATGGTTGTACGGGTAAGTGATGCATAGGATGCCGGATTGGCGTAATTGATATTCACCCCGCTTGCATAAGGTGCTGCCAGATAGCCCATCCCCTCATTGGCCGAAAAAACAGGATTGCGCAGGGAACCTAAACCATATCTGGAATAAGGCGATTCAGCCTGCGAAAACGCACCTGCCGATGCAAAAAGCAAAATAAAAGCAAGGGCAAATTGCAGTGAAAAACCTGTAACATTAAACTTGTACGTCAACTTTGTTTTCACTTTAAATATTAAAATTCAAAATACGGTTTAGCCCTTCCAACACAAGGTAAGGGCGGGCAAATATCTCATTTTTGAGCAGAGTAACAAAAAAACCTGCATCGCCGCCCGTGCCAACCACTTGCAGATTGCCAAAACGCTGATTGTATTCTTTTATTATACCCCCCACCTCTTCTTTCATTCCATTTACCACCCCGCTTAGCATAGAAGTAGCTGTATCAGAGCCAGTCAGCTCGTAATTCAGGTATTGCATCGGATCAACAAGGGGTAGTTTGGCCGTGTAATTGTGCAGGGCTTTAAACCGCATAATCATTCCCGGAGAAATAGCCCCCCCCAGATACTGATGTCTATTATTAACAAAATCGTAGGTAATACAGGTGCCAAAATCAATTTTTAAAACGTTTTTATCCGCAAAAAGGGCTGAAGCAGCAACTGAACCGGCAATCCGGTCGGCCCCTAAAGTTTCGGGCGTTTTGTAAAGTATTTCCAAAGGCAGCTTCAGCTGGTGCGATAAAACCACCGTTTTTATCTTCTTTTCCTTCAGCCAGTACTCCACCTCATCATTAACCCCGGTTTTTGAAATAATGGCATACTTTATCTTCTTATTCGCTAAAACCTCTTCTATAGAAGTCCCCGGGGCAAACACCTCTTTCAGTTCCTCCTTGTCAAACAGGCCTGATTTAATCTGCGTGTTCCCTATGTCTATAGCTAAGTTCAACTTCAACTGGATTTTAGATACAAGAACCAAGATACAAGATTTTGGGCGGCAGCGAATTCCGGATTTTCTTACATCTTATATCTGATTTCCTGCTTCTACTTTAAGGCCTTTTTCCCGTTCACAAATTTTACAATAAAACTTTGCTTGTAACGGGGCTGTATCTGTGCTTTCCAGTAGTCGTAACAGGCCTGGTAGGTTTTGTATTTGCCAACCACATATTTAATCATATCCTTCTCCTCATATACCTCATAGCCCTTTAAGTGGTCGTAGTAGTTGGTATCCATAGGCAAAAATTGCTTCAATGCAAAAACCTGTATGCGGTAGACCGTATCGGGCACAAACTGCATAATGGGCATTTTATCCCTGTTAGGGTCTGGCTTTGCATCTAATTTTACCGGCGCAGTAGCTTCGGTAGCGGTAACTGCTGCAACCGGTTCTGCCGCCTTGGTAGCTGTGGCATCAAAAACGTTTTCGGCCTTTGTCTTTTCTTTTTCGTATGCCGGGTCTTTCTTTTTCTCCGGTGAAGGAGATGCTGGTGGCTCTGTCAGCGCCTGGGCCGGCCCGTAAGATTGCTTGTAAATTTTTTCGAGCGACGCCGAGCTTTTCGGGTCGGCGCTGGCCGCCGGTGCGGCGGGTGCCGGGCTCGGTGCAATATCACCTGCCCGGGCAAGGCTATATTTATTATTTAACGAAGCGCTGGTAATCTCAATCGTCTCTTTTACGTTGTTTACTATCAGCTCATTCAGGTTGTACTGCAACTCATCCGCGCTTGCGCCCAGCATTTGCCTTACCTGGTATGCTCCGTTTATTACCCGACGTTTTTCTATATACGGTAGCCCCGGAAAAATATCCCCACTTTCAATAGCCGAGCACGGCACCGAAAATACCTTGGTTTTACCTTTGGTAGAAGTAGTATCGTAATAAGTATAAACCGGAATAACACCCCAGTCATCTATCTGCGTTTCGCGGGTAAACCGGTTTCTGCGCAGTTCCATATCCATCATATAGCCTCTGCAATTTCTCAGCTCTTCATCACTGGCAAGCAGGTTCCCAAGCGAGTAAGCCACAATACCCTGGCGCTCTACACCTTTGTAATAATAACTTACATTATCAATACGCATGGGGGCATTCGGGCAGGTGCCAACCACCAGGTTAGCCCCCTTTTCAAAGGCAAACTGCGCTAAAGCCTGCTGGGCCGGGTTAGGCACATCCTGAAAATTATCGCTCCAGTCAAAATATACGATAATAAAATCCGGCTTGTAGGCCTGGGCCATCCTCATGTCCTTTTCAATCGAGCTCTTGTCTGCTTCATTAATAAAAAACTCTTTCGATGCATCAGGCCTGCTGGGCAATTTGGTGTAATTCAGTACCGCCACCTTAAATCCCTTCTTCTCAATAATCAAAGGATAATTACCATTGCGCTCAGCCTGGTCAATAAATGCACCGGTGTGGAACATATCATATTTGTTCAGTACATCGCGGGTCCGTTTAAGCGTTGACTTATGGATATTAGCCGTATGCATATTGGCATGCATCACCGCGTTAATACCCGAGTATTTAAGTGTTAGGGCAAATTCATCAGGCGCCGAAAACATATCACTGCTGTCGTTGCCAAAACTTGTTTTCAGGTCTACAATGCTTATGTCACCCAAATTCAGCAACGGCTGAACGTACTTAAACTCATTGGTAAAATCGTACCGGCCGGTAGCGGGGTCGTAGGCGTAATTAACGTGCTTTTCGGTTTGGTAAACATTGCCCCCAATCATCAGGTGCAACATATGGAACGAATCAATGTGTTCATCCAGTTCCTGCGCCTGGCGGCGCAGCAGTCGCTGCCTTACATTAATAACATCTTTATTTTCCTGTGCCGCTGCAACAAACACGGCTATCAAAAACAAAAAAATCAGGCTTCCCTTTTTATTCATTCCTTTCACTTTTCAGCTATCTCAAATATTTCACCATTTTCTATAATATGCACACCGGAAACGTTTTTACCTGCTTCTTTTATCATAGCTTTAGCCAGCAAATCAGCCGGTGTGCCCCTGTATTTTGCCAGCGGCCCTGCAAATAAAAAAGAAAGCTTCTCAGCCACAAAACGGCCAACAGCTTCACCAGTACGGTGCTCTTTTCTGTTACCCAGTAAAATTGACGGCCTGAAAATTAATACTGTCTTGTATTTTAACTGGCTCAAAGCCTGTTCCAGCTCTCCCTTCGTCCTGCTATAAAACACCAGCGATTTTGCATCGGCACCCATAGATGATACTAAAATAAATTGTGCTGCACCGTTTGCCAAAGCCTGTTTGGCCACCTGCATGGGTATTTCGTAATCAACCCGTTTAAAGGCCGCCTGGCTGCCTGCCTTACCAATGGTAGTTCCCATAGCGCAGTATACATCGTCCACCTTTATTTTGCTGTACTGTTCAGGCTTATCAAAATCAACCACAGCGTTTTCCAGTTTGGCATGCTTTATATCCAACGGCCTGCGGGTAAGTGCAATCACCCTATCATATTGCGCCGAGTCAAGCAGCTGCTTCAGTGTTTCTTCACCCACAAGCCCGGTTGCCCCTATTACCAATGCCGTTTTATTTGCCATGTACACCAAAAATAACAATTGAATTGGCTTATTGAAGTCATTATTGCATTACCTTTTGGCTAATAACTATAGACTCATGCCAGGCTGTGTCGGTTGTGTGCCTTTAAAGGCCTTTCTCTTCGGGGAAGTGTTTCATCCCACCTTGGGTGAGGGATTTAGGGTGGGGCTTTCATTCTTATTCGCCAGCTGTCCGCACGCAGCGTCAATATCCTTACCCCGGCTGCGGCGCACAGCCACATTTACTCCTTTGTTGCGAAGGTAAGCCACAAACTCATTGCGCTTTTCCGACTTTGCTTTTTTCAAAGTTACACCCTCCACGTTATTATATTCAATCAGGTTAATAAATGAAGGCACCTTATTGTAAAGCTTAATCAGGTTATCGGCATCTTCAATCGAATCATTAAATTTATCAAACAGAATATATTCAAACGTTACCTTGTTACCTGTTTTTTGGTGGAAATAAGTCAGCGCTTCCATCACCGTTTCAAGATTATTCGACAGGTTAATTTCCATAATCTTATCCCGCTTCTCATCCGTAGGAGCGTGTAATGAAAGCGCCAGGTTAAACTTCATCCCCTCATCTGTTAGCCGTGTAATGCCACGGGCAATGCCCGATGTAGAAACCGTAATCCTCTTCTGCGCCATATTCAGCCCTTCAGGCGAAGTAATAATGCGTATGCTCTTCATCACATTATCGTAATTCAGCAAGGGCTCGCCCATGCCCATATACACTATGTTGGTAAGCGGCTTATTGCTGTATTCCAGTGCATACTTATTCAGCAAAACAACCTGGTCGTATATCTCGCCCGAATCAAGGTTACGCTCGCGCTTTAAAAAACCGGTAGCACAAAAACTACAGCTTAAACTACAACCCACCTGCGATGAAACACATGCGGTGTTCCTGTCCTCATCGGGTATCATTACACCCTCCACCAGCCTCTTATCATGCAGGCTCATGCCCAGCTTTACAGTGCCATCTTTACTTTTCTGCACCAAGTGCTCCTGCACCGGTTGCAGCAAAAACTGTTCCTGCATCTTTACCCGCAAATCTTTCGAAAGGCTGGTCATCTCATCAAAACTCCGAGCCGATTTTTTCCACAACCATTCGTACACCTGCTTCGCCCTGAATTTTGGCTCTTTCATCTGCTCAAACTCAGCCACCATTTCCTCTAAACTAAACTTGCGGATATCCTTCATTGCGGCTGCGAAGTTACGGAAGAATTTACAGCTTGGCATTACTCGTGTTCGGTCTTAGCTCCGCTGTTGAAGATTTAGAATAGCTATAGACTGTCACCATTCAGCACGGTATACACTTTTTTATTCTTACTTATCTCATTATCAACACCTTAAACCCTTTTAGCACGGTTACAGTTGCGTACCATCTGTTTCTGATTCTAAGCAGCCAATCAGGCGATTTTCCCTCAAGAGGGTCTTTGCTTGCAGATGCAGCTATAGGCCAGTCCGGAATGGAATTGTAGGCCATAAAACAGTAGAATTTTGTTTAGGGCTTGCTAAAGGCCTAACTCGGACATTAATTAACCGCCCCTAAATTAACCGCGTTAGCATTTAAAACGTCCCCACCTTAATAAATATAACCCCGCCAACACCGCTGATATCAGCATTGTTAAGGCCGTTAAGTTTGGCACCGGCAGCTATGCGGTAGTTAACCCCCAGCCCAAACCTGAAATATTTGGTGCAGTTGTAGGTGGCGGTTACAGAAGGAACAATCTCGGCAAAGTTATCGCTGTAGGTAGTGCCATTATACGCATATTGAATATGCCCCCAACCGGCACTTAGCCCCGGTTGAAGCGAAAACATTTTATTGTCAAACAAAATGTAACTAAAGCCCATACCAACGTACCGGTGCACCAGGGTAACAGTATCCGAGTGGTCATTAGGGGTAACTGTTTTTTGTATTTGGTTATGGCTGGCCAACCCGTCGTAAATAGCGCTAACCACAAATTTGTGGTTTACTACCCAGTTCAGGTTTGCCCCAAAGTTGCTACCGGCCTGTGTTTTCATTACCTGCACAACTGAAGCATCAATACCCACATAACATCTGCTGCTGAATTTGTTAGCTTTAAAAAACGGCTTGTGAGTGGTCGTATCCTCGTTCAATATCTGCGCGGATGTGCTTAATCCCGTAACGGTCAGCAACAACAACACTAAATATTTAAAAGTCCGTTTCAATTTTAGTTCCCTGTGTTTAATCAATGCAGGGCTTAAAAATAAAAATTAACTGGTATCTGCGGTTAAGATGCTTAACCTTATTGATTTATAGCAATCTCCTTTTTTAGCTCCCTCACATTACCTGTGTAGTAGGTTTTCCAATATGGTTTTGGGTTTTGGCAGACAAAAACCTGTAACCCATCTTCCCTGAAATATTTATTCCTCAATATGCCAAACAGGGCGTAAGTATTAAATAGCGTATCAAGTTTACCCGGGTTCCGGCCCACATAAATCAGGGTTGTTTTATCGGTGCTGTCTGGCGCCCAAAAAAGAAAGGCATCCGACATGCTTACAGGGTCAGGCAGGCCCTTTTGCTTGCCGTAGTATTGTATGGCGCTGGCTTGTCCGTAATCATTCGTATAAATCATGCAACTTTTTTGGCCCGCACTATCCAGACTTTGGTAAGCCGAAACCACCAAATCGCTGAGTTGTATCCAACCGGTTTCATCGGCATAATCCTGCGGTAGCAGGTGATTTTTGCCATCTTCCCAACGTGTAGGCCAACTGCCAATAAATTGCGATGAAAGCTTACAATAGTCCACCATTTTTTCGAGCGGCAACACCGGTAACGATAGCGGCATAATTAAAACGCCAACCAACAATGCATTGGCAATAAAAAGGTACTTCAGCCAGGTAAGTTTACCGATAAAGTATTTTTCCAGCGTGTATCCACCGGCGGCAAACAACATGGGGTAAGCCCCCAGTGCGTAATACGCTTTGCCCTTGCCCGCCATTAAAAAAGCCATAGCAATTACATAGCTGATAGCAATAAACCGAAATTTGCGTTCCGTCTTTAAAAACAACAGGCATAGTAACCCGGTTAGCCATATAAAAAGTCCGGGCATATTCATTAATAACTGGCCCATGGTAAAGGTGAACGGGTTTTCGTTAACCAATTGCGTACGGCGCAACTCGCCCATGTGCGTAATAACCGGAAAATGATGTTGCGCCTGCCAGTAAAGATTGGGAGATGCAATGATGAATGCCAGAACGAGTCCGTAGGCAAGGTATTTACTCCTCAACAAAGTCCGGTGCGGACTCAGCAACAGCGAAATAAATAAAGCGCCGGCAAAAAATACGATGCTGTATTTGTTCAAAAAAGCAATGGCGGTTAAAGCGCCAATGGCTATCCATAGCTTTTCATTTTGGGTATTAACCAGTAGCAACGCCAAATAAGCCAGCGCCAGCCAGAAAAACTCATCAAAAGGAACAGGCATAAACTGGTTATCGGACCGCAGAAATGCCGGCGAAAGGATAAATGCTGAACAGGCTATTGCCACAGCGAAGTTTTTGCCACCCAATTCGCGAACCATTAATGCAATAACAATAACCGAAAAGGTGCCCGATAAAGCAGGTAACAGCTTAATAGCCGGCCCGGAGTAACCGAAAAGATGCTGTAACAAAAACCCCAGAAAGCCCATTAAGGGCGGTGTTGACATATAACCGAAACTAAGGTGCCTGCCCAAAGCCATGTATAACAACTCATCGCGGTGCAGTTCGTAATTGGTGCAGGTAAACAGGTGTATAAGCAGGGTAAAAAGTGCCAGGCTCAAAGTCAATATCCAAAAACCGGAGAGCTTATTTTTCATTTTAGGATGCCGGTAAGTCACTTCTAAAGGCCGTTAACGGTGTTAAATATGGGCAAAAGCCTCTAAAAGGAGCAAAAATTGGCGGGCTAATTCTTCAACTGTCCATAAAATAAATTTAAGCACGGCGGTTGACTTACTATTATCAAAAATCTTTTCTGGCAAATAACTATTTTCACGCGTCATGTACGCCATAATAGATGTGGAAACTACCGGGGGAAGCCCAATGCTGGACCGGGTAATTGAAGTTGCTGTTTTTGTATTCGATGGTGAAAAAATAATCGATTCATACGCCACTCTCATTAACCCCCGCCGTCCTATTGACCCCTATGTAACCAAGTTAACGGGCATTAGCGAGGACATGGTTAAGGATGCCCCTCTATTTGAAGACATCAAAGAGCGCCTGCTGGAACTTACCCACGAAAATATTTTTGTAGCCCATAACGTGAAGTTCGACTTTGGTATGATACGCCAGGAATTTAAACGGCTGGGTATTGATTTTAACCGCAAGCAGTTAGATACCGTTAACCTGGCCCGTAAGGTGTTGCCGGGATTTAACTCCTATAGCCTGGGCAATATTTGCGATAGCCTGGGTATAGAAATCCTGGACCGCCACCGCGCCAAAGGCGATGCCGAAGCAACTGTAAGGTTGCTGGAGATGATACTTAAAAACCCCAACGCCGGAAAGTATATTGAAATTGAGTTGAGCCACGGCATTGACCTTGATTTGTTGCCTCCTTACCTGTCAAAAGCTGAAATTGAAAAACTGCCGGAGGATGCCGGTGTATTTTATTATAAAGATGAGGTGGGCAAAGTGCTTTATCTGGACGGCTCAAAAAATATCCGCAAAAAAGTAATTACTGATTTTTCGGGGCCGGCTGAAGGCCCTGAACGCAAAAGGATGTTCGAATTAATGCGCAGCATCGATTACGAACTTACCGGCAACGAACTGGTTGCCAAACTGCTTGCTTATAAAGAATTGAAACGCCATTTACCCGAATTCAACAAAAAGCCGAAGGTGCAGGCTTTTACGCACGGCATATTTTTGGATATGGACGAGGGCGGTTTCAGCCAGCTTAAAATCCACCCGCTTGAATGGCCGAATGGTGAGCTGTTACTGAAGTTTGCCAGCAAGGCAGTTGCCAACAAAATACTGGGCAAAATAATAAAGGAAAACAACCTCCACACCTGGTTTGCCTTGCGGAGTAAAATGAAAGAACTGGGTACCATTGATGCCAAATCGCAAAAGAACTTTAATTATAATATTGAGAAAGCTGCCCGCCGTTACCTGTACAAGCAATCCAACTTTTTTATCATCGGTGCCGGTATTCATCCCGATGAGAACTCTGCCATCTGGATTGAAAACAATGTTTACCGGGGCTTCGGTTTTTTCAACCCCGAACTTACCGAGGCAATCCCTGCCAATCTGAAAGAAGTTATTAAACACGATGAGGATGACATGGAGGTGCAGAAAATCATCCGGGGCCAAATGCGCAAGTTGAAGAACTCCAAAGTGGTGCCGTATTAACTAACACCTGGGCCATTTTCGGAAAGGGGGGGGTTACCACTTTTTTTATTACCCCATTGGTTATCAAGCCATTACTTTCTTAAGACCCGTTTCCAAGGAAACCACCCCCCGCTCCAACTCATGGTACTATCATATCTTTTCAAACCAAATCCAACCAGAACTATTGGAGATTGCCAGGTACCCCCTATTACTGTTTCACAAACATCTTCACCACCGGCGCCTGCTTATCTGCTTGTATACTTACAGCATAAATGCCTGCGCTTAAATTGGCAACATTCAATTCCTGACGCTGAGTGACATTTAAAGGACCGGTAGATACCGATTGCCCTAACACATCATATATGTTATACTGCAAGGTGCTTATAGTTTTTACATCCGCCAGTTGCAGATATAATTTATCCGTAGCCGGGTTTGGGTAAAGTAAAATATCATTTGCACTAACCAGGTTTTGGCTACCGGTAGGGGTAGTGGTGTGGGTAGTATCAGGCACCACAAGCTGCGGGGCTACAGATATAGTACGGAAGTTGGAAAAGGACATATTAGAAGCCCGGTTTGGATCGCAATTAACCGTTAAAGTGTAGCCCAACATATACTGCATTTGTGTGCTATCGGGTGCCTGGTCAACCCACGTAGTGTCGGTTAAAGTAATACTGCTGAAGCGCAAACGCCAGCTTCCGCCGGGGTAGCGGCTAAAAATATACACCCCGCTGTAGGTAAGCGGTACACTGTTATTCCATACCAGCAGCGGAAGGCCACCCACCATTGTATCAACCGTTAAAATCGAGGGGGTAAAACCATCGTAATTGCTGGCGGCATCGCCGCAGGTTGTAACCGCCCCAAGGGTGTAAATGTCGGTATAGAAAGGCGCGCCGTTAAGCGTGCTATTTCCTGTTACCCGCGAAAAGGTATCAATTATCTTTCCGGTAGCCGCGCCTGCAATCTGCCCAACGGTAAGCAAATAGTTTTGGCCTAGTGAATCCTGTCGGTATAAAGTATAGTTGGCTATGTTATTAAACCAGTCATCTTTTTCAAAAACCAGGGTAATGCCATTGTTTTGTGTCAGGCTGCTATCACAGGTAGCATAACAAACACTGGGTACATGAAAAAATCCGGAAGTGCTGGTAAAATCAAGAGGCGGTATAGTAGAACAGCCGGTGATGCTGTCAAAAATTTCTAACGACGGCTGCCCGGAGGTTCCGATTATCTGGAAAGTCTGCCCGGAGTCCTCGATAATATTTGGCGGAAAAATGTTTATCGAATCAGGGAAAACAGTCCAGTAATATTTATATCCCGGGCCGGTGGGCTGAACTACCGTTAACGTAGTACTATCGAAGTGGCAATTAGTCACCGGGTTAGACGAACTGAGTTGCACCGTAAAATTGCAATTAACCGGTGCCGGCAACGTTTGCGAACAGGCTTTATTTAAATTTAATATATTAATAGGTGAGCAAGGCGCATTCTGAGCCACCACGTTCAGGAAAAACTGGAACCCCAGGTTTTCCAGGCTACCACTAAAATTACCCAGTGCAGTATGTGCCGTTCCGTACATGTTTATCTGATACGCGCCTGCAACATCATTGGCTGTACCTGAAAGGAGCAGGCAAGCGCGGGAGCCACCCATATAAGTAAACGTACTGTTATCACAGCTCCAGCAAAGGCCACATGGCAGGTTAGTAATGGAGTCAATCACAATGGTATCTACCGGTATCCATAACCCAAACTGAAAAACCGAATCAGGAAATAATACCTGCACCACCTGGCTATATGGAGTGCTGTTATGTACACACGGAAAGGTGGTATAATCCGTTATTCCGGGGCTGGTAAAAGTATTATTAGCGCTACAGATATTAGCGCCCGAAGTGCCGCAATATTGCGCAAGAGATACTTTTACAGTAAGCACCATTAAAACAAAGAGTAAACGTATTTTCATTTAATTTGCATTAAGGGCGCAAATATATCGGAAATATGTTAAGCTATAATGAATTACAGGCAAAACCTGTTATTTTTTACCTGTTAAATAAAAGGATATGAAAGGCTTTAAAACAATTCTGTTCCTTACCATTAGCAACACATTTATGACGTTTGCCTGGTACGGGCATCTTAAATTCAAAGATTTCAGCTGGGGCAAAAACCTTGGAATGTTCGCAATTATCCTAATAAGCTGGGGCATGGCTTTTTTTGAATATCTTTTTCAGGTACCCGCCAACGAACAGGGGTTTAAAAGTAACGGTGGCCCCTTTACCCTTGTGCAGTTAAAAACCATTCAGGAAGCTATTACGCTTACCGTTTTTATGGCTTTTACTTTACTATTCTTTAAGGATGAAAAACTGGGCTGGAACCACCTGCTGGGCTTTGCGCTGATAGTGCTGGCGGTATTTATAATATTTAAGAAGTGGGATTGATTGTCGGAAAGCAGGCACTATGGTTGATATGCCTGCAAAAAAGCAATACATATCCGCTTTTTAAATTATGGTGCGATATGATAACTGATTAACTGCGATGTTATAATATCGGGTGACTCGGAGAAAAATGTTGTAGCAAAAGTAATCCCTACTCCTTTTGAAAAGTACAGGTAAGAGAATCTGGGACTGCTAACTCCGGCCGGTGGTGCATAAGGCGCAATATAAGAGGTACTTTTAATTACCTGCAACGCGGTAAAAGTACCCGCGGTAACGTTAATAGTGGTATCAGGATTTCCGGTTTGCGTTATTACCTCCAAGATATTTTCGTTCACTGCATTCAGGGTATCATTTCGGTGATTAGTGAGCTTATAAATCCAGCTTGACATTTGCGTGGTGCCCGGGTTACTATACTCAACAACACAACCGGCACTATCACGATAATAGGAGTCATTTATTCCCGCAAAATAACCACCCGTTACCATATAATAGGTAATGCCATTAATAGTTGTATCTGAAGCCACCCTCACTGTATCGATCTGAGTAACATGAGGGCTGCCCGGCTCTACCACCTGATAGACCCAGAAATTACCGGTTGCCAATGGGGGAAAATATAGGAGGAACCCTTCATGGCTTTTTGCGTTTGGGTAATAAAACGCAGGGCTGGTATATTTATTTTGCCGAAGATGTATATATATGCAGTTGTGATGTCTTTCCGGAGGTTCCGGGTTCATATAGCAAATTTTTTACTTTCAAATTCTACTACGAGGTAACTATCAATCCGCATTAAACTTCAGCTATGGGAAACATCCTGCTTAAAACCCGTCTGTTTATTCAACCCTTTATTTTGGTGGCAATTGGCACCATTGCATTGTACAGCCTGGTGCATGGCTTGTATATATATTGCGGCCTTGACCTGTTAAACCAGGAAGTGGTTGAGTACTTTATTCCTATTGCGTTACCAATTATCCCAATTTATATTTGGCTGTACCCACGATATAAACTGATACAAGCCAGAAAGGGCAAAGACCAGGACTTTAATATGGCCTTGTTTGCTGCGGTGGCAATTATAGCCCCTTTGATTATTTCGCAAATGTATTTGGATAAAGCTGTTGGTTCACTCGTAAAGCTGGATAACACTACTGAAATAAACACAAAGCCACAGAGCAAATATTACGAACTTAAAAACTGCTATTTTGATAAGCAGTACGCAGGGTTTCATGGAAAATCAGATGTAAGCGGAAGGCATAGCCAAGACCTTAACTTTCATATATACGTTGCCCTCCCTATTTTTAAAGATGCAGATGACACTGCTAATAATGTAAATACACTTTGGTTGGGCAGGGTTTACAACAAAACGGTAGGCAACCACGGCACAGAAGAAGAAAAGGATAAAAAATACGATGATTTCAGAAAGACAGTGATTGAAGATTTTGATACCCGCGATTTTAAACAGTTTGTTTACTTAAAAAGGGAGCCAAAATCTGAAGACCGGAATAATTTTATAAAAGCGATTGACCGCAGCGGAAAAGCCCATCCGCAAACACTGAATATTTTAACTGCGGAAACAGAACCTTTCGAAAACAGGACGGGCAGCCTGTTACAATGGATTTTTATAGCCTTTGGCATAGGTACCGTTGTGTACAGTCTGATTGCACTATTTCAGAAAATAGATATGGATAAGCTTCAGCTTTATCAGGCAGGCAAACCAACTGAGGAAGAGGACCCCGATAGCAGTGTGTGGAGGCTATTGGTACCCAAAAAGGACTTTTTTATCACCCCCATTTTGCTCGACCTGAATATTGGAATATACCTGGTAATGGTATTCTGCGGTTTGGGTATCATGTCTTTTAGCAGCGACGACCTTTTAAAGTGGGGGGCCGATTACAGGCCCTTAACCATTAACGGCCAGTGGTGGCGCCTTGTCACCAGCATGTTTTTACATGGGGGCCTAATGCATATTGTTGGCAATATGGTAGGGCTGCTTTTTGTAGGCGCTTTTCTTGAACCGGTATTGGGCCGGGCTAAGTATTTGTTTGCATATCTGGTTACCGGCATTATATCAAGCGGTGCAAGTATATGGTGGCATGTAGCCACTGTAAGCGTAGGCGCTTCAGGAGCTATTTTTGGTTTGTTCGGCGTTTTCCTCGCCTTACTGCTATTAAAGGTTTTCCCTGATGGGGTAAAAAAAAGTATGCTGGTTGTTACCCTGCTTTTTATCGGATACAACCTGGCCATGGGCCTTACCGGCGGCATTGATAACGCAGCCCACATAGGAGGGCTTATAAGCGGTTTAGTACTGGGGGTTATTTTTTCGTTTACTCTTGAAAAGCAGCAACTGGTTAAGGAAACCCCAGGTACAGACGCGTAATAGAATTGTTTTTAACTTTACTTATCAGTTATAATGAAAAACGCACTCACATTAATTACATGCTTGTTTTTAATAACCCAGGTTGACGCACAGGCGTTTTTACCCGGCTATAACAGTTCGTTTTACCCCGATGTGTACTCAGCCGCGCTGAACATTGCAAAACCTTTTTTGTATCAGCAGGATTACTTAACACAACAGGGGCTTACCGTAAATGATACAATACTTGTTTATAACAGCGGGCAGTATGGAGTGTACGATAATTATCAAAATCCCGGGGCAGGATATTATATCGGCTTGTCAGATTATGCGGCATATGGGATTCAGGGTTTTCAAACTATCTGGCCCACACAAATTCCTGATGTCTTCTACAGCTCACCCGCTTCCTTATTTAACGGCACAGTTGATTGCGTGGGTTACGGCACCCGTTTACTTTCGGCAACCGGTGATACCAGTACAAAAGGCAACGCTTATCTGAACATTATTAACACTATCCGCACTCAGAACTACTCGCCATTTGCCCACAAGGGATATGTAGCTACAGCTTATCAGTTTGCGGTAGCATTTCCAACGCTTCCCACTTCCGTAAGCACCGGTTGGGAGTATATTTCAGGCAACGTTGAAGATTCTTTAATCAATGCATATAATCACAATATTCAAAGCGGCCTGTCAGATTACAACGGCGTGCGCAAAGGAAGCTTTGCACAAACACAACCCGGCGATGTAATGGCATTTGGATATTCGGCAGCATCCTCGTCAAACGGTCATTTTGTTATTCTGGAAACACAACCGCAATTGCTTGACTACGGAACACTTTCGGGCTATTTACCCTCCCAAAGCAGCACAAATCTTAACAGCCTCTTATCACGTTTTAATGTTTATGCGGTGCCAGTTTACGACTGTTCAGGCCTACAGGCGCATTTCCGCGATTCGCGCACCCAAATGAGCGGCATCGGCCACGGCACCTTGATTATGCTCACAGATCCTGTAGATGATGCCCCCATGGGTTATGTTTTTGATACGCTGCAGGCTGAAGGTAACACTTTGAATTATGATAGCCTGGGAGAGCATGTGTATGCCATATCGGTTGGCCGGTTTGTAACAACCCCTGCTAACTCCTTACAGCAGGTTAATCCGGATCAATCCTTAATGATTTACCCCAATCCAACGCAGGGCTTAATTAATATCAAATTATCATCTGCACCGGATGGTGCCACAGCTACCCTGTATAATTTACTTGGGCAAAAAATAAATAGCTGGCAATTAGGCCCGGTACCGGCTAACGGCATATGCACCTTAAACTTGGGCGTTATTGCTGTAGGTACCTACCTGCTACATGTTTCGGATTCAGCGGGTAACGGGATGTACCGTGACAACGTGTTCATCTGCTCAAAGAGGTAAATATCCGGCGATGCAAAGTTTTTTGCGCCTGACGGAAAAATTTCTTCAAAATTTTCAACCGTAATTTATTTGTGCCCGTATATAACATACAAGCGGCACGTTGATAGCAGATACGTGCAAATTAATAACCCTACTAAAACCTACACCTATGAACCTGTTCTACGATCCATCTATCACCGAACTCCGCCAATTAGTTGACAGCGCTGAAAAATCACTGAACGTACACAATGTGGTGGTTGATTTTGACGGCGAAGTAATTATTGACCCTGAAATGAAATATAAAGGAATAGACCTGAACAGGTTTAAATTCCGCACCCAGATAAGCCAGGCCATTAAAGGAAATGCAAGAAGCATGAGGGCGCTGTTTGAAACCCTATTGGAGGCTTATCACAGAAACAGCCAGGCAATTGAACTGCACAGACTTAGAAACGCTGCGTAAGTTGTATTTATAAAATTGGCATACCGCTTATACCGGTATGATGAAACATAATAGGGAAAAAGGATGGGGCTCGCGAAGAACCTCATCCTTTTTCGTTTTGGTTAACCCTGAGTTAATCTTATAATCCTTCTGTTATTGGCCAATATAGTAACCGGCCGGGCCTGCAATAACTTCAGGTCTTCTAAAATTAAAGCAGTTCCTCTTCTTATGTGGCGCCGGTGGGCCTGTTTGGCATAGTGCTTCTGCCGGGTGCGGCTTTCTTTAAGCCGGGGCTGCTTTTGGGCATCAGGGAAATTCTGCCCATAAAGCAGGCAGGTAAAAAACACAGCAATTATTAGCGTTATAAAACGTGGCATAAAGAAGTTAGTGTTAGGTGATTTTACAGATGGTTAAAGGTAAAAAAATTTATCTCCGGGTTATGTAAAGCGCTTTCACATCAAAGAAATCCGGTTTCTGCCTCATTTTCCCTAATATTGACCCAAGTAAATTTATAAGATATGTTGAGGAAAATATTTATCGGGTTGCTGGTTTTTCTTATGTTTTTTATTGGCATACTGGCATTGGTGCCGCTGATATTTAAAGATAAGCTGATGCAGATTGCCCGGCAGGAAATAAACCAGCAGCTAACGGCAAAGGTTGATTGGACAGATATGGGCGTTTCGGCATTTAAGGATTTTCCCAACATCAGCGTTTATATGAAAAATCTGGTGGTGGTTAACGATACCCCTTTTAAAGGCGACACCCTGGCCGAGATAGGCGAGGTGGTAATAGGTGTTAATCCCATAAAATTATTGAATGGAAGGCACATTGATGTAAGCGCCATTATTATTACCAAACCATACGTGCATGTAAGGGTATTGAAAGATGGAAGCGCCAACTATAATATTATGCGCCCTGACAGCGTGAAAGCACCGGTTGACACTACCAAAGGCCCCGGCTATAGCATTGGCCTGAAGAAGTTCTATATAAAAGATGCATATATCATTTACGATGACAAGGAAGCAGGCATCTATGCCGAGCTGGACGATTTTACCAATAAATTTTCAGGTAACCTGGCCAAAAACGAATTTGAGCTTACCAATAAAGGAACAGCGGCAAAGGTGACCGTAAAAGCAGGAAAAGTTACATACCTGAATAAAGTGAAGGTGGCCTTAAATGTTACTATGGATATTGATCAGGCAAAGGGAAAATATACACTTAAAAAGAACAACATTCAGTTAAATGATTTATCGCTGGGTGTTGATGGTAATGTAGTGATGGCAAACTCAAAAAACATCACCAGCGACCTTACGCTTAAAGTAAATGAGCCCGATTTCCGGCATTTGATTTCGCTGATACCGGCGGTGTATAGCGAGGATTTTAAAAAAGTAAAAACAACTGGCAGCCTGGCTTTGGCTGGTTATGTAAAGGGTAAATACAACGGGGTAAGTTATCCGGCATTTGGTGTAAGCCTAAAGGTAGCTAACGGTACCTTCCAGTACCCCGAATTGCCTGCAGGCATTAGCGGCATCAACATTGATATAAATGCAAAGAACCCCGGAGGCAGCCTTGATAACACTGTAATTGATGTAGATAAACTGGAGGCAGTACTTGCCGGTGACCCGGTTAAAATGCACCTGCATATTACCAGCCCGGTACTTGACCCTGAAATTGAAGCAGCGGCAACAGGTAAAATTGACCTGGGTGGTGTAAAAAACTATTACCCGTTAAAGGGTGATGAACTTACCGGTAATGTGGCAGTTGATGTAAGCGCCAAAGGAAAACTTAGCGCCATTGAAAAACAACAATACCAGGACTTTGACGCCCAGGGAACTATTGAAATGAGCAATGTAAAGTATGTGAGCAAAGACCTGCCTAAGGCGGTACAGATTAACACGCTTAAACTTTCGTTTAAACCAGAGCTGGTAAGCTTGGATGCCCTCTCGGCACAAATTGGTAAAAGCGATTTTACCGCCACCGGAGAATTGGATAATTTGCTGAATTACCTGTTTACCAAAGCCACGTTAAAAGGCAAATTAAAACTACAGGCCAACGTGCTCGACCTCAACGAATTTTTAGCCGCCGACCCCAACGCAAAAACAACTATAACTCCTGAAAAGAAAGCCGCTCCTGCACCCAGGCCAGCGGGTAACGCAAAGGCCGCTCCAAAACCCTCATCTGCCTCGGCACAGGTACCTGCTAATATTGACTTTACCGTTGATGCTTTTGCGGGTAAGGTCTATTACACTAATGTTGTTTTAGACAGCCTGCAGGGTGAGGTAATTGTACGCAACGAAACCCTTACCCTAAATGGCCTAACCGGCAAAATATTTGATGGCGGCATAACGCTGAACGGCGACTATACCACCTTGCACACTGAAAACCCGCAGGTTGATATGAAGATGAACCTGGATATGATTGACGTTGAAAAGGCAGCTACAGGATTTGAAAAAATGCTGGCATCAATACCAATAGCAAAATCCGTGCGCGGTGTGCTTTCAACGGTGCTTAGTGTTAAAACCGAGTTGGATAAAGAGATGAGTCCAAGATTAAAAACTATGGTGGCGGATGGCAGAATAGATATTCATCACCTGGATTTTAAAACGAATAAAGCAACTGAAAATCTTGCAGAACGCACTAAAATAAGCGAATTGAAAGTGCTGAAATCGAAAGACTTTTTTACTACCGTCAAAGTGGCTAACGGCAATTTATTTGTTGAGCCGTTTAATATGCATGTAGGCAAAATTAACCTGATGGTATACGGCTCGCAGAGTTTGGACGATGGCTCGGCCTCTGATTACAGTATGGTAATGGATGCCCCGGCAGGCAGCGATACTACGGCCAAAGGCAAGCGCACCAAATTTAAAATTGGCATGCATGGCAAAGGAACCGAAACCAATGTCCACCAGGTAGCTGATGAAAACGATACTGCTATACAAAACGCAAGCGCCGAACAGCAGAGTTTGAAAGACGCAGCCAACCAGGCCAAACAGGATGGAGAAACCAAATTTCAACAGCAACAGGATAAACGCAAACAGCTTGCCGCTGAAAAAGCACAAAAGAAAGCGGACCGGTTAAAGGCACAGGCGGAGCAGAAGGCCAAAGACCAGGCGGGTTCCACGGCGCAATAGCGATTGGATTTACATGGCACAGAAGCCAGGGCCCCACCCTCAAGGGCGGGGTCCTGGCAAACCCTTCAATAGCTGAGGCTATAGCCCTTTAAACTAAAACACCCAAAGCTTATTTTGCCATTGCAACACAAAAAAGCCCACCGGTTTAAACCGGTGGGCTTTTAAATTTATCTTCTGCCACCATGCGCACTACCACCAGGCCTTGAATAGCCATGTGAAGCAGGCCGCTGTGCCGAAGCAAAACTACGTTCGCTTTGCCTTTGCACCGGCTGGCTGCGTTGGAAGTTTCTTTGCGGCGCGCTATGGCTTTGTGCAAAGCGGTTTTGGTTTGAAAATCTGCTTTGTTGTTGATTCACCGCCCTTTGAGCGCCCTGGTTAACTCGTTGATATTGGGTACTGTTATTAAAGCGGCTGTTGTTGTAATTACCCCTGTTAAACTGTTGCGCCCTGGCCTGGTTTTGCATGTTGTTATTGGCAAAATGGTTGGCCGGCACATTAGCATGATTAGAAAAATTCTGACCACGATTTTGGTTCACATTAGCCTGCTGATGGAATTGGCTGGCGCTGTTATTATGTGCAGTCATGTTTTGGTTGGCATGGTTTCCATGATATGGGGTAATGCTATGTCCAACAGAACGTTCAACCTCACCTACTCTTGGCCCGGCAAAATATGCATGGCCTCCATACATTCTTGATTCACCAATTATATTGATGTGCGCAGCTAAACCTCTGTAGTCTCCACGGCCATAAAAACCGCGGTAAAGACCTAAGTGAAAATCGCAAAAGTGTGCACGGTCGCAAAAATTCCAGCAATATGGGTTAGGTCTGTAGTAACCAGAACATCCAATAAAGGGGGCCAGCGGTGCCCAGCAATAGTAGTTATTGTAATTGCCCCAGGTAACCCACGCGGAGGCCCATTGATAACCGGGCATCCACATCCAGCCGTAAGCATTATCCCTGAACCAGCGGCCATAATGGAAAGGAATTCCACCCCACGCATAATCCGATACCCAACTCCAGCCATAAGTGCTATAAACCCAGTGGCCAGCAGTTGCGTAAGGAGAGAAATCAGAAGGCACCTGGTTAGGCACCCAAACATTACCATAGCCCGGATAATTAATCCAGTTTCCGTAAGGGCTCAACTCGCTGCGGAAGTTATTGTAATTGGCGTAATCATCTCCGTTATCGTTAACGGTGCTTTCGTTGGCGGGTTCTCCATTGTTGCTTTGGTTGTAGCCAGCGGGCGGAACGCTTTGACCATCCTTATCGTAGTAATTATCGTCTTGCCCAAAAGCATTTGAAAACGATATCGCGCAAACAGTAAAAACCCAGAATGCCTTTTCATACAATTGATTTTATATTCTATGTGACTAACCAATCAGATTAAAGTGTAATCAGCATAAGGTCATTTGTTAATATTTTAGCAAAATAGTTTTGAGCCGCACACAAAAACGCCCCGCTATCTTTCCATAGCAGGGCGTTTAAAATAAAGGCAGGGGTTACTAATGGGCAATAACAATTTTTCCGGTGCAGGTATTGCCTTTGGTATCATGGGCAGTATAAATATATATGCCGGGGGCAAAAGTCCCGCTGTCAAAAACAACTTCAGATGATGTGGTAGTTTTTTCAAATATCTTCTGGCCGGCCACATCATTAATTTCAAATGCTACCTCACCGGTGGCCCCTGCAATGCTGAACAATGATTTATCATGTACAGGGTTAGGGCTTACATTTACACTCATATCGCCGGCATTAATATTTTTAAAGCCTAAGGTTGATACGGTTAATGTACTTATCGTGGTATTGGTTACTACGGCAGGGTTCAAATCAAAATAAACCGAGGCTGTATTTTTAATTTGCGAGCCATAAGGATTGCCACTTCTGGTTTTTACGGAATAATTTACAAAGCCAATACTTGAGTCGGCACTTTGCGCGCTATCAGGTAAATTTATAGGATCAAAAGTAAAGGTTATTACACCATTACCTGTTAGCTTCCAGGTATATGGAAAATTCGAAGCACCAACTTCCAGGCTGGCAGGGTTAACCAACGGCGATAAGGTATCCTTAATTACAATCTTATGTGCCGGTGCATTACCGGTGTTTTGGAAACGTATAGTGTAGTTCAAAACAGTGTCTTCCGGCGTAATGCTACCGGAAGGCGACACCTCTTTCGAATTAGGGTCGTGCGAACCGGAAACCACGTCAGATAGGGATTGAACGTTGTTGGATGGATTGCAATCACCGGTAGTTGGGGCAATTGAATCATAAGATGTTAGCAGGGTTCCCAGTGGCAGGTTGGAAGGAACATTAAATTCCATGGTAACCTCCTGGCTCCAGTTTATCCAGTTAGATACAGGCACGGTACCCAGGTTCCAGGTAATAGTTTGTGTGGCTGCATCGTAACTGCTGTAAGCCGGATTTGTTGATATGAGGCTAAGATTAGGGTCGTGCACAAAAGTAAGCACTGCGTTGTTAACCGGAGCACTGCCCTGGTTGTAATAATAAACCCAATATTCTTTGGTGCTGCCGGGTGATGATGGCAAATAACCGGTGTGTACTACCAGGTCGAAAGCCGCTCCGTTATTGAAGCCAAAATTATTACCGGAGGAAACAGAACCGGTGCCCGTCAATGTTGGGGTATACGAAGTAACGCACGAGCTGGAATTGCATGAACCACCGGACCAGGTATATGCCGTAACGCTGTAAGTGCCCGGCAATACCTGTATATCATAATATCCGTTCGAGTCGGTAGTTGCATAGTAATAGTTACCATTGCCATAAGCTTGTATGTTAATCCCCGGGTTACCCGGTTCTCCTGCGTCTTTAATGCAGTTGCCGTTTAAATCGGAGTATGCATACCCGGTAATGTCATCGTAGCATGAGGCTGCATAAGTTATGGTAACCGCAGCAGTATCAGATCCGGCAAATGTTATAATGCTATCAGCACACCCATTGGCATCTACCACGCTTTGCAGGTTAATGTAGGTGTTATAAGCCAGGCCTGTAATCCCTGAACTGGTCGCAGTATCAAAATAGCTTCCGTTGCTGGTATATCCTTGCCAGGTGAAAACAAACGGCGCGGTACCACCATTGCTAACCGTAACATTTACCGCACCAGTTGGCGTGTTGGGGTCACAGGAAGTTGGCGTTGAAGAAACAGATACGATATAACTTCCCTGTGAAATTAATAACTGGGAGTTGGTATAAGTGCAGCCACTGGCATCGGTAAGCGTAAAAGCATAAGTACCCGCTGAGAGGTTGTTTGCTGTGTTTGTGGTGTTTGTACCACTGTTGCTCCAGGCGTAACTATAAGGCGCCGTGCCATTGTTCGGACTAAGCACAATGGACCCGTTTGATGCTCCACAATCAGGATTGATGTAATTGATGTTTGCCCAAATGGTTGTTTGGTTCAGATAGTAATAACCTACGCCTGTGCAACCATTAGCATCGGTAACCGTAACCTGGTAGCTGCCGCTGTTCAGGCTGCCGATAGAGTCCGTTGTAGCCCCGTTAGACCATAGATAGGTATAAGGCGCTACACCGTTTAGCGGATTTGCTTTAATTCCGCCCTGTCCGGCGCAGCCTGGGTTTACCACGGAATTGAAAGAATCTAATTGTATACCCGATGTATAATTATAAAAGGTTTGATAAGCTGCACATCCGTGTGCGTCGGTTACCGTAAGGTAATAGGTGCCGTATTGTACAAAGGTTATCGCTGTTGTTGTTTGGCCCGTACTCCATAAATAATTATAGGGACCGGAACTGCCGGTAACGTTGGCTGTAACAGTATTGCTGCACGCTGTAGCGTTTAATGCAATACTAAATGGTGCAGTGCTGGTTACGGAATCCGAATATTCAATTGTTTCACAGCCATTGGCATCTGCAACAGTTACTGAAAAATAAGAACCCTCAGGTAAATTACTAAGTGTTTGGGTGGTAGCACCGTTACTCCATAGATAGCTGTATGGTGCCACTCCTGAGCCTGTTTCCGTTACCGTCATGCTTCCTCCGGTGGTAGAGGGGCATTGGATGGGGGTTACGGTTACCTGGGCACTAAAATTACCCTGTGGTATAAGTTGAACTGAATCAGCTAAGGTACAGCCTGCGCCATCGCTTACAGTAAAGAAATAATTACCGGCCGTTAAGTTTGAATCAGCATCGGTATGGTTACTGCTGCTATTGCTCCAGGTAAAAGTGTATGGTGCCGTACCGCCGGAAGTATAAATGTAAATAGAACCCGTAGCTGATCCGCAACCCGGATTGTTGCGGCCACTTTGAATGGTAAGAGAATTGCCGTATAAATAATAGTAGCTCTGTCCCGTGCAGCCATTTGCGTCTGTTACGGTAACATAGTAGTATGAGCTTTGCGATAACCCTGTAATATTGGGTGTTGTAGCCCCGTTAGACCAACTATAAGAGAACGGTGCCGTACCTGAAGCCATAGCCAGCGAGATACTGCCATTTGAACCGCAACCGGGTTCAATTATCCGGGTATTCAAAGTATCAAATATCAGGCTGGTATTTGATACCACGACAGAGGCAGTACCAATGCAACCTTGGGCGTCAGTTACTAATACTGTGTATTGGGTCCCGTTTGTTAAGCCGGTTATGGATGAAGTAGTAGCATTGTTATCCCACACATAAGTATATGGCGTAACCCCACCCGAAACACTGGCAGCCAGGCCTCCGGCACAGACCGCGCCGGTATGTACCAATGAAACCTGAACGGAAGAAGTAAGCTGCACTGTGTCGGCTGCCTTTGCAGCACATCCGTTATGGTCAGTAGCGGTTACGGAATATACTCCCTGTGCTGCATTGATTAAAGATTGAGTTGTAGCCCCATTGCTCCATAAATAGGAGTAAGGCCCCGCACCTCCCGTAACGTTGGCTACGGCGCTACCTGTAGTTCCGCTGGGGCAAACAGGTTGAGTAGTGGTAATTGACATGCTTACTACCGGCGCTATTGTAAAGGTACCCGATAGATAACCACTGTCGGTATACACATAATACTGGTAAACGCCATTGGCCAGGCCACTAAATACGCCCGGGCCTGATAAGTCCGAGTCGCCCTGGTTTACTCCGTTACCGTAAATAAAATATCCGTATGGCCCGTAGTTGTTGGGGGTTACCGAAATTGTAACCCCGCCATCGTTGCCCGCACAAGTGCCGCTTGTGCTTACAACGGTTGTCCCTGCTGCCTGTGTGTTTGCAAAGGCAAAGAAGAACAGCAGCAGGATGCTGGTTCTTATAAAGTGTTGCTTTTTCATAGTTTTTTGTTTTTATAGTTCTTTGACAGCACAAAGGAACGCAATGAATGCGCGCCGATGTAACCTGAATCGTCAAAAAATTACACAATCAAAGAGAACGATCGGGGTATCCATAAGCAAATTCACCAATGAAAATTAAATGAAAAACTCTTACACAATCAATATTTGATTGCGCAAGCAGATTTGTCCGGCCCGGTGTTGGCCGAAAAGGAAAGAGAGGACAATTGGCCCTCTCTTTCCTTTAAGCAAATTCGTTTCAAAAAGTCTTTAATATAATCTTACCAGCGAACAGCTGTCGTTGCCCACAATAACAGTCCCCGTATATCCGATATTAGACGAGGTAATTGCAGTATAGGTATAGGTACCAATATGCAGGGTAAAGTTGGCGCAGCCCGTTGTACCGCAGCTTGGGGTGGTGGTCGGAAACGCAGCTGTAATATGAGCAGAGCCGCCATTCAGGGTTACGTTCGTATAGTTAGCAGCCGAATCAACCCAGAAGGTAACATTGCCCGTAGTACAAAATAACTGCTGATAAGTACAGGTTCCCTGAGCTATTGTAACACTGCCCGTCCAGCTTGTATCGCCGTTGGTTGCTGTATAAGTGTACGTTCCTGCTGGCAGGTTAAAGTTTGCGCATCCCGTAGCGCCACAGCCCGGTGCTGTATTCGGAAAGTACTCGGTCATAACAGCAGTTTGGCTATCAACTTTAACCGTTATCGGATTGGGGCTGCAATTAACCGCCATCCAGAAGGTAAGGTTGTACTCCGGGGTATTCTGGCTATGATTCCTGTAGTCGTCCTTCTTACACGAAGCGATGAGCAGAACCGCTGCAACCAATATCACAGAACTAAAAAAAACTATCTTTTTCATAATCAACTGATTTTATTATTGAACACCATGTGTTGTTAGACCTGATTTAAGCACCCGGGTTTATGCAACTATTACAAAGTTATTGTTAATGTGCCGCGCAGGCTCATTTTTTTAGATAAATGGTGTTAATTAACGATTAAGGGAAACAAGACGGTCAGGAACTGGAGTCAGAAATTACATTTTTAATGGGTCTAACATCCTGTTATCTTAAAACAGCTGCAATATTCTTGCCTAAATCATCAACGCTCATAAAGCGTTTTATGATATAGCCCTTATTATCAATTAACACAACTGTAGGGGTATATTGAATAAAGTAATCAGCATGGGCGCTGCTGTTATCTGGTAATACAATGTTGGTCCAGGGCAGCTGGTTTTTGGCTATAAACTGTTTCCATTTGTCCTTATTACTATCTAATGAAACGGCAAATACTTCTAACCCCTTGGCATGATATTGCTGATATAGCCTGATAAAATCGGGCATAGCCTTGCGGCAATGCGGGCAGTCAGACTCCCAGAAAATGAGTGCCGTTAACCGATTACTTTTTGCTGTGGCTAACAGGTTTTGTGTTTGTTGGTTCAAGTTCTCGCCGGTTACATCAGGTGCGGGTAGCCCCGGCAATAAATTAGCCACCAGCTTTATTTTAGCGGCTAAAACAGGCTGGTCATTACTTAATGCTGCCTGGCTGTTGGCCCATTGCACCAGGCTTTGAATATACGGTTCTCGGTAATCATCTAAAAAGTTATTGAAAAGCGCAGTAAGCAAGCCTTTTTGAGCTTCTTTTTTACCTTTTACCCTGTTCATTAATTGCTCTATAAACTGAATCCGGGCGGAGGCTGATGTATCCGCCACAAAATCCAGGTAAGCTGATATTTTATTATTGAGATCGGGTGTGCGGTAAAGTAAAGTGTCGGCAAGGTTTGCAGCCTCAAAAAATCCTGCCTGCATTTGTGCTAAAACCGGGGCGCTAACTGTTATATCGGGCATTTCTCCCAACCCGGCTAATACATTGGCGGTATATGTGCCTTTGTAGCCCATTTTTAAATATTCCATCAGTTCGTTTTGCTGAGCCATTTGCTTTTTGAATTTGACCGCACAATTTTTTTCGTTCGTTGCACATTCCGTTTTAATGTCCCGCATCAGGTCTCTGAAAGCTACACTTTCGCGCTTAAATATGCGGTAGGCATCATTTTCACGGCTACCGCTTATTTTCATCAGGTGCACCTCCTGTTTTGCATCCGTTTTAATTATCACCTGGCAAATTGGTTCGGTGGGGGTAAGTAATAAACTCACTTTATAGCCTTTATATTTCAGATCATAAAGGCCGGTATTATTAACTGCTACACTAAGGCTAAAAGTGCCATCTGTGTTTACATGGGTAAGGTAAATATTCTCTCCTTCATGATAAGGCACCAGGCGCATATCTGCCTTATCGGGTACCCAGGTTACGCCGCTATCAGGCTCCACCTTTCCTGCAATTTTTACGCTATCAGCTGTTTGTGCCTGCAACCCATATTGTAAAAGAAAAAGAAGCGAAACCAGGTAAATACGCATATAAAAAATTTGAGGGTCAATTACAGCAGGTTTTGTTTATACAACCTTAATCATAAAGATATAAATCTGCACTGTAAGAAAGGCAGGCAGAAACCACTTGTGCCGAAAAGGCCCGATGTTGAATAAAAAAAGGGCACAACCGGAGTGCGCCCTTTCTATTACAAGGTAAATAATCTTCTATCGTCTTCCACCACCGCCGTGCGATCCACCGCCCATAGGCGCTGAAAAGTGCTGGGCCGGTGCAGAGAAATGCTGCGCTGGCTGCGATGAGGGAACGTAACTTCTTTGCGGTTGTTGTGCCGGAGGACTGTATTGCCTTTGTTGCTGTGGCACACTTTGTCTTGGCGGTGTCCATTGTTGCGCTGGCTGCTGCCTTGCTGGTGTTACCGGATTGTTGGGTCTTTGTCTGTCGGGCTGTTGTCCTTCATTAGGTCTGTTTGTTTGGTGCAGGTCCTGAATGTTATTGACTTTAGCCGGCGCAGCATGTTGGTTGTTGGTACGCACAATACCAGGGCGATAAATATTAACGTTACCTCCATCTACTTTAGTTTGCTTAGGGTCGCTCACGTTATTAATATGCATCGCATGAACTTCCTGGCCACTGTATTTTGAAACTTCCTCAGCCTTTGGGCCTGAGAAGAATACGCTTTGATGATAAGTATTGGCGTGGCTGATTATATTGATATGGTTGTTTATATCATTAAAGTCGTGGCCTAAATCACTGCTGCGCCTTACATGATCGCCAAAATCCTGGCGGCCCATGTATTGGTGTTCAACAAAATGCCAATGATCGCGGTCAGGCCTGAAATGCGGCGATAATATATCATGCGGGCCAAGGCATGCCCAGCCATAATAACCACCATAATCTCCCCAAATTACCCACGCCGGCGCCCAATCGTAACCAGGGGCCCACATCCATCCATAATAAGGATCCTCAAACCATCTTCCGTAGTGGAAAGGGCCCCAGCCCCATGCAAAATCTGACACCCAGGTCCATCCCATATCGGTGTAAACCCAGTGTCCATTGGTCATGTAAGGCGAAAAGTTAGGATCCATTCCGTTCGGAACCCAGCAATACCCGTAGCCAGGGTAATTAACCCAACTGCCGTATGGGCTTAGTCCATCGTAGAATGTTTGATAGGTGGGAGCACCAGAGTTATCATCATTTTCATCATCGTAATTCTGCTGGTCCTGGGCCGGAGGATTTGGCTGCTGTTGTATGTTGTTTTCATCATTATAATAAACATCATCGCTGCTGTTATTCTCCTGCTGACTAAAACCCGCAAACACGGTTAAAAGTAAAATCAATGTGGTCCCCAATAATTTCTTCATAAAGGATATTTACAATTTAAAATTACAAATTCAGAGCCAAATGCCCCGGACAATTACCACATTTGTTAAAAAATTACCATAACAAATGTTATCATGCTATTTAAAACTACTACACAATAATACTATAGCACTCCCAAAAATATACAAACTCTTTACACCAGCATTATTTTCGGTCAGATAAAATTGTTTTATCCGCTGCATTATACAAACAATGCAAAAAAGTTACAGGCGGCCTGCTATTCTTTCTTTTTTATTCTAATTTCATAACTTCGCTACGGAAGTTGACAAGTGTTGTTTTTTAAATCCTTTTAATTCAAAACATACAGTATTATGAAATATTCTGTTTTATTATTGGTTGTTGCCGTGGTTACGTTCAGCAGTTGTAATCAGCAAGGGCCCCCTCCCCCGTCTCATGAGGCGATGAAAGCAAGGATGGATTCATTGCGTAACGATTTGCTTCAAACCGACTTGTCGTTTTCCCAACTTAGCGAACAGAAAGGGCGTAATGCCGCTTTTATTGCATTTGCAGCTGAACATGCCACCATGCTAAGGCCGTATAGCATGCCGTTAACAGGTAAAGATTCTTTAATCAGTCGTTTCAGTGCACACCCTGATACCGCATACACGCTTACCTGGGTACCCGTAAAGGCAGATGTGGCCCGTTCAGGCGAGCTTGGTTTTACCTATGGCACCTATCAGCTTATTATTAAAAATATAGGTAAAGAAGAAGGCACTTACTGCACTGTCTGGAAAAAAGATAAAAACCATAGCTGGAAATTCATTTTGGATACCGGCAACGAAGGCCTGAACGCCGGTGACGAATCTGCCGATAAGGAGATTAAAGCAGAAGTTAAGCAGGAACAGCAGAAAGAAGCGAAGAAAAAGTAGTTAGCTGCCTGATGCTGCTATGAAATACCTCTTCCTTTTACTGATGTGTAATTTTTCTTTGTCAGCGCTGACGCAAACGCCACATGTGAATAACGGCACCATACGCAGCTTTCAAAAATTCCAATCGCAGTACATTCAACCACGCAACATTGATGTGTGGCTGCCCGAAAATTATGACCCCGCTAAAAAGTACGATGTGCTTTACATGCACGATGGCCAGATGCTTTTTGACAGCACCATCACCTGGAACCACCAATGCTGGAAAGTAGCAGAAACAGCAACGCAGATGTTACAGGGCGGGCGGATAAGAGATTGCATTGTAGTTGGCATCTGGAATAACGGCGACTACCGGCATGCCGAATATTTTCCGCAAAAAGTACTGGCACTTCTGCCAGAGGCTTTAAGAGATACCGTAATAAACGATGACCTGAAAGGAACACCACTGGCAGATAAATACCTGCTATTTATTACGCGCGAGCTAAAGCCGTTTATCGACAGCACTTTTTCTACTTACACCGATAGCACGCACACTTTTATTGCAGGTTCAAGCTTGGGCGGGCTTATTTCATTATACGCGGTTTGCGAGTACCCGCATATTTTTGGCGGGGCTATTTGTATGTCAACCCATTGGGTAGGCAGTACTAAACATCAAAACTTTATTGCCTTCAGCCAGGCGTTTTGCACTTACCTGAATAACAATTTGCCCAATGGCCAAAACCATAAATTTTATTTTGACCATGGAGATAAAACGCTGGATAGCCTTTACCGACCGTATCAGGTAGCAGTTAACAGGATAATGAAGGCCAAAGGCTATACACATAAAAACTGGTTAACCCTGAACTTTCCGGGAGATGACCACTCGGAAAAATCGTGGAGCGCAAGGTTTTTAGGGCCGTTGAGGTTTATGTTGAAGCCTGTTGCTGAATCGGTTAAAAAGTAATTTTTAATGTCTGAAATGCCTTACCCCGGTAGTTACCATCGCTTGCCCGTTGTTATTGGCTGCCTCAATAGATAGCTTATCGTTTATACTTCCGCCTGGCTGGGAAATGGCTGCAATGCCTGCTTCGTGTGAGATATTCACGCAATCAGGGAAAGGGAAAAAAGCATCGCTGGCCATAACGGCGCCATGCAAATCAAAACCGAACTCTTTGGCTTTTTTAATGGCACCCTGCAATGCGTCAATACGCGATGTTTGTCCGCAACCCATGCCTGCCAATTGCTTGTTTTTTACCAGGGCAATGCCGTTTGATTTGAGGTGCTTAACAGCTATTACTGCAAAAGTAAGGTCTGCAATTTGCTGTTCGGTGGGTGCTACGTTAGTAACCACTTTAAATTCGCTTTTGCCTTCAGCTTTAGTATCAGCATCCTGTTCAAGCACTCCATTCAGCA
Source organism: uncultured Bacteroidota bacterium (assembly GCA_903889265.1). Classification (GTDB taxonomy): domain Bacteria; phylum Bacteroidota; class Bacteroidia; order Chitinophagales; family LD1; genus Bog-950. Next base: position 41,266 of record CAISWS010000066.1, read on the forward strand.
GGTTTTTGAAAGTTTTGGTAACCGGCGCTTTTGCCTTTTGCCGAATAATAATGCGGTTCTTTTTTGATTTAAGAATCGTCAAAGCATCATCGTCGTAAGCCGGTGCAATCAGCACTTCAAAAAAAAGTGTATTCATTTCAGTGGCAGTAGCCACATCAATTTTTCTGTTAGCTGCAATAACACCTCCAAATGCCGAGGTAGTATCACAGGCAAAAGCAGCTTTGTAGGCCTCACTGATATTATCGCGGCTTGCAAGTCCGCAACTGTTGGTGTGTTTAATTATGGCCACGGTTGGCGCTTCAAATTCAGCCACCAGGTTAATGGCGGCATCTACATCCACCAGGTTATTGTACGATAACTCCTTGCCGTTTAAAATATCAAACAACTCGTTTAGGTCGCCGTAGAATACGCCACGCTGATGCGGGTTTTCGCCGTAGCGCAATACTTTTCCGTTTAGTTCACTCTTTTTAAATACTTCGAAATTGTAGCTGCGGTTAAAGTAGTTAAAAATCAAAGTATCGTAATGCGATGAAGTCATAAAGGCGCGGGCGGCAAAACGTTTGCGGTCTTCAATATCCGAAACGCCGTTTTTGGTTTGTATTAACTCAAGCAAATGGCCGTAATCGCTTTGTGATGATACTATTACTGTGTCCTTAAAATTTTTAGCCGCGGCGCGGATCAGGGAGATACCACCGATGTCAATCTTCTCAATAATTTCTTCTTCGCTTTTGCCGGCTTTAACGGTTTCTTCAAACGGATACAGGTCTACTATTACAAGGTCAATTTCGGGTATTTCAAATTTTTTCATTTCGGCCAGGTCGGTCGGGTTATCGCGTCTGCCTAAAATGCCGCCAAAAATTTTGGGATGAAGGGTTTTTACACGCCCACCTAAAATAGACGGATAAGAGGTAAGGTCTTCAACCGCCGTTACTTTAATGCCCAGGCCTTCAATAAAGCTTTGCGTGCCACCGGTTGAATATATTTTAACGCCCAGGCGGTCTAACTCCTTAACAATCAGGTCAAGTTTATCTTTGTAATACACGGAAATAAGGGCTGATTGAATTTTTTTGCTCATAATGGAAGGATTGTAATAATGCGCGCAAAAATACCCGCAAGCAAATAAGCAAAACGGAATATTATAAACGGCTGTTGATTACGGGGGAAATGTCCGATTTCATTTTCGCATGGAGTAATTAATAAGGACGAGCCTGAAACTGTTTTAAAAATTACAACAGCCCTTCACACAAAGGCCGCAAAGCGCATCGCAAAGCTAATTTGCCTTACTCTGCGGTTCTTTGCGTTGTATTTTCTTCGCGCGCTTTGCGTGAACCTGTATAGAAAACCAACTATGTGCAATACTTGTCATTGGCAGAGAAAACAGCCGGAGAATACAGGGTTAAATAATTACAAAAGCAACTTTTCAATGGTTCGGGGAAACCACTCATGCTCCAATACTTGCACTTTAAGAGCTATTGTTTCAGGCGTATCGCTTTTATCTATGGTTGTGGCCTTTTGTAAAATCACTTCGCCCTCGTCGTAATTCTCGTTTACAAAATGGATGGTAATGCCCGTTTCAGCGTCACCTTGGCTTAATACCGCCTCATGCACTTTTATGCCATACATGCCTTTACCACCGTATTTGGGTAATAGGGCCGGGTGTATATTAATAATGCGTTGCGGAAAGCGCTCTAACAGATATGCAGGAATCAATTGCAGAAAACCTGCCAGTACTATCATGTCAATATTTAAAGCAGCTATAAGGCGCCCCAGTATTTCAGGGTCGTTCAGTGCATTCTTGCTTACAATAGCTGATATTATTTTGTTGCTGTGGGCAATTTTTATAACTCCTGCCTCAGGATTATTGGTAACCACCAAAGCAACATTTACTGATGGGTGGCCCTTAAAATATCCGATAATAGCTTCGGTATTGCTTCCGTTGCCGCTGGCGAAAATTGCAATGTGTTTCATTCCGTGTTCAGGTATTCAGGTGTTTAAGTGTTCAGGTAAAACGGGTGCAATGATACGCATAAACCTGCGCACTTGAACACATGAACACCTGCGCACCTTTCGCTTTATCTTACAACAAAACTTCTTACCTCTGTATCATCGTTATAACGCACTCGAATATAGTATTCGGCACTTTGAAGCTGAGCTACCGGAATAATATAATTGGTGCGGCCAACCGGCAGATTAAAAGATGCTTCGGGAACCACTGGTTTGCCAAGTTCGTCTATAATAGAAATATAGACTTTGCCAGCCTGTGGTAAAATTATACCCAGCAGCGCATTGGTAATTGCAGGATTTGGCATGGGCCCGGCCAGCTGCATATTACCGGTTAACGAAGCACAGTTTTGATTATTGGTGGTGTCAACCTCAGCTTCGCCGCCGTTTACATCCCGGGCGCTAACACAAACATAGGTATTGCCCGCCCCTTCAGGCACCACAAATTGCGCCGGGAAGGTATCTAAAATGGTTTGGCCCGAAAGCAGGTAACCACTCCAGTTTTGTTCCATAATGCCGGTGCCTCCAAGCGAGGCATAAAGCTGGGCGGAGTTAATAATGCGCGTCCCCACGTTACTTATCAGTGCCGTTAAGGTTACCAGCTGGCTTCCATCGGGTTGCGTAACGCTGATGGTGCCTACTCTTTCAACCGCAATATCAAGCGTGGTTGGTAAAACAGTTAACAGGCGCGAAAGCGAATCAAAACATCCGTAATTGTTGTAAGCGTAAAGTACCACATTATAATCGCCGTTCTGGTTATACGTGTATGCCGGAGGGTTGATATAGGGCGAATCGGTAGTAACCGAATTGCCATCGCCAAAATACCAGGTAAAATTAGTCGCTCCCGAACTTCTGTTGCTAAAAGTTACCTGTAATGGCGCACTGCCATATAAAGGGTTAAAAACAAACAATGCGGTTGGAACCGGTGCCACGTCAAAGGTTTTGGTAACAGAATCAACACAGCCTTCGGAAGATTTAACTGTGAGGCTTACACTTTCCGGCCCCGTGGTGTGGAATACAACAGAAGGCGATGGCAAATGACTAATATTTCCTCCAATATTCCAGCTCCATTGCACCAGGGTATCACCATAGGCAAAACTGCTGTCAATGGGTGCATACGCCTGATTTACACAAACAGGCAAATTGGTAAAATCGGCCAGTGGCTTTTGAACTATCTTAACCTGCCGGTTGAGTGTAGAAATACAGCCTATAGCATTTTCAACCTGCAGCTCCACATCATATGTCCCGGGCTGCTGATAAGTTATCTGGGCGGTTGGGGAGTAAGCATAAGGCCCGTCGCCGTTTTCGCGGAACTTCCATACTCTTGAAACTATAGATAAGGATTGTGTAAGGTCGGTGAAAGTAGTAGGGTCGCCCAGGCAGTGGTTTTCGTTGCTGAACACTGCCGTAAATGGTGGGTTCACATCTATTTGTTCCGTTACAGAGTCCGCGCACCCCAATGCATTCACAACCTCTAACGTAACCGTATAAATACCCTGTTGCGGAAAACTATACTGAATGGTTGCAGCCGAATCAGGATTTACCGCGCCATTAAATTTCCAGATACGCTCTGTAATTGCCGAGCCGCCTTCAGCCTGGCTGGTATCGGTAAACTGCGCAGATGAACTGCTGCCCGCACACAAAATATAAGGATATAAACTGTTATTGGCCGAATCGATATATCCTACATTAGGCGATGGCAGAATAGTAATATGCTGTGTTTTGATACCTATGCAGCCCGAATCAGTGGTAATTTTTAAGGTAACCGTATAGTTTCCATAACCATAATCTAACCGGTACGAGGTTTGCCCGTTAACGGTGGTATCCGTTGATGGAATGCCACCGCCGTAACTCCAGTTGTACGAATTGATATTATCATTAGCCGCAGCAACCGATAAATCCTGAAAATAAGTAGCGTTGCTGAGGCATAGGTTAGGTATTGTAAAGTTGGTTACCGGTGCCTGGGCATGTGTGGTTACATAAGCCGAATCTAAATTGCGGCAGCCTTTATTGTCAACAGTATACAGATAATACAATCCTGCACTGTCAATAGTTGGTGCCGACATGGTATCCATAGGGAAGGCCATAGGGCTCCATAAAAACGAATCAATAACATAAGGCACCGTATTAATAATAAGGGTGCCAAATTTGCAAATCGTATCATAAGCGGGCACCACCTGCACATTATAGAAGGTATCTATTATTAAAGGTATTTTGGGGGTGATGATAGAACAACTGGAGGCATCGCTGATTTTGGTATAATAGTAACCGGCCTTATAAGGATGTATAACATTTGAATTGATATTCAGGTTGGCGTAAGTGCCGCCCGCGGTGGCACTGTAATACCAGTTGTAAGTATAGGATGTGGGCTGGTTAATAAGCTGCACCATTTGCCCGGTATCGCCGTGGCAAACAAATAAAGTATCCGGGTTACTGCCCCGGTAAGGCAATGTAACGTGTATACTATCAAAACTGGTATGATTAAATACATCAACCGCACTTACCCAATAAGTGCCGCCCTGCGTAACATTTAAAGTATCAGAAGTTGCACCGGTACTCCACAGGTATGAAACGAACCGGTTGCCGGTGCGCAGGGTAACCGGGCAAAGGCTGTAATTTTGCACTATATCAGGCCCCAGGTTTACCGGTGGGGCATACTTGTTGAACAGATATTGATTTACCTGTGCCTGCTCTGCCGGATTAAGCAAAGTATTAAAAATAATAACTTCCGCAATTTCACCGTTCAGGTAACCGTAAGGCACATTGCCGCTGTAAGGATCAAGGCCCGCCGGATGGCCCAGGCTGAAAGCACTGTCGTAAAAAAAGTTGATGGTATTATAGTTGTAATTTACGGTATCGTAAACTCCATTGGTATCAATCCGTGCAAAAGAACCGTAACTTTTCACTACACCATAAAGGTGGTACGGACATGCCGCACCTGCCGGCATCGCAGCCTGATCGTTCAATATTGGCGGATTTGACCCGTGATTTAAGGCACTGTTATTTTCATAATTATTAATTATAGCAAAACCTGCGCCTCTTTCAATCCACAAGCCGCTGTTTAGTCCCCCTATAGTAAATATACCACCCGGTTCGCCGCTCGGTAACGGCCCATCGGCTCTGGCAACAATAAATATGCTAAGTGAATTTTGGTCAGTGCTGCCATTCGGCCCCAGCCCGGCTATAGGGTTCCCCGTCATTACATTATTGTTGCCAAACTTAATTGAGGGCATATAATTGAGTAAAGGAACCTGGTTTATAAACGTAGGCTCTGCAGCACCGGCAGCAGTGGCACTGTCATTGCTGGGGCTTTGGTCCATCCATTTAATTACATTACCCCCGCTGGCAACAACGCCCATATCAGCCCTTAACCAAAATGCAATATTGCCGCCCGCAATATTAGCTGGTGACATTATATATACCGTGTCAAAGCCAACTGATGAATTGGGTACGCCGCAGGGATTAACAGCACTTACCTTCCAGTAATAGGTTTGATTGCTGGCCAGGGTTACTTTTTTCTGGTTGGTATAGATATTATAATAACTGCTGTCGGTTATTGGAAAAGAGGGGTCAGTCGACACAAAGAGGTCGTAATACAAAGCACCTGCAGATGATGCCCATTTAAAAGTAACTACCGTATCGGCTGAAATGGAGCCACTTGCCGGGAACTGAAGCACCGGTGCAGAGGGCACATTGGATGGCAGCTGCACTATAATACTATCAACACTGTCAATAGCCATACAGCCGTTTGCCTGTGTAATGGTGAGTCTAACATGAAAGGTATCAACCGAGCCATAGGTGAAAGAAGGATTAATAGAAGATGAGGTGTCAGTAGCCGTATTATCAAACTGCCAGTAATAACTACTTATGGTTTGCCCGGGCGCAGGAGCACTTAGGTTATCAAAAGTAAAAGTAATGGCATCGCAGGCTATGCTGCTTTGGTACGCGGCAGTTGGCAACGCATTAACAACCAGGGGAATTATGGAATCATTAACACAGCCATGGATGGTGTCGGTAACCGTTAATTTTACCAGGAAAGTGTCGGCTGCCAGATAATTATGAGATGCAAAACGGCCGGTTCCCGTGCCGCCATCGCCAAATGCCCAGGCATACTTTACGTTTACACTATCGGAATTGTTATAGGGGCTATAAGGCAGGCCCTGGCAAACCGGGGTGGTGGTAAAGTTTACATGCGGAGCCGTGCCTGCTATAGTTACGGTTACGCTGGCGCTGCCGCTGCAACCTATAGCATCAGTAACCGTAACTGAATATGCGGCCGGAGTGTTTACCCATATCAGGCTGTCAACACTGCCGGTCGACCATAAAAAATGTAACTGGTTCCAGGGTTCAACCGGTGTTACAAGGCTTAATCTATTACCCGAACAAAGCGTGGTAGCAGAGCCTAACGATACCGTGCTTTTAAAATTATCCACCGATACCACTTCAGCGTTTGTTGTTACCGAGCAGCTGGTATTTAATGCGTCCGTTACTACAACTTTATAAGTGCCGGCAACTCCTACTTTAATAGAGTCAGTGGTTTGATTACCAGGGTTCCATTTAAAAGTATAATTACTAAATGATGGCACATTGGGAACTAATTCAAGGCTATCGCCCACGCATACTGTTGCTGTTGGATTTAACGAGAGTGTGGGGAAAGTAACGGTAGTAGTATCGTATTGGTAGGCACCAAAAGCATCTTTAATGATTACCGAATAGGTGCCCGATGTGCTTACTGAAATTGAATTTGTTGTTGCCCCCGTACTCCATGTATAAGAAACAAAACCCGTTGGCGCTGTTAAAGGCAATGCGCAAAGCCCATGGGTAATAGTGGTATCGCGCGGGCCAATATGCACAGTGGGCGAATATTTGGTTCCCAGATAGCTTTCTACCTGTGCAATTTGGGCTCCGTTTAAGCAAGTATCAAAAAGAATGATTTCGGCTATTTCGCCATTAAAGTAACCATCCGGAGAAGCATAGCCGGGAGAAAGTCCGATGTTATATGTGCCATTTGTGAATGTGCCGTTAACAATTGCCTGATCCGAGCCGCTCAGTCCCGCAGTTGTTGTTGAGGTAACGGTGGAAGTATTAACATCAATTGCAGTGCTTTGGCCTTCAATTTTTCTTACTTCGAACATCTTATAAGTAGAAGTGCCTGTGCCACCCATACCAGATGAATTAGATAAATATGCTGTTGCTGGGTTTGCGGCATTATTATTCAGATAAAGCGCACCCAAAAATGAAAGTCTTTCAAACCACCATCCCGGTACGTTACCCAACCCGTTTAAACTTCCTATCGTAAATATACCCCCGTGGTTTCCAGAGCTATTTCCATCAGCTTTACAAATGATGAAGGCATAAAGCCCGCAAATGCTTCCGTTATTGTTAAACTGCGTAATTTGCGGGCCGCTTAAAAAAGAAAGATTTGTGGTATTAAATTTAATCGCTGGTAGTCCATTGAGTGAATTACTGTTAACGGTAGGTTTGCTACCCACTGCACCTGTAGCATCATAGCCATTTCCACTCTGGTCGTGCCAGGTGGTCACCGAATCGCCCGGACCGTTTGTTACCACACCTACATCTGCTCTCAACCACAAAGTTAAACCCGGTATACCCGATAATGGCGACTGCGCAAATAAATTGCAGACGGTCAACATTAAAAATGCTCCAAAAAACAACTTTCTTCTTAAACTCTTTAGCACCCTTTTGTATTTATAACTCATCCAATTTACTAAAAACCACTTTAATATTAAAATTACGCCTTTATTAAGTCAATCCTTCCCTTTTATCACAAAAGGCGTGCATTGTAAATAACAGTCTATACCATTACGGGCATTTTAAGGAAATGTTCCATAAACAGGCCTGCAAAAGGCATAATTTGTGGGGGATATTACGACTTTAACCTTTTACCTTACTTCAATATTATAGCTTACAAACAGTAATAGGCCCTAAAAGCCGGGAATTTTTCCAACGCTGGTTTAAGTATGATTAATATATCGTACGGTTTTTGCAAAGCACAACCAGCGCCAAACACTCAGGCTATGCTTTTGCTAAGTAAAGTGTCATCAACCTTGGATTCTCTTATATACCCCAAGGTAATTTTCAACCCCCGCAGCCAGGGAATAAACCTGTTGCGAGCGCAGCCGGATATAATCTTTATCGAATGATGTATTCAGCATTTTTTGAATGGCCTTTTCATATTCGGCAGTATTGAGTGTTTGAATAAGCACACCGGATTTGTCGTCAATAATATAATCCACGTCTCCTACACCTGCGTTACAAATATGAGGCATCCCCATGCCCATAATTTCGCCCTGCTTGGTAGGGCTGCTGGCTGATTTGGAGAAAACCGGTTTGATAAAAAATATAGAACACTGCGATAATGCCAGATAGGTGGGCACCTGTTTATGGGGTGCCGGGGTAATAATAAACAAAGCCTCAGGTATTCCTTTAATCTTTGCTTTGGTAAGAATGTCGCTGGCAGGTTCGCCGGTAATAAACAGGAACCGGGCATTTGGTTTAATCGTAAGCAGGCATTTAAAAAAGTCCAGCATTTCGTCCAGCATATACCAGGTACCTACGCTGCCCAGGTAGTTTAATACAAACTCATTTCCGGTTAAATTAAATTGCTGCCGCAACTGTTGCAATAAACCGGTATCAATACTCTTTTCCGAAAACAAATCAAGGTCGGCACAGCAGGGAATCACCTGTATGGGAATAGGTTGGTTTTTAATATTCTTCCAGCTGTGAATAATATCCCTGCCTTTTTTAGTGAGGCTGATGGTATAATCAGCAGTTGAAAGATACTGTTGTTCTTTGCGCTTAAAGAAATTGTATACCTGCTTAAACAAGGGGTTCGATAAATTCCAGATGCCGCCCTCTACCCGCTCATCAGCATAAAAACCGCGCATGTCAAAAATGAATTTAACACCAAATTGCTTTTGCATATCCATGCCCACCATAGCCGAAATGTAACTGCGGCAGTGTATGATTTTAAACTGCTTTTTACGGTGAAGGGCTAATGCAGTTTTTTTCATTTGCCTCAGGTCCCAGATGGTGGAAAGCACAGGTGGCTTTTTGGTATAAGGCAGGGGCACCCAATCTATATTGCTTTCTTTTAACAATACAGCAATGGTATCGCGGTTTTTTTCAAAACGTCCTTCTTTCTCAAAACTGATAAGTGTAAATGAGTACCCTGCTTTTGATAAGCCCTGCAAATAAGGGATTACCTGGCTTTGGCCCAATGGGTCAGTCATGCCATCATACGACAGATATAGGACGTTAGTTTGGGTTTCAGTTGGCCGCATGGTCATTCATCCATTTATGAAGCAATATCAGCACCCAAATCCGGTTGTACAGAAAATCCTCACCCTTCTCAAAGCGCGAAAGAAGTTGTTTTACCTTTTGCGGATGGACAACGCCATATTTAATAAGCAACTGCTCATCCAGGTATTTATCTATCAGATAGTGCAGGTCGGTTTTCAACCACTTGTACAAGGGGATAGAAAAACCCCATTTAGGCCTTTCGAAAAACTGACGCGGTACGTAATCGTACAGCACTTCTTTTAATAAGTATTTACCTACGCGTTCCTTCTTTTTCAGTTCTTCAGATAAATTCAACGCGAACTCCACTATGCGATAATCCAAAAACGGCGACCGGGCTTCCAGCGAAAACTGCATGGTGGCAATATCTACCTTCACAAGCAGGTCGTCTTTTAAATAATACTTTACATCGTATAAGGCCTGCTCTTCGGCGGCGGAAAGTTTACGGTTCAGTTTGCCGAAGTTCTCATCAAATAAAATCTCAGCACCATAATCAGGCTTCACAATTTCATCCAGTTCATCCTCACTAAAAAAGTATTGCTCCTGCGAAAAAATGTGGCTTTTAATGCGTTGCCTGCTTTTAAAGTTAAAGACGCCTGCACCACGTTTGTAAGTATTGCCCATTTGCGATAAAGCCATGGCAATTGGTTTGCGCAAGGTTTGCACAAACGGGTTGCTTAATCTGTTCGCCCAGTCATATGCACCATAACCCATAAAAAGCTCATCTCCCCCATCACCCGTTAGGGTCATGGTTACATATTTGCGGGCCAGTTTGGATACCAGCATAGTAGGTATGGCCGACGAATCAGCATAAGGCTCATCGTAAGCCACCATCATTTTATCAATCAGCTCCAGTGCATCGTTTTCAGTAACAATAAACTCGTGGTGTTGCGTGCCCAGGTGCTCTGAAACCTTGCGCGCATATTCCGATTCGTTAAACTTTGCTTCTTTAAAGCCAATGGAAAAGGTTTTTACCGGCTGGCTTGATATACTTTGTGCAATAGCAGTAACTGCGCTTGAATCAATACCCCCGCTTAAAAAGGTGCCAAAAGGCACATCGCTTATCATCCGGTAACGCACGGATGTGGTAAGTAACTCTTTTAATTCTTTTTTGGCTGAATCAAAATTGCCGGCCACTTGTGGCTTTAATTTTTCTTCCGGTTTCCAGTAACTGGTTATAGTAGTACTGTCGTTTTTAATTACCGCGTAGCTGCCTGCCGGCAACCGGTTTACCTGCTGATAAATAGTATGTGGCTCAGGTATGTAACCGGCATATAAAAACGTGCGCACCGCAGGTTTGTAAACACTTAAACTGCTTTTTACCTGCACCGGTTGTAGTAAAGATTTTATCTCCGAACCAAAAGCAAAGTTACCGCCTTCATTGTAATAATAAATGGGCTTTACGCCCAACCTGTCACGGAAAAGATAAACGGCGTGCTCCTTAATATCGTAGATAGCAATGGCGAACATGCCATTGAGCAATTGAACAAACTCCACCCCTTTTCTCTCAAACGCTTCAAGTATAATTTCTGTATCGCTGGTAGTACGGGGATTAATATTCAGCTGCGCCTGTATTTCCTGAAAATTATAGACCTCGCCATTAAATACCATTACATACCGGCCACTTTGCGAGTACATGGGTTGGTTTGCTGCTGCACTAAGGTCAATAATACTTAACCTTCTGTGCCCTAAACCGCAGGTTTTACCTGCATTCAGATAGAATCCGGCGGCATCAGGGCCGCGATGCTGCATAGCATTGGTCATTTGCTGCAAATCAGCTTCGCTGAAAAACCTGGTGTTAGAATAAAAGCCTGCAATGCCGCACATAAGTCAGATGTTAGAAACAAGATTCAAAATCAGCGACTACAAATTAGTCTTTTGCAAACGGATGGCCGGTTGCTTTTAATTTTGCAAAGGGGTGATAATCTGAGGTTAAACCTACCGGGGTTTGGTGCCTTATATCATGCGCAATGCGGATGCTGGGGAGGGCATCCTGAACGCCAAAGCCCTTGCCTTTTAATATTTCTTCATAACTGCGGGTATGCAAATCAGTAAAGCCATCGCTGAACTCTATTTCTTCCCCTTCAAGGGTCATAGAACGATAGGTGCGCATGCCCTTTTTCTTTGCAGCTTCGGGCAGCGTATCTGCATCAATGCTTAAAAACCACCTTACGCGTGCTTTGGCAAATTCAAGGTAACCGGCGGCACGGTCGTGTGTGTGAATGTGGACCACATTGCTTTTTACATCGCCAAAAAGCCAGTGCAGCATATCAAAAAAGTGAATACCTATATTGGTGGCAATACCGCCTGATTTAGCCGTTTCTCCCTTCCAGCTGGTGTAATACCAGCTACCCCGTGAAGTAATGTAAGTAAGGTCGAAATCGTAAATTTTATCCTCTTTGCTGTTATCAATCTTCTCTTTCAGTTTAAGTACATTGGGGTGCAGGCGCAACTGAAGAATGGTGTTTATTTTATGGCTGGTTTCTTTTTCCAGTTCTATCAGTGCCTCCGCATTCCATGGATTAAGCACCAGCGGTTTTTCGCAAATCACATCAGCCCCGTTCCTAAGGCCAAACCGGATGTGCGAGTCGTGCAGGTAATTGGGCGAGCAAACCGATACATAATTAACGCCGTTGCCTTTGCGTTTCAGCTTATCAATATGGCGGTCGAACCTTTCAAACTCAACAAAAAACGCGGCATCGGGGAAATAGCTGTCCATAACACCCACACTGTCAAAGGGGTCATAAGCAGCCAGCAATTGGCTTCCGGTATCTTTGATGGCTTTTAAGTGGCGCGGGGCAATATAGCCAGCCGCACCAATCAGGGCGAATTTGTTCATATTGCAATAATAGGAAAAAGCGTTGGTTCGGCTACTCCCGCCGGCACAATACAAGTTAGGGCTAACATTATTTAGCAGGGAGTTTTTCGTACAGCAGGTTACTTAATATAAGGGCTTGCTGCTTTCGCGAATATTTTAAAGCCAGTTCATTCACTTCCGAATTCTTAATTATTCCTTTTTTAAAACTATCGTATTCGCTTTTCAGAAAGAAAGTTACTTCCGTTTTAGTATTCATCCCAACCCCGCCAGTAGTCTCTTTCAGTATATACTCTAAAATTCCATGGTCGTTTTCAACCAGCATTATCTTCCGCTTTACAGCCAGGTAATCAAACACTTTGGCGTTTAACCAATCAGCTCCTTTGCGCGATAGCAGAAGAAGCAAATGCGAGGCCCGCATTTTTTTAAGCAAATCAGGGTAAGGAATCCGTGGCCGGGCTATGATATATCCGTCTAACTCCTTTTTGTAATTCAACAGCCGCTTTTTTGCTTCGGCCTGCAGGTCAATGCCGTAAAAATTAACTTCAATTTCGCCTCGGCTGATTTTATTTTGGCTTATAAAATCCAGCAGCCCGTCAAGGAACATCTCCAGGTTTTGGTGGGGGTAAATAGTGCCGCCGTATGTAACTACAAACTTATCGGTTGGTGGCTTTATGTTTTCCAAACCCCCAAAATGGGCTTCGTCGTAACCGTTGTAAATAACCTCCACCTCTTTGTCAGGATGCAGATTTTTAAGCGAGGCGGCATAAGTTGGAGCGGCAGTGGTTATCAGCAATGCACTGGCAATGTATTTTTTCTCGCGGCCACGGTAAAATTTGTTTAGCTGGCGCTGTAAAAAGCCCTGTACGTAATTGCCCTGGTTACCGGTCCAGTTATCCCGGTAATCGGCAATCCACGGTATATTAAACTTGCTGGAAAGAGTACTTCCGTATTTAAAAAGAATAAAGGGTTCGCCGGTAGCTATAATTATATCAGGGCGGTTTTTTTTTATCTCACTTTCTGCCTCGCTATAAATAGAAGACTTGCTATCGAACAAAAAGGAGAGGTGTTCAGCAAAAGAATAAAAGTAGCTGAGCAATTTTCTAACCGGCGCAAGTTTTTGCATGCCGAACCGTAGCAGCAGCTTGTCGCGCAGGTTGGGAGAAAACCCTGCACGCAAAACTTTGGCACCGCTTTCGTTGATTTCAATCACAACAGCCCGGGGCATTTCCTTAACATAATCAAGGGATGACGTTATGTGGCTATCCCATTGGCGGGTAATAACTGTAACCCCTATTCCGTTGCCGGGCAGGTAATTATACCAGCTAAAAGGGCGCTGACCCCCAATAGAAATAAGTGGGGGGAAGTCGTAAGCCAAAATCAACACCTTCATATCAGCCTAATCAATTTTTACCGAAAGTATAGTAAGTTTTGTGCTGCCCAAAACAAGTTGCTACCAACAATCTGCCGGGTGAATCTGTTTGGATACAGTTGAATTAAGCCGCGAAATGGTATCTTGCCGGTCGGTTTTTTGATTACTACATTAAAACTAAATGACTATTCCCCGGGGTCAGAAGGGGATGGAGGATGCGCGGTTATCAAATTAGCCTGTGAAGTTTATTTATAAAAAACAGATTGCAAAATGCCGGTTTCTCAGAATACACTAATATTTTTTACCGACTCATTTCCATTTGGTACTTCAGAAACATTTATTGAAAACGAGTTTCCCTTTTTGGTTAATTCATTCGACCGGATTTTTATTGTAACCACCAACCTTACCGATGCCAAAACCAGGAAGATACCTGGCAACATAGAGATACTGCGCATACTTTATAAACCATCGTTTAAATTTAAGGTTCTGTCTTTATTCAGCTATTTCAACCCTATTATACAAAGAGAAATAGGGCTTATAAAAAATGAGTTTTTGCTGCAGCCCAATAAAGATATTTTATCGGTACTTCTTGCCAGTTACGCCAAAGCACTGGAAATAAATTCGTTGCTGAATGGGCTTGTTGCCAGGCATAAAATTGATTTGGCTGGCCTGTACCTATATAGTTACTGGATGAACGATATAACTGCCGGCGCTGCCCTTTTTAAACATAACCATCCGGAAATTAAAGCTTTTTGCCGGGTCCACCGGTGGGATGTTTATTTTGAAACCCAAACCCCTCCATATCTGCCGTTACGTAATTTTATGATTGAAACGCTGGATTCGGTTTACTGTATTTCGCAGGATGCCTACGGTTACCTTTACCGCCTTTGCAACAACCGGCCAAAAGATCATTTAAGAATTTCACGGCTGGGCACCTTTAACCGCGATAATATTGTTGCCGTGCCCAACCAGGGTATGATACGCCTTATCAGCTGCTCAAACCTGATACCCCTCAAGCGGGTTTACCTGATAATCGAAGCGCTGGCGCTCATTAATAATATTAAAATTGAATGGAAACATTTTGGAAAGGGCCCGCTGGAAACAGAACTGAAAGCCCTGGCAGCAGAAAAACTTAAATCAAAACAAAATATTGATTACTCATTTATGGGGCAGATAAGCAATATGGAGTTGCTTGACTTTTATAAAAAAAACAATGTAGACCTTTTTATTAACGTAAGCGAAACCGAGGGCATACCCGTATCAATCATTGAGGCAAGTTCGTTTGGCATTATAGTTATAGGCACCCTGGTAGGCGGCGTGGGAGAAATACTGGAGGAAGGTGAGAATGGTTTTTTACTTAGCCCAAGCTGTTTGCCGCAGGACGTGGCTAACGCCATTATAAAATTTTATGGAACGCCAGAGACAGAGAAGAGCCGGATCAGGGCCAATGCCATTTCCATTTGGCAGCAAAAATACAGCGCCCAAAAAAACTACACTGATTTTTTGAATTCAGTTATGAGTTTAAGTTCAGCCAAACCTGTAAAGCTGCATTAATTTAGTTATGTACTCCTCTATATCATATTTCTGTGCAAAGGCCAATGCACCGGCCGACAAGGCCGAATAAGTTTCTTTATCCTTTAGTACCTGTTCTATTGTATCGGCAAAATCCTCCGGGTTTTCATCCGTAAGCATATAGCCGTTTTGACCTTGTTGAATCAGGCTCCTGTTTCCTATTCCATCAAGGCTAACCACTGGTAACCCGCTTGCCATGGCCTCTAAAAGAACCAGTCCGAAGGGCTCGTGTTTACATACATGCACATAAACGTTTGCTGCTGCATAGTATTCCGGCATGTTACCTTTAGCACCGGGAAGGGATATAACCCGGCTGAGATTATTTCGTTCAACCTTTGCCTTAACGTTGTCGTGCTCTTCGCCTTTTCCCAGCAATACAACCTCTATCGTATGGCCCCTGTGCACCAGCACCCTGGCAATATCTACCAGCAACTGTTGGTTTTTTTGGGTGGTGAACCGTCCTACGTTGACTATACGGATTGTTTTAATATCCCTTTCTGCTCCGGAGCTCTGGTAATTTTTGACAACAATAGCATTGTCCAGCGGAAATATGTTTTTTCTTAGCTGGCAAGGTAAAACGGATTCAAAATAACTTGTTGTATCGTCAGAAATAGATATAAATTTATTGTTGCTCTTCAGGTAGCGTTTTACCAAATGGCGCTTTTCGAAAAAATCCGTAAAGAGATTTTTTCTGATTAGCGTGTTAAGTGAGAAATTGCGCAATTGAGGCATGTTGTCATGGCAATGCGAAAAGTATTTTATCCCTGGAAAAATAATTTCATGTGCCACCAGTTCGGAAAGGAAAAGGTGCGAATGGATTACGTGCGGCCTGAAGCTTTCAACCAAATCTGTGAACTCTCTTACATCAATATGATTCGGTTTAAACACTGAAAGGCCGACAGAGGAATTACACTCAAAAAAATCCGGGTTGTTGGATAAGGGCCCCTCAATACCAGGTATTTCGTAACCGGTCTTACGCGCAGCTTTTTTAAGTGTTACCAGTTTTACTTTAATGCCGGGCCGGGTTTTCAGGGTTTTGTAAATATTTAATACCAGTGCCTCAGCACCACCGCTAATGGTCATACTATTTGTAATCAGCAAAATTCTTATATCCCGGATGGCAACTCCAACATCTTGCTTGTTATCCGTGCCAGATGGCAAGCGTTTTTTCTTACCCGCATTTACCGTCGATAGCCCAACCGGCAAAACCGCTTTGGGGGCAGTTTTGTATGTCCTTATAAGTTTGGTGATATATTCTTCAATGTCGTAATTTTTGGCAAATGCCTTAGCGTTTGCCGACATGGTTTGATACGTGTCTTTATTTCCTGTAACTTTCTCAATCGCATCGGCAAAGTATTCCGGGTTTTGTTCATAGATCATAAACCCTGTTTCGCCTTCATTAATCAGTTCCCGGTTTCCTTTGGCGTCCAGGCTTACAACCGGCAAGCCGCTGGCCATGGCCTCTAAAAAAACCAGGCCGAAGGCTTCATGTGTACAGGTATGAACGTAGACGTTGGCGGAGGCATAATAATCAGCCACGTTAGACTTTGTTCCGGGCATGGAGATAACATCCATCAGCTTATTAGCTTCTACCCTGGCCTTTACCTTTTCAAATTCGGGTCCATTGCCAAGCATAGTTACTTCTACCCGGTGCCCCCGCTGAACCAGCACACGGGCAATATCCACCAAAAGCTGCTGATTTTTGATGGGAATAAAACTTCCCACATTTATTAACCTGATAACATCCAGGCTTCTTTGTGTGCGGTTTATATCAAAGTTTTTAGTAACAATCGCGTTGGGCAGAGTTTGTATGTTTTTTTTTAACTCTTTTGGCAGTACATTTTCGAAATACTTGTGCGTGTCATCAGAAACCGCAATAAAGTTGTTGTTGCATTCAATGTACCTTTTTATCAGATGTCTTTTTTCGTAAAAATCGGTTAAGTGGTTTTTGCGGGTTAATGTCTTTAGGGAAAATCTGCGCAGCTGCGGCATGTTATCATGGCAATGGGTAATATAGGTAATGCCTGGAAACACAATTTCATGAGCCACTAATTCAGAAAGGAACAGGTGCGAATGGATAACATTGGGCCTGAAGCTTTCTACAATATGGGTAAACTGGCTGACTTCCAGTTTATCACGATTAAGCACCGAAAAGTTGATGGTGCAACGGATATCTGAAAAGTCCGGATCGCTGAGAAGTCTCTCCTTTAGTCCCGGAATTTCGAAACCGGTTGGAGAGCTTTCATTCTTCAGGGTTACCAACCTGACTTTAATGCCTGGCCGGGACTTTAGCCCATAGAAAATGTTTAAAACCAATGACTCTGACCCTCCGCTGATAGATAGCGTATTGGTAATAAGCAAAACCCTTAACTCTTCTGTGTCCTCACCATCCACGACCATTCAATTTACTTCAAATTTAAATCCCTTTGCCTGGTTTGCAACTTTTGTTGCCCTCTGGCAAGATTACCCGGCAGTTTTTATAGCCGTAAATAACTGATTAAGGCAACTATCAACAGAATATATGCCATATCGCTTTTTAATGTTCGTATTATCCGGGGATTCATTAAAAAGAAAATGATCAGCGGCTAACTGGATCTTGAGGCCGGATTGCCTGGCCGATTGAACCAACTGAGGGGTATAGGAGCCGTCGGGATAGGCAAGCTCCTGAATTTCATATTGCACCAGCGATTCTAAATATTTTTTTGACCTTACCAATTCATCTACGGCAACCTGGTGTGGTAAGCTCCCGAGGTTATTATGGTAATACCCGTGTGAGCCAATTTTTATATAGGTTGAGTGAGATGTTTCGGCTATCTGCTGGTCGTTCATAAGCTGCCAGTATTCTTTCACTTCCATGTCATCCTGAAAATGAACATGGTTCGCAAAGGCTTCTTTTACCTTTAGCTTGTATTGGTAATCAGCCCTTTGATGCTTGATTATTTCGTAAATAGATTTGCCTGAGTCCTGCGAGAAATAGCAGTTACCTTGTTTCCGGAATGTTTCACCATCAATTTTTAACTCGGCGTTGGTAAGAGTGGTAGCTATATTTACAAAATCGGCCCATAGGATATTGTCATTAACCTCATTAAGGCCGGTGATAAAAAATGTAGCCGGGCACCGGTAATCTTCAAGTACGGGCTTGGCATTCAGGAAATTATTAAGGTACCCATCGTCAAACGTAACAGCAAAATTTGGTTTGTCCGGGTCAAACTTTCCATCGGCAAAATCGGTAAGGCTGATAACCGAACAGTACTTTTTAAGAAAGGCTATTTGTTTACGAAAACAAACAATGCTGGCATGCCTGCTGTTAAACCGCGTACTTCCGGTTTTTGAAACGCCATGATACATCAGGATATAATTACCAGATATTTTTTTGGCAATGATACCGCCTAATACCGATCCGGCCACCTGCTCGTTGGCAATACGTTTTACTTTTGAAAAAATTTTGGCGGCAATGGGCACTTTGTAATTTTATAAAAGTCAGATAAGTGAGCTTTAATCCTGCAGGCAACATTGCCTTTTAATTTTCAGATAGTACGCGACAGCAAGGCTGTTTTTATTCGCCATAGCTCATCCCTAAACCGAACCTTACTGGTGCCCGGTTTTGATAAGATATACCTGGCATAATAAACCAGGAACTTAACAGGGCTGTGCTTTCGCAAATAAATAAGTGCGAGCTCATGATACTCCCACCACAGATTTTTTAAAGAATCGTTATACTTAAAATTAAGATACTCATTCATTGCCTTTGTTGTAGAAACTCCGCTGAGCAGTATGTTTTCTTCGTTTTTTGCATCAAACGCAGCACCGGCGTGCCGCCGGTAAGCCAGGCTTACAATATCAATATATCCGGCTTTGCCTCTCCTTAACTGCAAAACGTGCAATACCCAGTCCCAATTAATTGAAGAATACATCCAGTTGGGAAATACCGTGGGCTGATCGGCTTTTCTGAACATTTTGGTATTGTTTGGAATGAGGAGATGATACCGCACATAAGAATCGAGATCAATTTTGGGTAGTGGTTGTTGTGCTGGAGTAAAGAAAAACTCTTTCCTGGAAGGCTCATTTTCGTAAAAGATATACCCGTTGGTATAACAGATAACGCAATCTGCATTCTGATCCAGATAATCGGCCTGGGCCTGCAACTTATGTTCATCTGACCAAAAGTCATCGCCCTCCATGATGGCAATATACTGACCCGCACAAGCATTTATGGTGGCCAGCGCGTTTTTTACCATGCCTATGTTCTTTTCCATGAAAACCGGTTTTATTAACCCGGGGTATTTCAAAGCGTAGTCCGCAACTATTTCGGGTGTCTTGTCAGTAGAACAATCATCCGAAACCACTATTTCAACGCCAAAATCTACTACCTGCTTGACGATTGAATCTAAACAGGCAGCGATATATTTCTCATGGTTATATGTAATCAGGCTAACACTAACCTTAGGCGGAATCATTAGCCAAATCTAAATATTTTCAAGCCAGTACCAAATTGCTCAGGTATTGAAAATAGTTGTATGGATGGGCCATTTAAGATGTCTAAACTACTCCTTCAAAAGGTGTTCATACAATCCGGCTTTTAACTGATGGTCATAATATGAAATGGCCACTACTTAACTTCGCAGGAAGGTTACAGAACCTTCATTTTGCCCAAAACCCGTAAATAATTGAGGCTTAGCTACTCTTGATTTAACAATTTACCGGAAGGCGAGATAAAAATGACCGAATGGCACGAAATTTAACCAGCTACTTGTATATTTGCAGGCTGCCAAAAAACATTGCGTACAATGAATAATTCGGCGGCGTCTTTATTTGATTAGTTAAAACAGAATTAATAGCGATATGCTTAAAAAATTTACCCCGCTTATTTTGCTGACAACGCTTCTTTCAGCACAGTTATTTTCCCAATGTTCGGTTAATACCCTTACCGGTAACCAGGTTATAAGCTCGAATGTTAGCTGGCCGGCCGGCACCTATAACATCAGTGGCGATTTTACCGTTAATGCCGGGGTAGTCCTTACAGTAACTTACAGTGGCAATTGCCCGCTTATTATAAACGCAAATAATATCAATATCCTTGGTGTTATAAACGCTAATGGTGCAGGGGCAGCGGGCGGAACCGGAGGCGCTGGTGGCAATAGTGACGGAGGTGCTGGCGGCGGAACCGATCCATTGGGTGGATCTGGTGGCGGAGTTGGTGCTGGCGTAGGCGGCGGAACCGCAGGTGGGAACGGGGCAAATGCCGGTTCGGGTTGTAGCATAAGCTGTGGCTTTGCCTGTACCAACGGCCATGATGCATTACGTGCAGGCGCCGGTGGCGGTGCTGGTGGTTCTGGTGGTTCATTTGGTGCTGCCGGAGGTCCCGGTGGAGTTGGAGCTCAGGGCAGGTATGAAAACCCGGTTACAAATTCTGATTGCGGTTCTACTCCTACACCCGGTAGCGGAGGGGTGTCAAATGTTGCCCCTGCTGCTTATGGTAATGCCGTTGCTACTTATGATTTACCTAATGGTTCTGGCGGCGGCGGTGGCGGCGGCGGCGGCGGCGGATTTACCGGTGGTACTACAGGAGGCAGCGGCGGAAATGGCGGTGGCGCTGTGAACCTTGATGCTTCAGGCAATTTGGTAGTATCTGGCTCTATATTGGCGAACGGCACCAGCGGCGCTGCTGGTGGAGATGGCGGTAGCAGGTCGGGCAACGGAAGCAGCTGGAATTGTACTAATGTTGGCGGTTCAGAAGCATGCGGCGGCGGCGCTAATAATGGCCGCGATGCATCTTCTTGTGGAGTTTGCTGTTACTATACCTGGAGCTGGCCCGGGGGCGCTGGTGGCGGTGCCGGTGGTGGTTCAGGTGGTGCAATCAAACTTCAGGCCACGGGTGCCATGGCAATTACCGGAACATTGCAGGCCAACGGCGGCAATGGCGGTAGCGCGGGCCATGGCAATACTGCCGATGGAAGCTGTAATAATTATGCAGCCGGTGGCGGAGCGGGAAGCGGTGGGGTAATTAAGTATGTGTATGACCCCTGCGCTAATAATATCTTTAATCCAACCCAAATACAAGCAACACCCGGAACTCCGGGTTTGGGAACCGATGGAAACGTAAGCACAGATACAGCCCATGCCGGAACCATCTATACCCAGCAAACTGATATTTATGTTCCGGGCTTTACACCATTCACTACATTAACTGCCTATCCAAACCAGGTGCTTTGCGGTGTTGGCCTTACTCCACCAAACGGGCTTAATACATTTGCGGTAACCGGCGGCGGCGGGTCTTATCAATATCAGTGGTATTATTCAACCATAACTTCGGTTGGCGATACCGGTGCTGAAACCGGCCCGGCTGCCGGATGGCTGGCTGTTTCGGGTGGCACATCAGCTTCCCTGCCTGCGGCAACAATTGGTGCTTTAAACCAAACTACCTATTATCAATTGCAAATTTCTTCAGGCCCATGTGCTACATGGTCAAATGTGGTTACTATCCTGGTTGATTCGCTACCCAAAATCACAAATCTAACTGTAAACAATGTGCTGTGCAATGGCGGAAATACCGGTAAAATTGTTGTTACAGCTACCGGCGGAGTACCTGGCTATACTTACTCTTCAGATAGTGGCCTTCTTTATTTTAACTCCATAACAGGTCTTTATCAGGGCACTTATAATGTGTTTGTAAAAGATACCAATAATTGCGCTACGCCTTATGCCTCAAACCCGGTAACGGTTAATCAGCCTGCGGCTCTCAACTTTACCGATGTGGTAACCAAAGCCAATTGCGCAGGCTTATCCAACGGTAAAATTGCGCTTAGCACAACTGGCGGGGTTTCGCCTTATCAGTTTGCTGTTAACGCAGGGAATAATCAAACTGACAGCATTTTTACAGGTTTAGCAGCAGGTAATTATCTTGTTTTGGTTACTGATGCCAATGCTTGTCCTGATACAGCTACTATAGCGGTTGGCAACACATATGTATTTACGCTTGGTATAGATACACAGACAAATGGATCCTGCTTTGGCGATAGCAACGCCACCGTAACACTTGCAGCTTCGGGCGGTATTCATCCATACTCGTATTCATTAAACGGATCCAACCAGGCATCAGGTTATTTTACCGGTTTGCCGCAAGGGTTTTTTGTTGCCACAGCGTCTGACTCTGCAGGCTGTGCCAGCCAGGTAAACGTTGCTGTAACCCAGGCAGCACAAATGTTGGTGCAGGTGGATGCATTGGTAAATATACCATGTAACAATTCGGCCAAAGGTCAGGTGTTCGTTTCGCCGGTTGGTGGTAACCCATCTTATACTTACCTGTGGAGCACCGGTGATACCACACAAGGAGACACTGCCCTTACCATAGGAACTTATACGGTTACAATAACCGATATCAACCATTGTTCGGCTACTTCTTCCATAAATGTTACCTACGATGCATCTCCCATAACTATAGTAAGCTCAACCAACGTAACCGGCTGTTTTGGCAATACCAACGGAAGGGCGTCTGTTTCTGCAACCGGGGGCACTGCACCACTTATATATCAATGGAGCAATGGAGCAACAGATACTGCAATTGCAAATATTGGCGGCGGCACTTACATCGTTACTGTTTCCGACCTGAACTATTGCAGTAGCGTTGATACCATAGTTATTACCCAACCAGCTGCTATTTTGGCCAATCTTGATACTGTTGCGCCAACCTGTGCAGGGTTAAGCAATGGCCTGGCAGGTGTAAGTCCTGCAGGTGGAACACCCGGCTTTACAGTGGCCTGGTCAACCACTTCCGGTGCCGATACTATAGTAAATCTGGCAGCCGGCAATTATTCGGTAACTATTACAGATGCCAACAGTTGTTCCCTATCTTTAAGCTTTGGCCTCAGCCAGCCAGCCGCACTTAATGCAGCCATCACTAGTGTAAACGACTCGTGCTATGGAAGCCCTAACGGCAGTGCAGAGTTTATTGCTACTGGCGGTACTCTGCCATATTCTTTTGCGTGGAGCAACAGTGCCACTACCGGCAGCTTGAGTAACCTTTCGGCAGGTAGTTACACAGTAACAGTAACCGATGCCAATATGTGCTCTTCAACCGGTTCGGCAACCATTACGCAACCAACCCAATTGTTCGCCTCAAGTACTTCAACCAACGCTACGGGCGGACAGGATAACGGAAGTGCCGGTGTCACTAACATTACCGGTGGGGTTTCGCCTTATAGTGTTAGGTGGTCGAATGGACAGGTTTCCAATAACATCACTAACCTGGCAGGGGGCACATACATTGCCATCATTACCGATGCAAATGGTTGCCAGATTTCGGATACAGTTATCGTTAACTCATTAGTGGGTATTGATGTAGTTGGCGGAGACATTTCGTTCAGCATTTATCCCAACCCTGCCAAAACATCATTTACTGTTGAGATGGCGCAGCTGGATAAAGAAACAACATTATGCATGAAAGATGTTTTAGGCCAAACCATTTTTACTAAAACGGTTGTTACGCTTAAAACGGTGATTGACCTTGCCAACTTTTCCGAAGGAGTTTACCTGGTTGAATTAAGCCAGGGCAATAGCAAAACCAT
Organism: uncultured Bacteroidota bacterium; assembly: GCA_903889265.1. Taxonomy (GTDB): domain Bacteria; phylum Bacteroidota; class Bacteroidia; order Chitinophagales; family LD1; genus Bog-950. The sequence continues at coordinate 64,910 of CAISWS010000066.1, forward strand.
CAGGCAGGTTGTAGTAACAAAATAACAAACGCTTATTTTTTAATATAACAGGCCCAAAGGATGCATCCTTTGGGCCTGTTGCTTTTTAGTTTCTTCCTTAACTATTTAATAACAGAAGCTGCTTATCTTGTTTCAAAATATATGGCATGAGTTTTTCAAGGAGGAGGTTTTTGCAAAACGGGTCGCTGGCGGCGTTGGGTGCAGCAATATCATTGAAAGCTTCGGCTGAAACGAAAATAGTAGCCCCCGGCCGTAAAAGGGTTTTACGGATTGCGCACCTCACGGATATACATGTGCAGCCCCAATCTCCCGCGCCGCATGGTTTTGCTGCGGCACTGCATGCCGCGCAAAACTTAACCGATAAGCCCGATATTATTTTCAGCACCGGTGATTGCATCATGGATGCCAGCAGCAGGCACCGGGATGAAGTAACCAAAGAATGGGAAGTGTGGAACAGTACGCTTAAAAACGAAAGCTCGCTTGAAGTGGTGCATTGTATTGGTAACCACGATGTATGGGGCTGGACTATGCCACATGCAACTATATTGGGCGATAAACATTATGGCAAGCTGTGGGCCATGGAAGAATTGAAGCTTAAAAACCGGTATTACTCGTTTGACCGGAGCGGATGGCATTTTATTGTGCTGGATAGTATTCATCCGGTTAAGCCGTTTGGTTATACAGCACTATTAGACCCTGAGCAGTTTGAGTGGTTAAAAGAAGATTTAAGTAAGGTGCCTGACACTACTTATGTTTGTGTTCTTAGCCATATACCTATTATTGGTGTTAGCGTATTTTTTGATGGCGCAAAAGTAAAAGGCCATACCTGGCAGGTTTCAGGCTCGGATATGCACCGCGATGCACATGAAATCAAAAACCTGTTTTACCAGCACAAAAACGTAAAGCTTTGTTTAAGCGGCCACATACACTTAATTGATCAGCTCGAATACCTGGGGGTAAAATACCTGTGTAATGGTGCTGTAAGTGGTGCATGGTGGGGTGGAAACAACCAGGAATTTCCACCGGCTTTTGCCACTATTAATTTATACGAAGATGGCACCAGCGACCATGAGATTCACTTTTATGAATGGAAGGCATAAAGACCTGTAATGAGGTATGCCCTGTTGAGGTCGGTAATTTTTTAATGACCTGTACTAATAATCTTTCTACTTCGTGGGCTCAAAATGGAGTTTAGTCCAGTATATATAAGTCTTCCCCAATTGTCCGCGTATCCAGTTTTTCTTTTTGCCATGTATATTACTGCTGTAATTCATCAGCACATAATTGTCGTCATCCAGTTTAGAGATTCCCGGAAACGCGTTATCGCCTGTACTCGGAAAATCAGTTATAAGGCTTACCGAAAGGTCCTTTTTATTCAGCTTATATAAAGCCGTTACTTTTCGCGTTATAGAATAACGTATCAGGTTACGTGCCCGTCTTTTGGTTTCATTAGTACGGTTCTTCAGCTTGTCAATATCGCCATCCAGACTACGCCTCGAGACCAGGTAAATATCATCTTTATGTTCAAAAAGCAAAGCGCTGTCAAACTTGGCTTTCAGGCGCACTTTTTTCCAGTTATATAAGCAGGTTCCATCCGCTGAGCATATTAATGCGCCGGTACCTTCCAGCCGCACGGTGGCAAACAGGTTTCCGCTTTTATCAAATATAAATTCACCTTCCTCTGCCGTTTCAATATCTATCTGGGGTGCAACTGAAATGGGCCGCCAGTGCATGGCATCCGTGCTGTAAAAAAGCCGAAGGTTGCTTTTATTGCCGCTGCTGTAATAAAGGTTTTTACCATAATACGCCGAAAGGTATAGTGTATCTTTTCTTTCTCTCACCCTCCAGGGCACAAACCCATCCAGGTCAACACTTTGCATAGTAGTCCAAAAACCACCCCCTACTGTACGGCAAACCAGTATTTGTTTAGGATCGAAACTGAACAGGTTGGTTCCGGCTGTAAAAAAATAAAGGTTAAGCGTGTCGTGATAAACGGCAAACTTAGGCTCGCGCAGGTCGCGGCCCGGGGCTATCGTTGTTTCATATCTCCAGGTATCCAGGTCGGCTGAACTTACTACATACATTGTAGATTTCCGTGAAGCAAAGTGGGTGGGCGCAGTACGGAACACCAGGTAATACCGGCCTTTAAATTTTACAAGGTCTAAGTTATTATTGCTGCGCTGCAACTTGCACTCGGGCGGCAGCTTGCCTGAGGTGGTCAGGTTTTGCCAGTCATCATACGTAACATTTTGAGCAAAGAGGATTACGCTGCTTAAAAGCAGCAACACAAAAACACTATAGTGCTTTAAAATATTTATCATGGGGGCTTCGTCTTATAACAAAAGTAATTTTCTTTGAGCCATGGCCGACTTAACTTATGCTAAAAATCCGGAATTAACTACTATTCTTTCAGGTTGGAAAGGTAACCCGGTGTCTAAAGGTCGTTTTATTGACCCTAACACCCGTTTTACCGGTACCTTTTCCCGTTTCCTGAAATGGCAGTTTACGCGAAACGATAAGCGTAATGAAAAAAAACAGGATAAGTGGCGCTTGCAGGTAATAAAGGGCACCGGCTTTTTAAATAGCAAGGAAGATTGCCTGGTGTGGCTGGGCCATGCCAGTTATTTTTTGCAGATAAGCGGCATAAGGATTTTGATAGACCCTTTGTTTGGCCGCATTTCGGGTGTGGTACGTCGTTTTAGTAATATGCCCTGCGCAGTTGAAGATTTTACGAATATTGATTATGTATTATTATCACACGCCCACCGCGACCACTGCGATTATTTCACCCTCAAAAGGCTATTTGAAAAAAATAACTACACGCTGCTAACCACGCTTAACACCGGCAAACTGGTGGCCAGCTGGATACCCGGTTTAAAATTTCAGGAGGCCGGCTGGTACCAGCAATATAACCTGCCGGAAAAAAATCTGAAGATTACCTTTCTCCCTACACAGCACTGGAGCAACCGCTACCTGTGGGATATTAACGAAACGCTTTGGGGCGCATTTATGATAGAAGCAGATGGCCACAAGATTTATTTCGGCGGCGATTCAGGTGCCTGTGGCTATCCAAAACAAGCGGGTGAATTATTCCCCGGCATTGATATAGCTATGATAGGCGTGGGTGCCTATTATCCTTTGTTTATGATGAAAGACGTGCATACCGGACCCCATGCCGCCTTGCAGGCTTTTCATGATTTGAAGGCAAAAACGTTTGTGCCGATGCATTACGGCACTTTCGATTTAGCCGACGAGCCATTGGGCGAACCATATCGAATTTTAAAAACCCTGGAAACCGAAAATCAAATTAAAGGTGAGCTTAAAATGATAGCTGTAGGAGAACCATTGATGCTGGAAACCAAAATAGTTACGGTTTAATAAACCTCATTCAGGTTAAAAGCAAAACCGCGCGAGCCGCCGGTGCCAAAACCATAATCAATAGCCGAACTGGTTTTTATCCTCTTATTTATTTTAAGGCGCAAACCCAGCCCAACACCTGGCTGAACAGCACCAAAGCTATTGCTGGGCCATTGCGACAGCGATTCAACATTGGCAAAAACCACGCCTCCCAACAATCCGTTACGCAAAATATTGAACCGGAACTCCGATTCTAAATAAAGCATGTTTAAACCCCTGAATCTTCCAAGAGCATAGCCCCGGCCGGTATTATTATACATATCACCTGCGGTAGTAGGCAAATCAAGGTAAGAGGCGTTACCATTAGTAGTAAGCCACAGGTAACCCCACAAGGCTAGTTCGGTATACCACTTGGTTGGCAAACGAAAATATTTCCTTACATCAACGGTCAGTGAGTTGTAATTACTATTACTTCCAAATACCGAAAGATTAGCCCTGAACTGAGCGGCAAAATAAATGCCGCTTAACGGCGTATTGGAATTATCCCTGCTATCATATAGCAGGTTAATGGACGCCCCGGAAGTAGTGCTTCTTTTAGTAAAGCCGTACTGTTGCATAGCAGCTGCAACATTGCCTGCATCGGGCACCGGAAGGCCGTGTGTGGTAAACACGTACCGCGCATAATCAGTAACAATGCCGTTTTGGGCATTAAAGTCAGAAATGCCAAAGTGATAGTCGTAATGGTAACCCAGGCCTATTGATAAATTGGGGACCACCTGGCGCATTATAAGCTGGTAAAACCTTACCTGGTTATAACTTATCGCATCTTCATTAAGCAGGCTTGTTTCACTACCCAGCCCGTAGGTATATGTCGGAAAATTATAAAACCGGTAATCACCTATCAGCTCCCACTTGTCATGCCCGAAATAAACGTTGGAAACCGAGAGGGCAATTATCTGCTTAAACTGGGTGTATTGAAAATTATTATTAAAAAATGAGAGCTGGTTCCGTTCTTTGGGGTTAGTATAAAACGAAATGTTGATGGGTGCCACCCCTTCAACCCCGGTGGCAATGGTATAGCTGGGATAAGGGATAACCACAATAAAGGGCCCGGCCAGGCTTTTCTTTTTATTCGATTTAAAAAGATGGGTTTTTCTAAACACCCAATGCAGAACGTCAATTACGTCCATCTCGTTATTGGTGTTATCACTCTTTAGTGTATCTCTTGCAATTGAGTCTGCAGGTGGCGTTTTGATAGAGGGCACCTTACCCTGTGCGCTGGCAGATTGCGCAAGCAAAAGACAGATAACCGCAACACCCAAAATGTTTAAATATTTACACCGCAACTCAATATGTTTTATCAATACCCAAACTCAAACAGGGGATAACCCGGCTTAGACTTACCACAACGCAATTTGTTTAACAGCTTGCTTACTGCATATGTTGTGTTTACCAACAAAGTAATTCATTAAAGCCGGGGCAAACTGCAACAACCCTCACACAGCATAGCAAGCGAACCGCAACAAAGGTTCGAAAAATAACGATGAATGGCAGGGGTGATTTGATGAATACCCCAATTTAATTACTAAAATTTCTTAAACCCGGCACATTATAACGCAACACACGCCTCATTAAATAAAAAACCCCGGCCGTTATTACACCTGCCGGGGTTTTATTGCACTTGATAAAATCAATCCGTCTTTTTCTTTTCGGTTTTTGTGCGGCCAAAGCCATAGGTAAACTGAAGTGTGTAATTTCTATTAGGCTCTGCTAATCCCGGCCTTAATTCATAAAGCTGGTTCGACACATTCTTAACAATAAAGCCCACTTTAATATGATCGTTCAATTTCATACCAGCCCTTAAATCCACAATAACATCACCGTGCAAGTGCTGGCTGTAATAAGTAGATAAGGCTGTTCCGCTGCCAAAAAGCTCAACCGAGGCGGCCTCGAACAAGGGCGGTATACTTTCAGGCGTACTGGCATACGAAACCGTAATTCCAAAATAAACCTTCCAAACGGAAAATTCTGCATCAGCCCGCACCAGTTGCCTGATTGCACCTGTTTCTATATTACCTGCATAACTTTGCGGAACCCTTTTAAAATTATAAATAAATATATCTTTCAGAAACTGGTCTAAAGGATATTTTTGGCCTGCAACTTCCTGGCCAGGATAAGTGTAAGTATACCCGGCAAGCAGTTTAACCCCAATTGGGCCCATGGTGCCCATACCCTCTAACTTTATTTCATAACCCGCAACCCGGGTGCTTTGAACATTAAATGCTTTAAGGCCCAATATTTGTCCGGTACCAGGGAAAGGCCACTCCAGAGAGTCAGGGAACATAGGCTTTCCGTTAGGATATAAATTACGGTAAGCGCCAAACTGGTATTGAATAAAATTTTGCTGTTGCTCCCAAAATACAGCTATATCAAAATCGCCCACCCAGTTTTTAATTTTAAACCCTTGCTTAAAGCCAAATTCAAAGTTCCAGCTGTTTTCAGTTTTAAGCGTATCGTTAGGCACAATAAATAAACTGCCGGTAAACTGCTGGGCTATATACTTTTCGCCTATGCTGGGTATGCGGAAGCCCTGGCCCCACGATGCTCTGAAAAAGCTTGCTAAACCAGCTTTAATATTCATACCCACACGGAAAATAGGTGGCTGGTTTTTTACAATTTGGGTGTCAACTCCTGCCGCTTCATATCTTACACCACCCTGTAGGGTAAGAAACTTGTACAGAAACTCCAACTGCGTATAAACGGCTGCGTTAAATGTAAAATCCTGGCCTGTATATAAGTTGCTGCGCGATGAACCAACATTAAACGGAATACCTGCCGAAACAACAAGCATGTTTTTCCAACGGTACTGGTATTGATCGTAAACGACATATTGATTCGATACAGCATTCGCTGGTTTGCTTCCACCGTTGCGGAATATATCCATATATCGCGAATTGAAGGTAAAGCGGTGCCCTTTGGAGTTTTGGTAGCTCAAAAAAGGATCAATATTAGTACGCAGGTATTTATCATTAGAGCCATCGCCCGAAACATATGCGCTGGTGTCCAGGTTTTTAGAAATAAAAAACGTCTCGTCACGCTCATATTGCATAGAGCCATTGATCCCATAATTTAACCCCTCGATTTTGGGATCCAGATACCTTAATTTCCAGAAGCCCTGTACTCTATAGTCACCGTTATTAGAATTATAACCTGAGTTTCCGTAAATATTCCCGGCTATAACCCACTGAAACTGTCCTGTTTGCTCGTGATGCCAGTAGTTTATATTAGTGTTAAACGGAGGGGCATCCCACCAGTTCTGGTAAGCGAGTTTAATTTTATCAAATACTCCGGTGTTTACCGAAATTTCATTGGCAGGCTCAGGGTCGCTTGGCCACTGGGTAATCAGGTTTACTACCCCGTCAAGTGCCGACGAGCCATAAACAACGGATGATGCCCCTTCAATAATTTCAACCTGCTTAACGTTCGATAGGTTAGCCATTTGCACCTGGCCCTGACCCAAATCGGCACTCATTAACGGTAAGCCATCCTGAAGCACTGCTGTGCGCGAGCCAACACCATATGAATAAGGGCTACCGCCGCGGATTGAAATTTGCCCGTCCTGCACTAATACACCAGGGGTTCTTGACACAACCTCACCCAGGTCGGTTGAATTTGTGCTATGTATCTGATCAGCAGAAATGACCTGCACCGAAACAGTTTCAGTGGCGGCATTTTTACGGTACTGGCTTACTGATTCTACCTGATTTAACTGCAACGCCGAAGGGCGCATCATTACATCAATAACGGTGTCTTTTGTAACCGTAAGTAATAGTTTAAAATTTCTGTACCCGTCAGTACTCATCACCAACTCATGTTCGCCCAGTGGTACGTTTATTACGTATTTACCGGCCTCGTTGGTAACAATGCCTTTTGTTTTGTCGTACCGTACGTTTACGCCACCCATCGACTCTTTATTATCAGCATCAACAACCGTTCCGGTAATCTGTACGGTTTGTGCAATAATAAAGTTGGCGGTTAGTAAAATGCAGGCGAGTAGGGTAAAGGTTTTTTTCATGCAGTTAATGGTTTGATATATTGGGGTTTGGGTTGATTATCGCCGGGCACTTGTTCAAAAATAAAATTCATCCTGAACCTGCCCAACAATCGTTCATCAAAATGAAAAAAATATATTAGCGAAAATTTCACGGCAGGTCTTCTATTTCAACATTTAACCAATCATCCGTAAACTTCAGGTCTTTGTACCAAACCAGTTTCCATGCGCCATCATTATACTCCAGTGCGGTCATGTTTTCAACCCAATCACCGCTATTCAAATAAGTAACAGTACCACGGTCGGTTTCAACCTGTTTTATTACCGGAATATGTACATGGCCATTTAATACATAATCGTAGCCATTGTCTATAGCGATTTCGGCGGCGGTAAGTTCGTAATCGTTAAACTTTTTTATGCCACGCTTAGTGGCCGCTTTAACCCTTTGCGAAAACGAGCTTTTCTCCTTACCAAAAAACTCCAGAAAAAAGTTTACCATTTTATTAATCAGTATCAGCAATTCGTAACCCGTAGTGCCCAACTTAGCCAGCCATTTTGAACCGCGCATAGTAACATCAAATATATCGCCGTGGAAAAACCAGTTCAGTTTGCCATCCAGGTCAAGCACAAGTTTATCTTCAAGGTCCAGGTTGCCCAATTTCAGGCCAGAGTACCGGCGCAGCATTTCATCATGATTTCCGGTAAGGTAGTACACCTTAACGCCATCCGAAACAAATTTGAAAATGCGCTGCAACACCCGGGTATGCGACTTGGGAAAATAGTACGACCTAAACTGCCAGATGTCAATAAAATCGCCGTTTATTACCAAAATTTCGGGGTCTATCGATTTCAGATATTTGTTCAGCTCTTTGGCCTTACAGCCTATAAAGCCAAGGTGAACATCGCTGATAACCACCACTTTTACTTTTCGTTTCGTCTCGGCCATAGCTATTCCAAAAATGGAGGATTTAATGTTACGAAAAGGTTATTCTTTACGGCCATACAACGCCATCCTTGCGGATGAAGTTCCGGGCAATCATCAGGAAAAACAAGGGGCTACATTAACTCCTTAATGAAGTTAACTAAAGCATTAACCGAACCAAGAAAAAGCAATTATTTTTTGCGCTTGGAGTTCACCGGGGCGGCGCTTTTAACAACCGCTTGTTTCCGAAACCCTGCAACTAAAGCGGTTTCATCCCAGATGCCAATTACGGAGCGGTAGTTTAGGGGGAACTCTAAAAAAACATGCAGCATACTTAAAAAGTACAAAGCCATTAAGCCTGTTTTGTAATTGTAAAGGTATAGCAGCACTGAAAAAACCCAAAGGGCAATTACGGCAGCCAACCACCTGGCGGGTACTTTATGCCATTTAATAACTTCAGTTTTCGAAAACCAGTTCAGGTAATGGTAGGTATAGGCAAATGCAATAAACCGGCCCACGCTTAAACCCACAGGGCTTTGAAACAAAAGTTCCATACTAACCCTGCCCATTTTAAAAAAGTTGATAATGGCTACGTTAAGGTTCACAAAGCCCCTGCCATCCATAATAACTGCCTTTTGCGCGTAATCGGTTATGCTGTAAAAATTAAAAACAGGCCTCCATACAAAAAACACACCCGCGCATAAAATAAAAACCACTGCCGATGCAATACCGGTAACACTTCGGTTTTTCAAAGCGCCTTGCACAATAAAAAGCCCGGTAAATACAAAAACATGAATAATAGTTGGTAGAAAAATGGCGAAGAAAAGAAGAAAAGGAGTTGAGTTTTTAATGGCCAAACCAATAAGCAGCGAAACAAAAATAAATATGAGTTTATATAGCCAGTCTTTAAACAATACAAAAGCAAGCGCCGAAAAAAACGCTACAAAAATCATCACATTTGAAAAGTTAAAAAACTGCTCGCCAAAAGCCGAAACAAGAGCCGCATTTATGTCCTTTACCACCGGCATTTGACTGTAAGTGCTTATCAGTATTATAACAGTTAATATAATACAGGGAATAATAAGAAAAATGTAATCGCTTTTACCGGTAGTAAAACAATCGCGCTTTTTAAGCCAGGTTATTTCCGTCAGGTAATGCAATGGCCCCAGCACGGCATACGAAAAAAGAAACAACTCAAAAGGCATAACATAAGCCAATGCGCACGACAAAAGCATCAGCCCTATATTGGTTATATCAATTGTTTTGGTGTTCATCCTATCCGTTTAAATAACAGCCGGTAATTTAACCTAAACCCGGCATATCAGGCATCATGCCCTTGGTAGCGCCCAGCATTTCGCTTTGCATAATGGCATCGGCTTTTTCAAGTGCTTCGTTAACTGCGCTTTGCAGCTTGCCTTCAAGCAAGGCTTTATCATCCGTTTTTAAAATCGAAATGTCTTTAATTTTCCGGTTACCGCTTGCCGTAACTTTTACATAGTCATTTTCGGCTACCACATCTACCGCTTCCAGGCGCTTTTTGGTTTCCTCCATTTTCTGTTTAATCTCCATCAACTGCTTCACCTGGTCTAAAAATCCCATAGCTATACTCTGTTTTTAATTATTAAGAATACATTTTACCGCAAACAACGCAAAGGAATACAGAAGATTAAAAATCAATAGCAGGCAGACTTCCTTGCAACTGCTCGTATATTCTTATGGCTTTGTTTGCATTCATTTGCGCTCTTAGCGTCTTAGCGGTAATATGTATTAAATGTATTTCTTACGATTTCATATTATCAAACTGCAACGGAAAACCAAAATCCCCTTTCCTTAAAATTGCCATCACCCCCTGCAGGTCATCAATTTTTTTCCCGGTTACCCGTACTATATTATCCATTTGCGATGCCTGCACTTTAAGGCCGCTGTCTTTAATGGCCTTCACTATCTTTTTCATGGTTTCCTTATCCAGGCCATTGCGCAGTTTAATATTCTGCTTAACCGTGGCACCCGATGCGTAAAACTCTTCCGTAAGGTCATAACTGCGGGCATCAATGCCCTGCTTTAATCCGCGGTTAATGATAATATCAATCATCGCCTTTATCCGCATTTCATTCTCAGTAGTCAAAAGCAACGTCAGGTCCTTTTTATTAAAATCAATCTCGCTTTTTG
>CAISWS010000067.1 GCA_903889265.1 uncultured Bacteroidota bacterium
CCATTTTTTTCTGTTTTAAAAGTGTTAAGTAATAACTGATAACAAACCATGATGTCAAAGAACGTTTACCTGTAACAGGTTACCCATGAGTATAGAAGTATCAGGCGACAGCATGTATGGTTTACAGGAAAATTAATTTCAGATGGGTTGTTACAATAATTGTGAGTTACGCCAATGGGCCTGCTGCGGGTTAATGACCCACCCACCCGCCTTCGAAACCTGTGGCAGACCGTCGGTATGTGGGTTGATAATACTGCCGGACTCACTATATTATAATAGAGTAACCCTTGGACCAGGATCCAACCTACGGCAGTACTGCCGTAGGTTAAACCAGCCGCCGTCAGACGAGTTGTTAAAATAACTGTAAGTATCCACAGGCGCGCCAAAGTCAATGAGAATGCTGACTCATCCCGCTTTCGGTCCTTTTAGCCACCAATCAAACAGCCTTCATATAATATAGAGCAACAACCTAACCTACGGCAGTACTGCCGTAGGTTAAATCAGGCGTCGTCAGGTAGGTTGTTAAAACAACTGTAAACACGCGCTGCATTACCTCTTTTATATGGTCTGGCCAATGGAAATACTTTCAGCCCTGGTTACCGCCTTCTCTCTTTATCTATTATACTCAACAGGCAAGCCTTGCAGGATAAACCGGCGAGGCCTTAAAAAACCAACGATGAACATGGAGGAAGAAAAAATTAAAATCCGGTTTCCGGACGGTGCTGTGCGGACGCTCAGGCCTGTGGAGCCTGCGGAGAATGTTCTGCGGAAATACTTCAGCGAGCATACAGGCCTCAACTACGATGAAGTGCAAAGGGGATTTTTGTCTTGCTATATTATCAAGGCATTAAAAGATTGGCTGAACAAACACGGACTTCACCACCCGGAAGCCGGTTCGCTCATACTGGCTGCCGAAGGAATATTTGCCGGTGACCAGGCCAAGAAAAGCAATGGATTTGTCGCTTTCACCGAAGAAGATGAAGAATGCCTGTTGGTTTGCCCATACTGCTCCGACCCCTATGTATGGAGAATCTCAAAAATGATATACGATGACATCGTGGGCAGGCGGATAAGCGATAAGAAGCGGATTGTGTGTGTAAACTTACTGAACTGGGAGAAGGAAGATACAGTCGAAAACTTAACCGAGCAGCTCAACCAAGCCGTTGCTGTTGAGGACTATGAACTGGCTGCTATACTCATGAACCGGATTGAGTGTATGAAGAAAAGGTAGGCCCTGAATAAAAAAGGGCTCTCATTACCAGAGCCAAAACAAAATCAGTATGAAAAAAGGTATGCCGTTAATAGTCAGGCGGGATACAACTGTTTCATGCTTAACTATTCAACCCGCACCAATCTGACTGGGTTTTACCAACTTTAAGTCACAGGCCTAACGCTAATTTCGTCCTATGCACCCAATCTGATTGCACAGGTGCATTTTAGTAAAACTTTCCAGGATAAACTGCTCGATCAAAAATGAGTTGCCGGCGAGCCGGTGTGGGCGGAATTAAATCTCGCCTGTGTTTATAAAGCCACAAATATTTTGTGCAAATTGAGCCACTGATGAAGATTCATCACGTGAAAATATGAGCAGAAACCCATAGGGAGTATACACCTAAAGCATCTGAATGAAAATACTGGTTAAGATTGGAACGCGCATTAAAGAAATCAGAGAGAAGAAAAAGCTGACCCAGGAGCAGCTTGCCAAAAAAAGCAAGCTGGACCGCACTTTCATCAATCATGTTGAAAACGGAAGGAGGAACCTGTCAGTACAAAGCCTTGAAAAAATATTAAAAGGGCTTGACACGCCGATCAGAAAATTCTTTGGAAAAAGGACCTTTTAGTACATC
>CAISWS010000068.1 GCA_903889265.1 uncultured Bacteroidota bacterium
ATAAGGGGTATGTGCCGCCGCGTTCTGTTGTTATACCGGGAAGTTACACCAAAGATTTTCCGGCAGGTAAATTTCAGGTGCCGTGTGCGCTTATTATTGGTACACGCAAGGAATCTACTGATAAAAAGACTTCTTTAAATGACGCTTTGAGAGAGCATAGTGTTGCGGTGTAATTTAATTTGACAATGTGACAATTAGCCAATGTGACAATTGGTGCCCCGTATCCGAAATGCTTGTATTCATTATCACATCATCACATTGGCTAATGGTCACATTAATAGGAGGTCCTGGTAAAAGAACCCGGTATCAAAATTATCACTTCGTTCCTGTTCGTATTTGCGGTAAACCACTTCGCCTTTTTCAAAAGCAATGGGAGTTTTAAAAATGGGGCCATCAAAAACGAAGGAGTGGTATTCCCCGTTTTCCCCGCAAGGGTCAACGTTGTGCGGCAGGTCTTGCAGAAAATTTTCATCGATCAATCTTCCGGCAAAAGATTTGTCCAGGTATCTTTCATTTACACAAACCAATACTGCCTTAAAGCCTTTATCAATAAATTCCTGTATCAGTTCCGAAGTATCCCGTTTCCAAATGGGAAACACTCCCTGCATACCCACTTTTGCCAACTGGCCTTCGCGGTAAATTTTCAGGTCTTCCAAAAAGATATCGCCATAAATAGAATAATCTATGCCGTTATCTTTAAAGCCTTTCATGATGGCAAACATTTCGCGGTTATAGTCTTCCATAGAGGGCATTTCCGGTAACCTGAGCTGCTGCAGCGGCAATCCAATGCTTGCGGCTTGTTGTTCTATCAATTCTATTCTTACGCCATGCATACTTACACGGTTGTAATGATTGTTTACGGAAGACAAAAGGCAGGCAATTTCAAACTCTTTGTTTTGTAAAATCTGATGCAGGGCAAGGGATGAGTCTTTACCTCCGCTCCAGTTAAAAATGGCTTTCTTGTTTTTCATTTGTTGATTTTGCAAATCAAACGGTTTTGACCTTTATCCCGAAAATAAAATTCAAAGCACACCATCTTATTGTTAATTTGCGATGGGCTAACATTAATCAGTACACTATTGCTCAATCTGTTGTAGATTCGCTGGAATATTTCGTCCCTAACTAAATTAAAAGATGAAAGCACCCATTGCCCTGGTTTTCCTTCTTTGCTTCTTTACAGGTTTAAAAGCGCAGATTACTATCGGTCAAAACGACTTTGCCAATGCTAACGACACTGCCCGGGTAAGTATTGCCAATATTCCCACTGGCTTAAACTACAAAGCAACCGGCGCCGACACCAGCTGGGACTATTCTTTTTTGCAGTGGAGCAGCCAGCAGGTTGATAAGCTATTAAATCCAACAAATACCAACGCGCTTTATGCCTTGTATTTTGCAAACGTATCTTTTAATTCTCACCGGGCTAACATTGCCAGTGAGGGAACGCTGAATATCAGCGTTAGTTCCTTGCTTACCGTAAATAGCCTTTATAATTACTTTTACAAAAGCAGTTCGTCGTATATTCAGCAAGGACTTGGTATGTCTATTGATAACATTCCTACCGAAGTATCCATGATAACCAGGGATACCCTGTATAAATTTCCTCTGCATTATGGCGATGCAGCTCAGTCAAATTCCAGCTTTAAAATCAATTTACCCATTATTGGTGGAGTACTGCATACTCAAACCCGTACTAACCAGGTGGATGGTTGGGGCAACCTTACTACTCCATTCGGGACCTTCCCGGTTTTAAGAGTGTATACCCAGATTGTATCTTATGATTCTGTTTATATCGATACGTTGCATGCAGGGCTGAACGTTCCTCTGGCTACACAGCGTCAATACAAATGGATAGGAAACGGACAGAAAGAACCATTGCTGGAAATTAATACTCAGGTAGTTTTAGGCATTGAAACCATTAGTTCAATTGTGTACCGCGATAGCGTTCGCAATCGTCCGGTACCCCCTCCGGTAGACACAACCACGGGAATTGAACAACCGGGAACTTTTGATTTAATCTTTAATGTATACCCTAATCCGGCATCAGGTTCATTTATAATAGCTTACCCTAATAGCCAGAACGAGGTGCAATTGGTAGTGGCGGATATAAATGGTAAGGAGTTATTGCACAAAACCTTTAATGGCCAATTGGAAACCATTGATGCATCCCAATGGGCAAAGGGAATTTACTTTGTTATGCTTACAAACGATAAGCAAACCAGCGTAAGGAAAATTGTGATTCAGTAGATTCCAATTTTGACTTTCAGGTTCAAATTGGTGTTTCAAACGGCGGTGCTTTAAACGGCTGAGGCGGTTGCTTTCTCCTTCTCAAAATATCCCTGCAATAATTCCTCTGTGATTTGTTTTACCGGACGGATAGAATGGACATATTCAATTGAAGGCCCTGCACACCACATGGTTTGATAGGTAGCACCAAAAGCAGCTTTTTCAAGGCTCTTCATGCCTTTATAGTAGGTAATCATTTTGGTCCATTTTTTTATGCGCTTGTTGCTGTTAAGCATTTTCTCCAGCCAGTTCTGGTCAGTGCCAATCTGCTTTACATAATCGGTATTAATAACGGTGCATGGGGTACCTGAAAGTTTGGTGGTCATTACAATGTCCTTAGCGCCGTGGCTAACGCAAGCCATTTTATAGTCTTCCGTAACGGGCGCTTCAACCGAGGCAATAAAAGGGCTTCCTATTGAAATACCGCATGCCCCGGCATCAATCATCTTTTTCATTTGTGCGCCATTGCCTACCCCACCGGCCGAAATAACCGGCAATTTGCAGGCATTTTTAACCGCCTTTATCAAATCAAGAGGCGCTATTTTACCTGCATGACCGCCAGCCTGGTTGTTAACACATATCAAGGCATCAGCGCCCATGGCTTCCACTTTTTTTGCGTAATCGGTGTCAATAACATCACAAAATACTTTAATGCCCAACGGCTTGCAGGCGTTAATTATTCTTTGCGGCGAACCGAGGGAAGTGATGATAAACCCCACTTTGTATTCAAGGCATGTTTTTAACTGTTCGTCCAACCTGATGTTTGATTTGTTGGCAATCAGGTTAATGCCAAATGGTTTATCCGTGGCACTTTTAATTTCATCCAGCGCTTTTCTGAAATCCGCATCAGTTCTGTAATTTAGTGCTGGTATAGCTCCTGTAATGCCTGCTTTGCATGCTTCAATTATCATCCTGGCATTGCTAACCAAAAACATAGGGGCAATAATTACCGGGTATTCAATGTTCAGCATCCGTGTAAGCTCGGTTTCTATTTTTTGCATGTGGGTGTTTTGTGCCGTGAAAATAGGGAAAAGTGTGTTAGGGTGTTAATATGGCCTGGGGTGTTTAGTTGTTAATGTGTTCAAGTGTTCATATTGGAGGAAGGACAATTGCGTCAGGCGTGTATGGCTTTACCTGAAAACTTGAACACCTGCGCACCTGAACACTAAAATACTCTTGTGGAATTTTCGCTAATCATGCATCTCTGTTCATCAAAACATAATAAGTTACAAGTATTGGCGTTTGATTGCGGTTATAACAGCTTTAGAGAGGTGGAAATTCTGGTGGTTGCTTTTTTGGGCAAAAATTTTGAAAAGTGAAAATAAGAGATATTTTTACGCTCCATTTCAATAAGGCAAAAAACAAAATTTTAATAACTAAAAACGTAAAAAGCACATGAGTCAGGCAAGCGCAACAACTCAGAAGAAAGCAGGATTTGACTGGACCGTTCTGGTAATTCCGGCATCTTTGGTAGTATCTATTGTATTATTTGTTTTCGTGTTCGGTAATCCAAAGCACTTTACCACCGAAACAAAAGAAACCCCAATACCGGGCGATGCTTTTGGTATCATTTACAAAGGCGGATTTATTGTGCCTATTCTGATGACCTTCCTGTTAACTGTGTTTACGTTCTCTATTGAAAGATTTTTAACTATTAACAAAGCCCGTGGTACAGGATCACTGGAAAGTTTTTTGCAAAAAGTTAAAACTTTGCTGCACAGCAATGATATCAATGGTGCTATTGCAGAGTGCAACAAACAAAAAGGTTCGGTAGCTAATGTGGTTGTGGAAGGTCTTTACAAATACCAGGAAATGGACAAGAATACCGAATTTACCCTTGAGCAGAAAGTTCAGCACATACAGCAGGAAATTGAAGAGGCGACCTCGTTAGAGTTGCCTAGCCTTGAAGAAAACCTGCCCATCCTTGCAACTTTGGCTTCTGTATCAACGCTGGTGGCCCTGTTAGGAACCGTATTGGGTATGATCCGTGCCTTCTCGGCTATGGCATCTACAGGTAACCCTGATCCGGGAAAACTATCTGCGGGTATCTCTGAGGCCCTTATCAATACCGCTATTGGTATCGGTACTTCGGCCCTTTCAATTATCATGTATAACGTTTTTACCAACATGATTGATAAATTAACTTATGGAATTGATGAGATTGGATACTCTATAGCTCAAACGTTCGCTTCAACAAGGAAGTAATTTTGTTCTGACAAGTATTAAAACCAGCCAATATGCCAAAGGTTAAAGTCCCAAGAAAAAGTACTGCAGTTGACATGACCGCCATGTGCGACGTGTCTTTCCTGTTGCTTACCTTCTTCATCCTTACTGCAAAGTTTAAGCCTGAAGAGTTAGTGGCAGTTAATATCCCATCTGCCCGCTCGCAAAAGCAATTTACGGATGCTATCACCATTCTACTTGATAAGGACGGAAAAGCATTTATACAGTTGGGAGAAGGCAAAACAAGGCATCAGATGCTTCAGCAGTTGATTGACCGTAATGGCGATAGGTATCCTGATTTGAAAAATCTGAATGACCACCAAAAAGAGTTGTTTGGAAACATTGAAACATGGGGTGGCCCAATATCTGATTTGCCAAGGGTATTGAGCATGAATGGCACGCAATTACAGGCCTATCAGAAGCACATGCCGGGTATTCCGATGGACTCAACCAACAACCAGTTAATGGATTGGGTGCAGTCGAGCAGGTATGCCACAGATAACAATATTAAAATTGCCATAAAGAGCGATAAGGATACCAATATACAGCCTGTAAAGGAAGTAGTAAAGGGTTTAACTGCCCGCGATATTCACCGCTTTTTATTGGTAACCTCCTTGCAAGGCCCGGGAACGGGTGATGCTGCTGCTGCCGCGCCGGCAACAGATGAGAAAAAGTAATTGCTATTTATATAACGCAAAAGAAACTGGAATAAAATGGCAGAAATAGATACCTCCGGGGGGGGCGGGAAACACAAAGGTGGTGTCCGCTCCAAAAAAATGTCTACCCGGGTTGACCTTACACCGATGGTTGATTTGGCGTTCCTGCTAATCACCTTCTTTATGTTAACTACTACGCTTAGCAAACCGCACGCTATGCAGTTAAACATGCCTAAAAAGCCGGAGAAGGAAGAAGAAAAGCAGGAAATTGGTGAGTGCCAGGTGTTAAATATTCTGATAGATACTTTAGATCACGTTTGGTATTATGAAGGATTACAGGTGGCTGGTTTAAAGCAAACTGAATTTGCACCTGATGCCAAAGATGGCGGAATCAGAAAGGTGGTTTTGGATATGATTAAGAAGGTGCCTAATACTTGTCCGTTAACCAGCAAAGGAGCCAAAAGAGAGGCAATTGTTTTAATAAAAATGCTGAAAGGCGCCAGATATGAAAATATGGTGGACATTTTGAACGAAATGGATATTACCGCCTGCAAAACTTATGCTATTCAGGAGCCGGACCCTATTGAAATAGAGGCTGTTGAAAATGGTGGAACGGTGAAAAGCTTTACCCGGGAAGGTGAGACCGCACCACACCAATAACGGTTATGGAATTATTTAGTTCATGCATCTATAAATAAAGAATAACGTAGCATGGAAGTAGGAAAAAATTATATGAACTGGACGATGGATGACATCGTTTTCGACAACCGTAATAAAGATTACGGTGCGTACCAGCTCAGGATATTAACTAAAAAGAATGTGAGGACCGGATTGATCATTGCAATTCTGTTCTTTGTAATATCATTGGTTTTATCACAGGTTGATTGGGGGTTTCTGTCAAAAAAGGATGCTGCTGAAATTGAAACAACAGTAAACCTTGCCGAGCCGCCGCCTTTGGATAATAAACCACCACCGCCACCGCCACCGCCACCACCACCGCCAACAAGGCCTACCATTAAATTTGTTGAAATGGTGGTTAAAAAGCAGAAAGAAGTGCACGAGGATGAGCCACCTCCGGAAGTACCAAAAGATGACAAAGTAGATATCTCAACAAAAACCCAGGAGGGAGACCCTAATGCCAAGGCAGCAATTGAAGAGCCTGTTGTATCAGAGGCACCGGTAGTTGAGCAACCTAAGATCTTCACTTTCGTTGAGCAGAACCCGCAGTTTCCGGGTGGAGATGCTGAATTGATGAAATTCCTGCAAAAAAATATCCAGTATCCGCAAATGGAACGCGATAATGATATTCAGGGAAAAGTATTGTTACGCTTTGTGGTAATGGAGGATGGCTCTGTTTCTGATGTTCAGGTATTACGGGCAGTTAGCCCTGGCCTTGATAAGGAAGCTGTGAGAGTTGTGAAAATGTTACCCAAATTTACACCTGGTAAACAGCAAGGTAAGCCAGTAAGGGTTTACTTTAACCTGCCGGTTGTATTCAGGCTGCAGTAATTTATAAAAGATAAACTTATGCTAAATCATAATCGTTCCCGGTGAATGGTTATGATTTTGCAGTTTAAGGAGGATATGGACCACATAAATGATTTCTTTAAAAAGGTATACACCCATCCCGCCATTATGTGGAAGGGATGTTTTGCCGTTCTGTTTATCGCTCTGGGACCAGCTATTTTAATTTTACCCTCGCTAACAGGGGGTGACATGACAATACGGGCTGGTTTCGGGGGTATGATTACGGTTTATGGCCTTTACAGATTCTGGACTTTTTATATGGACGTTAAAGGGCTTGATGATGTTTGATATGAAGAGCCGCCCCTTCCGTCCCCTTCGCACCCAAAACAGCGGGATGAAACAAAAGGGGATACCAGAGCCGAATACAAAATCAGGATTTGCCGACAACATTTGGCTGTTATGCCTTGGTTTCCCCTTTAGGGAACGTAAGGGGCGGAGACACTTGCTGTGTGTACCACTCACAATCCTTCTCATCCTATCCTCCTGCTCTCAAAATAGAAACCCAGATAGCACCAACGTTGGTGAAGGAAAAGTTTACAAAGGTGAACTAAAGGTAGATGTGGACCCCGGTTTGGAACATGTAATGAAATTGCAGCAAGAAGTTTTTGAATACCAGCACGACAGCGTACGGTTGAATATTCAATACAGAAATGAGGCCGATATGCTTAGTGATTTCAGGACAGGCAAGGCCACTATGCTGGTTATGACCCGCGCGCTGGACTCATCTGAAATTCAAAGTCTGATTAAACAGGATACGATTTATGTGCGCGAAATTAAAGTGGCGCATGATGCAGTTGCTTTAATTGGCAACAAAAGCTTTAACGACAGCAGCCTGGATATTGAAACCCTGAAAAAATATTTTGACCCTGCAAATACTGGCACTGATGTGCCACAAATGGTTTTTGAAGACCAGCACAGCAGCGTAGTTAAGTTTATGCTGAATAAGCTGGGCTATAAAGGGCAGGTTTCCAACCACGTTTATGCCCTTAAATCTACAGAAGAAGTTATTGACTATGTTAAAAAAAGCAATAACTCCATAGGCTTTATTCCATTTAATTTTTTGAGCAATTTGCAAAATGAAGGGGTCAGGAAGATATATGATAGTATAAAAGTTATTAGTTTGCGCACCGTTTATAAAGATGGCAGTATAATAAGGGTAAGCGCCAATCAAAGCGATATAGCTACCGGCGATTATCCACTTACGCGCAACATATACACTGAAATGCGTTTAAATTATGCCGATAACCTGGAGTGGTTATTTGCTAACTTTTTGTTCAGGGAGCGTGGCGGAAGGATTTTTTTAGAAGATGGTTTAATGCCAGCCAACTTCACACCCCTTGATGTGGATGTGAATACGGATGGGCTGAAAGCGAAAAATTGAAGTTGGCACAGTTATTTCTTTGTTCTAAACTCTTGTATCTAATATCTTGTTATTAAAAACAGAATAATAAAAATGAAAAATGTAATCCTTGTAGCTTTTACGCTGTTTATTGCGGCACGTATTTCAGGCCAAACCCTGCAGGACGCACAGCGCGAGATGGATAATGAAAGTTATTTCAAAGCCAAGCACGTGTTGTTTAAACTGCTGAACGATGGCACTTCCAATAAATCGGAAATCTCGTATTACCTGGGTAATGCGTATTTAAAAAGCGACGATGCCGATTCAGCTACGATGTTCTATAAAATGGTTAATGACCCCGATAGCAAATACGCGCTCAATTATGTTGCAAAGGGCCGTATATCATTATTGCAAAAAAACAAAGTTGATGCCAAACTGAACTTTGACAAGGCATTGCAGTATTCGAAGTTTAAAAATGCCAACATCTATTTTGAAATCGGGGATGCTTATTTCCGCCCTAATATCATAGACCTGGCGGAGGCTATTAAAAACCTGGAAGCCGCTTTGGGGCTTGATAATAAAAATACTTCGGTAATGTTGGAACTGGGCGATGCTTATCTCGAAAACTCGGCCAGTGACCCTACGATGGGTGGCAAGGCTATGACTCAATACCAAAATGCCAGAGGGGTGAATAAGAACTTATCTATTGCCTGGATAAAGGAAGGGCGGTTAGATGTAAGAGGCCAGATTTATGATCAGGCTATCGATGCTTTTAATAAGGCCCTGGGGATTGACCAGAACTATCCTATCGTTCATAAAGAACTGGGTGAGGCTTATTACCTGACCAAGAATTATGACAAGATGATCAGTGAATTTCAAAAATACATTGACCTGAGCCCAGGTGATACCAAAGCAAGGGTAGGATTACTTGAAATGTTGTTCAGAAATAAGGCCTATGATAGGGTGGTGGATGAGGCCAACAAGGGTTTAAAGAATGACCCCAGCAATATGGATTATCTCCGCTTTTTAATTTATGCAAATTATGAATTGAAGAGATACAAAGACGGTGCTGACGCAGCAAATTCGATATTTGCGCTGCCTAATTTTAAGCCTAAACCACGTGATTATATATACGCTGCGCGTTTAGCTGCTGCTACTGGTGATACAACCCGTGCCATGAATTACTTTAAAGTAGCGCTGGCTAATGATTCATCTAACTGCGACTTAATAGGAGAGTACGCCAAAGTATTATACCTGGCTAAACACTACGATGAGTCTATTAAAGAATACCTGGTTAAAAAACAAGTATGCACGGATAAATACGGTGCTATTGATATGTATTACGTAGGCAGGGCATATCTGATACTGGATGACTCGTTAGATGCAGATTCAACTTTCGCAGATTTTATTAACAAGAGCCCGACTACACCTGATGGTTATTATTGGAGGGCCAGAACCAACCTGAAAATAGGAAAACTGGAAGACTTCTACTCATTCCCATACTATCAAAAGTATATTGAGATTGTTGAGCCGTTGGCTGCTGCAAATCCTGCCAAATACAAATCCAATATGATTGAGGCCTACGATTATATTGGTCTTTACTATGCGGATAAAGGGAAAGATAAAGCCAAGGCCAAGGAATATCTTCAGAAGGCACTGGAGCTGGATCCAAATGATGAGAATACACTGGAGTTTATGAAGCAATTGAAATAAACGGTTAAATCAATATTTCAAAAGGCCTTACCGGTTTCCGGTAAGGCCTTTTGATTACAGGCATCTTTTATTTTGGGAAAGCATTCCAGGGCGAGGGGAAAAGACCCCGATTAACCGAAATATACCAATGGCAGTTGACAAGGGAAATGTGGTAGCAGAACTTGGGGATGAAAATGTAGGAAACAGCAAAACCCTTATTTCATTGCTTGCTCTAAAGACCGATTGTGGGCTCGGGCCGATTTACTTACGAACTGGCTTCGTAAACGTATTTATTTAATTAAGCGCTCCATTAAATGCACCACCACTTTTTCAAATTGCGTGTGATTACCCGGAGTTTTAAGTAATTCATCAAGATCGCTTTTAGCCTTGCTTTTGCTTTCCTCGGTTGAAAGATATTTACACTTATAGCTATCTATCAGCTCAATACCTTCGGCGTCCGACATGCTGTCCACTTTTTCTTTTATTTTTCCAATGTCCTGTATGCCAGTTCTTGTTTTAATGAAATCCAATTCGCCCTGAGTAAGGTGCTGGTTCATTTCGGCTCCGTAAATCATTAAAAACGCAAGAAACTCATTATAGCTCCAGTTATCGGCATTAAGAGTGGTGGTTGATTCTTTCGACATAGGTTTCAGGATTTATTGCGCATCATCCGCTTAGTTGAGCAGGGTAATTGGCTTTAAGATGCAAAATACAAATTTTGTTACTTTCCTCTTTCTCAAAACAAAGATAGTACAAACAAAAACGGCTACCGTAAAAAGTAGCCGTTTAATATCTAAAGCTAAAAGCTTATTATTTGTTTGGTCCTTGCTGAGGTGCCGCAGGCGCCTGGCCTCCACCTTGTGGGGCACTTGGCTGGGTAGGGAATTGGCCGGGTTTTGCCATCTGCATTTGCTCAATCTCCGATTTAGGAAGGGCTTCTTTTTTTGCAGCTGTTTTTTTACCAACAAAAAGGGTAGTTGAAAGACAAAGGAAAATTAAAGCAAAAGCAAGCCCCCAGGTAAGCTTTTCAACCACATCAGTTGAGCGCTTTGCACCTAACAGTTGCTGGCCTACACCACCAAACGAAGCGCTAAGGCCGCCCCCTTTTGGATTTTGAATAAGAACCACTGCTCCCAGCAGCACACAAACAATGATTATCAGGATGGTTACAAATACGTACATATCAGAGAATATTTTTTAAAAAATTGATTCGGGCGGCAAATAAACTACTTTTTTCGGGAAATTTCAAAGCAAGTGCTTCATACACGTCAATTGCTTTGGTATATTTTTTTTGCATTTCGTAAACTTTGCCCATTGTTTCCGTAACTAGTTCAGGTTCAGGCACATTTTCAGGTGTTTTTTTCTTTCTTTCAGGCAGTTTGTGCTTTTGTTTTTGCTCTTCAATAAATCTTTCAAGGCCTTTGGCATAATTGGTTTCTTCTTTTACAAGGCCGTGCAGGTAGTCCACGGTAATGTTTTCGGCAAATAATTGGGTTAATTCATCCTTAACTGCTGGTTCTTCTGCAATTGCCTTCAGTTTTTCTGACTTGACACCACCCGATTTGTTATTAAAAGCATTTAACCACTCGTCAAAAGTATGAGGCTCGATTCGCGAAAATATTTTAGGCGAAACAGTATCCCTCTCTGGTGTTTCTTCCGCAGTTTCAATCAGCGTGGTTTCTTCTTTTGCTTCTATTTCGGGCTTTGGCACTTCAAAGCTAGCGGTTGAAAGTTCGGTGAGAGGGTTTTCTGCAACAGCAGTTTTTTCCTCCGGCTCTGGTTCGTTTATTATTTCAACTATCTCCACTGGCAGCAGAGGTTCTTCTGTTCTAGACTCCTCTGAAATTTGCTGAATGGCCTCCATTGTTTGCTTTATTTCACTCAGAGCTTGGGCTATTGACTCAGGATGGGAGATTTCAATATTTTCAATTGATGAAATATCTTCCTGCTCTACAATTATTTCCTTTTGTACTTCCGATTGATCAACTTGTTTTACCTCTTCAATTGTTTCTTTCTCTTCTTCCTGTGGCTCCAAGCTGGTTTCGTGGGAAGGTTTAACGGCATTTTTTTCATTGAACAGCGAATACAGCAATTCGCGGTCCTGTATATAAAGCGCTGCCAGTTGTAGTTGCTGGTCGAATTTAGGACTGTTCTCCTGCTGATATTTTTTAGCCAAAAGCAGATGTGCCTGTTGGAAATACGGAAATTTTTCAATCATCCCCTCCAGCTCAGAAGTACTGAACTGCGAGAGCATTTGCTGCAAATTTTCTGTATTTATCTGTTGTAGCATTCTGGTGTTAAGGTGTGTGTGTTGAAGTGCAGTCGTGCCTGTCTTTTTTAATTAAACTGTATTACATCATAATCAGCATCACAAATCAGCGTTGCGTTATTAAAATTACCATTTTACCAATGCTTTCTGAAAAACATCATCCATTAATTGGTTTCCTATATCATTTACCAACTGGTCTTCAACTGTGGTAAGATTTATGCTGCTGGAATATTGAGAAAACCGCGTAAATGTTTCAGTCCACTTGTCTTTGTCGTTTTTGGTGTTTACAAAATCAATCTGTAGGCTAATGGTGAGTTTAGTTAAACCGCTGCTGGCACCTGATACAGGGGCATCGCTGGTGATGGTATAGCCAGTAATGGCCCCTTTAAACTGAAGGTCACCATCCGATGCTACTTGTTTTAAGTTAGCCTCGGTTTGAAATTTTGCTTTCAACTTATCGGTCATTACCTGAGGCAATGATGCAGGCCCGTTATTAGCCCTGTTTTGCAAAAGCTCAACCGAAAAATTATGAATATCAGTCGGAATATTGGCTCCGGTAAATGAATAGACTTTGCACGATGACTCTCCGCAAATCAAAGTGACGCAAATCAGGGCTATTGAAATAATGTTTCTCATAATAAAAACAATTCCGCCTTATAATTCAATCCCATACTCTTTTATCTTCCTGTATAACGTCCTTTCTGAAATACCAAGGTCGGTAGCCGCATCTTTTCGTTTGTTCCGGTGCTTTCTCAACGACTTAACAATTAACTCCCGCTCTTTCTCGGCAATAGAAAGCGACTCTTCAATAGTTTCCGAGTCATCATATGCTTTCTTGTCTTGCAAAACTACTGGCTGATTTGCAGGGTGTGCAAGCAGTAACGGTTTTTCTAAGGTTGTATTGTTATTGTTGACCAGAGGCTCCCTGTAAGCCGGCATTTCGCTGCCGTTTACCTGGTGCTTGGTAACATCATAAACAAACTGTTTCAGGTCGTTTAAATCCTTTTTCAGGTCGAAAATCAGCTTGTAAAGAATTTCTCTTTCGGTAAAGCTGCTGCCACCACTTTGATAACGGGCTTCGGCTAATGCGGGTAACCGGTTATCGGTAATGTCAGGTACAATCTGCTTTAGCTCATTCGCGGAAACATCCTTCTCCATGGCAAGTATGGACACCTGTTCGGCCACGTTTTTCAACTGCCTCACATTGCCTGGCCAAGGGTATTTAAGTATCAGCTCTTTTGCATCATCTACCAACTTAACAGGTTGTATTTTATTCCGCTCAGCAAAATCAATACAGAATTTGCGGAAAAGCAGATAAATATCTTCACCCCGCTCTCTCAGCGGCGGAATGTAAATCGGCACGGTGGATAAACGGTAATAAAGGTCTTCCCTGAATTTACCCGCGCGCACCGCCTCCTGCAGGTTAACATTGGTGGCTGCAATTAAACGCACATCCGTTTTAATCACTTTGGAAGAACCTACACGGATATACTCACCCGATTCCAAGACGCGTAATAACCTGGCCTGTGTGCCCAGGGGCAATTCTCCCACCTCATCTAAAAAAATAGTTCCACCGTTAACGCTTTCAAAATAACCTTTGCGTGCTTCATGGGCACCGGTAAAAGAACCTTTCTCGTGTCCGAATAATTCTGAGTCAATAGTCCCCTCCGGTATCGCGCCGCAGTTAACGGCTATAAAAGGGTTATGCTTACGCACCCCCAATTGGTGTATTATATGCGAAAAAACTTCCTTTCCCACTCCACTCTCACCGGTTATCAATACCGTTAAGTTGGTGCTTGATACTCTTTCTGCAATGCTAATAGCATGGTTTAGCGCTGGTGCATTGCCTATTATTCCAAATCTGTTTTTAATGCTTATTATATCCATGATAATTTTTTTTGCCCTGGACTTTTGCTCAGCGCACAACTGTTCCAATTAAAGTTCCCGAAGTACAAGATGTTACAAGCACATTTGCATAGGTGCCCGGTACCAGGTCGCCTTTCGGAAATACAA
>CAISWS010000069.1 GCA_903889265.1 uncultured Bacteroidota bacterium
GAGGCAAAGATGCCTCCCTGATAGTTTCAACCGGCGATGTACTGGACATGAAAACGTCTAATATTGAACAAGCCTACATCACCGGCCGTAAAATTGACCTCAGCAACAAGCAGAAAGCTTTAAGTGAGAAGTTTATGAAGAAATATGGATTGAATTAATCGATCTGAAGATTTTAACACTCAGTATTACATCTTCGAATTATCGCCTTTATAAATAATGATAAGGCCATGGTAAAAATGCATGCTGGTTATTTTGTTGCCATACGCAAGCGGAGCGTCGCCTGGCTTCCAGTAATCCCATGAGTTAACTTCATCAAGCACCGACTTAAAATAATTCATCATGGTTTTGGGGTTCTGAAGGTTCGTTCTATCCCCCCCATAATCAGGCCAATAAGAGGTAAAGGTGTCTTCAACAACATAAATGCCGCCGTCTTTTAAATGTTTAAATAAAATCTTAAACGATTCAATTACATGTTCATTTAAATGGCTGCCGTCGTCAATTATAATATCCATTTGGCCAACCTTGTCAATTATTCCGTTCAAAAAAGCCTCATCTACCTGGCTACCTCTATAAATTTTAATTCTCTTTTCGGCATGCTTGTCTTTATCGTAAATGTCAATGCCATGGATAACAGAATTTGGAAAAAAAGACTTCCACATACGTAAAGATTCTCCCCCATCAGCAGGGCGGTCGTAACCGCCGATGCCGATTTCCATTACGTTCATTTTATTATGCCTGCGGCTCTCGAAATGAGTCTGATAATGCTGGGTATACCAATGGTGGCCCCATTTGTTGGTGTCATTAATTAAAGCCAGTTTGTTCAGGTTGTCAGAAAAAATGAGAGATGCTATTTTGCGATAAACCGACCTGATTTTCAAATACCCCTCTTTGCTTATCCTGTTTCTCAGGAATACCTTCAACTTATTATCAACCATATTTTTTTGTTACTTCCGATTTCAGCCAAAAATAGAAAATTTGTTTTAATCTCTCAATCAAAAGCCCATGTACACCAATATATAAAGACTAAACAAGCCTTTAACACAGCTAATTAAACTCATTGTTTGAGGAAAGCTCTTTTCTACCGGTATCTTGCCTATCCATTTGTTATTTCCCACCTGAGTTTGGGACGAATTAAAACTACCGACAAATCTCCAAACCATTTTTCATCCGCCTCTCTTTCATCAAAAACCTCAAAGGTTAAAACGTCCTCAAGGTAAAACATGGTTTTGGTCCGGTCAGCCGAAATCATGATTGAAAACTTATAAATACCGGTATTCAAAAGATCGCCCTGCACAAATATCCGGCCCTTTAAGGAACCCTTGAAATGGGTAAATGATTCTGATAAAGAATTGAAGATTATTTGACCGTAAATATTGTACAGGTTGAAGCTGAAATTAATATTCTCCTCATTGTCAAAATCGGCGTCCATAGCCACTTCAATTGAAAAAGCAGTTCCCACTTTTATTGATTCACTGTCATCATTTTGAATGTGAATCCTGGAATACCTCATCTTTACAAACTCAGTATCAGCAAGGCAGTCATTATCCCAATCACGCTCTATAACGCTATTGGCGTCATCCATAAGATATTTATTCAAAACATCCTTCGTAGTACCAATGGCGTTTACCTTGCCGCCTTTCAAAAAAATACTCCGCCCGCACAGGTTTTGTACAGCCGCCAGATTATGGCTTACAAATAAAACTGTTCTTCCCTGCCCGACAGAAACCTCCTTCATCTTGCCCATGCATTTTTTCTGAAAATCCGCATCACCCACGGCCAGCACCTCATCCACAATCAGTATCTCCGGTTCAAGATGGGCCGCCACGGCAAAGGCAAGTCTTACGTACATGCCACTGCTATATCTCTTTACAGGTGTATCAATAAATTTCGATACACCGCTAAAATCCACTATCTCATCAAATTTTCTGCTCACCTCATTTCGGGTCATGCCTAAAATAGCACCGTTCAGGTAAATATTTTCCCTGCCCGAAAGTTCCGGATGGAAACCCGTTCCAACCTCCAGCAAACTGGCCACCCTGCCTCTCATTTTTACACAACCACTGGTAGGAGATGTTATACTGGAAAGTATTTTTAGCAAGGTACTTTTACCAGCGCCGTTTTTACCTACAATCCCTAAAACCTCTCCTTCAATTACATCAAAACTAACATCGCTGAGGGCTACATGCACCGTTTCATTGCCATGCTTGTCTAGCACTTTTTTTGTAGGATCCTCCCTCCCCGTTATCCTTGCAATAAATCGCTGAATATCATCATTTAGAGTGCCAGACCCTATTTGACCCAGGTTATATGTTTTTGAAACGTTCTCCGCCCTTACTACTATGCTCATTTTTACTTATTAAACGGTATCAACAAAGTTTCTCTCTGCCTGGTTAAAAAACAAAATTCCTATCACCAGAATTATTATTGAAAAGACGCAACTGTAAATTATGCTTAAAAGCGTAAAGGTCCCCTTTCCCAACAGGGCATACCTGAACAGCTCAATAATTGATGAGATTGGGTTAAACGACATAAGCATCTGGTATTTTATAGGTACCATTGACAGAGGATAAATAATAGGCGTTACGTACATGCCAAGCTGTACACCAAATGCAATCAGAAATACCAGGTCTCGGTATTTGATAGTAAGAGATGACACTACCAGGCCAAAGCCCAGGCCCATCATTGCAATTACCACAATAATTACCGGTATTGCAAGCATGTATAAGTTAGGATGGATAGTGTTTCTGTAAAACACCAAAAAAGGGATAATAAGCATAAACTGCAAAAAGAAACTGATGAGGTTAGAGACAATCACTGATATAGGAACAGTAAGTCTGGGAAAATAGACCTTGCCGAATATCTGCGCACTACCAATAAACGTACCGGAAGTTTTGGTAAGGCAGGAGGCAAAGTAATTCCATAAAACTATGCCCGTCAGGTAAAACAAAATACGGGGTACATCATCGGTAGGTATTTTGGCAAACGACCCCAGTATTACAAAAACAACTGTTGTAAACAGGGGCTGTATGATATGCCATAGCGGACCAAGCACCGTTTGTTTGTAAACCGAAACAAAATCTCTTTTTACAAAAAGGACTATAAGATCGCGGTACTGCCACAGCTCACGAAAATTAAACCTAAAAAGGCTTTCTGTAGGCTTAATAATTTTGCTCCATTCCTGTTCATGATGTATTTCTTCCATAGTTGTCGTCGAAGTCATAAAACTAAACTTTTTGCCCGGAATTAAAATCACGGGTTGCACGGAGGGGGACTCAGTTACATCAATTACAAATCAGGCAATTGAACATTGCACCGCTAAATTGAAGTAAAAGTATAAATAAAACAACATCAGCTCTTTGTTCTTATTATAAGCCATTGCTATCCCGCATTCTTACGGTAGAATATCACAATTACTTTTCTGCAATAACCCTATATTCGCCGCTCAAATTTTCCTCTTCAAAGGGGCAAAGAATCTGTATTATGGGTAAGGCCAAAATGTTTAAGATCAGCAGCATTAATACGTTTAACAACGTATTTCAGAACGAACATTTTACCAATCCTTTGCTCAAAAACTTTGAGGGCAAAGAACTGGATCTGCGGGGCAAATGGAACAGTGAGGTCTTTAAAAACAACAACCCCATTGTTGTAGAATTGGCCTGCGGCAAAGGCGACTACTCTGTTGCCCTTGCAAAAAAATATCCCAACAAAAACTTTATTGGGGTAGATTCTAAAGGCGCCCGCCTGTTCACGGGCTCAAAAACAGCTACAGAGGCAGGCCTTCATAACCTGGTTTTTGTTCGCATGCGTATTGAAAACATCACCAACTTTTTTGCCGAACATGAGGTAGACGAAATCTGGATAACCTTCCCCGACCCTTTTCCGGGCATTAAATACGCCAAGCGCCGATTAAGCGCCCCTAAATTTTTAGAGCGCTATAAAACCATTGCCAAACACGGCGCCAGGGTTAACTTTAAAACCGACGACCTGCCACTGTTTCAATACACATATGAAAGCGCTACAGAATTTGGATGTAAATCAATTTATTATAAAGAAGACATTTACGCTGCACCGCTCGATTTTGAAGAGCTGGAGATTAAAACCTACTACGAAAAACAGCATCTTGCCAAAGGCCGCACAATTAATTATCTTGCCTTCCAACTTTAAAGGATGAAAAAGCACGCTGAAAAACACATTACCCCAAAACCGCCGGTGGTAAAAAAACCTGTTATAGAATATTCATTTTTTGAAAACGTTTACGAAGTAGCAAGGTTAGTCCCAAGGGGTAGGGTTACCACATATGGTGCTATAGCCAAATATCTGGGCACTGCCAAATCTGCTCGTCTTGTCGGTTACGCCATGAACGGCGCCCACTTCCAAAAGCAGCCCGTACCCGCGCACCGCGTAATAAACCGCAATGGCCTGCTTTCCGGCAGGCACCATTTTAATCCTCCTGAATCGATGCAGGAAAATTTGGAAAAGGAAGGGGTAAAAGTAAAGAATCACCAGGTGGTAGATTTTGAAAAGCTATTCTGGGACCCAGCCAAATATCTCAGTATTTAACTTGTTTAAATCCTGAATTTAAATTTGCCAGACTGAAAAAAAGTCGTAGCTTTAGCCAAGCAGAGATTGTATTGCCTATGAGAACAAATGGACTTTTACCTGTTTTACTGGTTTTGGTATTGCTTCTGGCAGTTTATATTGGCCATTCCGAGGGGCACGTAACCATTTCTCCCAAATTACTAATGCCCGAAATGCCTGTGGATGGTGGTGTTTTCCTGCTCCTTTCCGCCGCGCTGATTTATGGCGGCAAGGTACTTTACCGGAAAGATTGAGGCTTTATCAATATTCTATTTCCCTTTAAACTGTGGTTTCCGCTTCTCGGTAAACGCAGCTACTCCCTCTTTATAATCCCCGCTCTTACCGGCTATTTCCTGGCAGTAAGCTTCATATTGCAGCATCTCAGGTAAGTTGGCGGTGTATGCTTTATTCAGCATTTTTTTAATCATGCCATATGTTTTGGTAGGCCCTGCAGCATAGCGGCTTGCTAACTCATTCACTGATGCGTCCAGTTCCTCAGCTGCAACTACTTTGTAAATAATACCAAGTTCCTGAGCCTCTTTAGCCGAAACTTTCGATGCAAGGGTAATCAGTTCAAACGCCTTGTTATAACCTACCAACCTCGGCAAAAAGAAGGACGAACCCGAATCGGGTACTAATCCCACATTGGCAAATACCTCAATCAGGGTGGCGGTTTCAGCAGCAATAATAATGTCGCAGGCTAAAGCAAGCGAAGCACCGGCACCGGCAGCAACCCCATTCAGTTTGCAAATAATCGGTTTCGCCATGTCGCGTATAGCTAATATCATAGGGTTATACCTACGCAATACTGAATCTGCCAGGCTCCTTTCTCCCTCGTGGTTTTTTATGTCCTTCAGATCCTGCCCCGAGCAGAACGCTTTGCCCTGGCCCGATATAATCACCACTCTTACATTTTCATCCTTTCCTGCCTTTTTTAAAGCATCAATAAACTCAGCGCTCAACTCCTCGTTAAATGAGTTAAACACATCAGGCCGGTTCAGCGTAATACTGCAAATGCCGTTTTCCACCTTAAAAATTACTGTATTATACATAAGCTTTATTTATAAAAACCTTGAAATAACGCTAAAGGCCAAAAACTGCCCGGCAAAGCCAATAAAATAGCCCGAAATAACTTCCATCTCACTATGTGCTTTTAAAACCAATCTTGCGCTTCCAATTATCCCCGCCAGCAAAATAGTAGCCACAAACAACAACCGGAGGTCGAAAGTAGAAAACCTTACCAATATCAAAACCAGGCCAAGGACACTGCCCGCGCCCAAAGTATGCAGGCTCACACTGGTAAAAATATTCATAAAGAAGGCAATCGAAATAGAAATACAGGCACCCAGCATCATGTAAAAAATAAGCTGGTTGGTAGGTATTTTCAGGTGCACGTTGGCTTTAAACATCCAGGTGGTCCATAAATAAAAGGTAATGGCTGCAACAAAAGGAACAATCCGCTCTTTAGATGTTTCCATTCTCAGGTTATCTATCATCTCCAGCCCCACCATCATACGCATCCAAACTACGGGAAAGATAAAAGTAAGGGCAAAAACAATAGCAAGCCAAACAAAATGAAGCCGTTCGCCGAAATATCCAAACATATTCGGGTTTAAACCCAAAATAAGCAGCGTTCCATACGTAGGAAACAACAAGGGATGAAAAAGGTAGGATATAATGCTGGAAATAGTTTTCATGTTCCGGCAAATGTATGCCATCGGCAGAAAAATTTTGCAAATAATCACTAAATGGTTCCGATGGTATATGCCAGACAGGCGTTAATCTGCCTTCATCCGGCATAATAAGCTCTCTCAAAATCCATTCCTTTAACAGAGTTATAACCGTAAAAAGGCCCAAAATCCGGATGACAGGGCCTTCGCACCTTCCTTTTTTATGAACAATAAAAAAAGATGCTGTTAGAAGAAGGTAAATTTTAATTTCGGGCGATAATTATATTTGTTCCAACTAAAAGTAACGAAATGAAGTTTATCGTATCTACCACTACCCTGCTTAAAAGCCTGCAAACCATCAGCGGCGTTATCAATTCAAACTCTGTGCTGCCGATTCTTGAAGATTTTCTGTTTGAAATTAAAGCAGGCAAACTGGGCGTTTTTGCCACAGACCTTGAAACTTCAATGAGCACTGAATTAAGTGTAGAAGCCAAAGACAACGGACGTATAGCTATACCAGCAAGGATATTACTGGATACTTTAAAAACCCTGCCCGAACAACCACTTACTTTTAAAGTAGATGTAAAAACCTTTGGAGTTGAAATAACTTCTGAAACCGGCCGCTACAAACTAACCGGCGAAAACCCGGATGATTTCCCTAAAATACCTCAGCCTGAAGCGGTAACCGAAATAAACATACCTGCAGGTGCATTAAGCAATGCCATTGCAAAAACTTTATTTGCTGTTAGTAACGACGACCTCCGCCCGGCTATGACCGGTGTTCTTTTCCAGGTATCGCCTGATGGAATCACTTTCGTATCAACCGATGCACACAAACTGGTTAAGTTACACCGCAGCGATGTAAAAGCGGCAAAAGCAGCTCAGTTTATTGTGCCTAAAAAAGCGCTGGGCCTTTTAAAGGGTTCCCTGCCAGCAACTAATTCCGGCGTTAATGTTTCTTATAATAAATCAAATGCATTTTTCAGCTTTGATAATACCCGTTTAATATGCCGCTTAATTGATGCCAACTATCCCGATTATAATGCGGTAATCCCTCAGAATAACCCGAACAAATTAGGCATCAACCGCCTGGAGTTTCAGAATGCCATGAAACGTATTTCTATCTACTCAAACAAAACAACCTACCAGGTAATTTTAAGCATTGCCGGCAGCGAACTAAAAATATCTGCACAGGATCTTGACTTCAGCAACGAAGCCAACGAAAGATTAGGCTGTAGCTACGAAGGTGGCGATATGGATATTGCATTCAATGCCCGCTTCCTGATTGAAATGCTCGGTGTGTTGGATTCAAACGATATCGAAATTGAACTTTCAACCCCAACCCGCGCAGGCGTTTTACGCCCTACCGAAAAGAACGAAGGCGAAGACTTATTAATGCTGGTTATGCCGGTAATGATAAATGCTTAGTAGCTAAGTTAGTATCACATTAAGCTAATGCACTTAGTGCAAACCAAAAATGTCTCATCTCCACAACCCGCCCCTTCCGCCCCTTAAAGGGGAAACCAGAGCCGGCTTTGGTTTCCCCTTTAAGGGGCGGAAGGGGCGGACACCTTTGGCGAAGGCAGCGAACTCAGCCCTCATCACGCTGCTTCTTGTATTCGTCCTCTCCCTCTCCGCTCAACAAACAACCATCTCCACAGCCACCGAATTCATCACCCACAACCAATTTACCCGGGCCAACCAATACCTTGATTCCATCCTGAAACTAAACCCCAAAATGGTTGATGCCATCATGATGAAAGGCAATGTGCTGTTAAACCAGGCCTGGGGGAGCGGTGCAAAAAGCCATTTCAATACTGAAAAAGCCGAATCTATTTTCGATTCATCAGCTATTGATGATAGCTACTTTATTCCTATCATTCCTTTAGATACTTCAGTAAAAATCGACAAGCTCTGGAAACAATGCCTTGAACTGGACCCCACCCGTACAGATATAAAAAAGGGGCTTTGTAATTTATATTCCCTGTCGCTTCGCACCGTAGAGCTTGAACGGCAATTGATACAAATGCAAGGCATCATTACTGAAAATGAGGAGAACGCTTTTTTATACGCTGAGTATGCGCGAAATTTAAAAATACGGGGCCGCTTTGACGATGCCATGCAGGTTTATGCCCTTATAGCAAATATGTTCCCCAATCTGGCTGGCATACGCTGCGATATGGCCAACGAATATTTCTACGCCGGCGAACTAAACAAATGCCTGCAATATCTCGATTCCACTTTAACGCAAAAAGAGGTTGACCAAACCTCTTTCATCAACGCCGCAGCCCTTTACAGCGAGTTGGGATATTACGACCAGGCCTATAATACCTTCAAAAGATATTCAGACAAAGACACTTTAATTGAAGCTGATTTTTACAAAGGCCTGTTGATGTTTGCCAATATGGATAGCGGATTTTACAATCAACTGCACAAGTTTATTGATGGAGCCACGGAGCAAAGCTATTATGATGAACTGCAATTAGCCCAAAAACTATTGCCTTATGGTAAGGTTCCCCTTACCATGGATGACTATATGGCATTGGCGACCAATTCAAAAATTTCACGCTACTACCGCATACTTATTTTGCAAAGGGGCGTACGGCAATTCTCTGAGTGTGAGCCTTTATTTTTATTTGGCAGTTTTGATTGTTCTATCAAAAATTACTCTGCAGCGATACAGCTATTGGAAGAGGAACTCTTTACTGAAAGAAGAAGTTGTAATCTGGGTTTTCAGGACAAAGAGATTTGTTTATTGAATTATTGTTTTGCTCTTTACAAACAAGGAGAGAAAGAAAAAGCATGCGGCCATTTCAAGGACCTATTCAATGCCGAAAACAACTTTACCCAGCAAGCCGCCAAATACTTTGTAGCAAAAACCAATTGGGAAACAGGTAAAAAAGAAGAAGCTAAAAACCTGTTTGATGAGGTCGCCTCCGCCAAATTTCAAACCAAATACTCCTGGCTGTCAAAAGGCTATCTGAGCCATTGATTAAATTGCAGCAGGCCGGTACCCCATAGTAACAAATACCATTGACGGCAATCATTTTTTTGTTTGGCTATTTTGCCGTAATTTGCTTCACATCAATTATCAGCGAACAATGAAAGATCAACTCCCCATTTTTAAAGACCCCGCCATGCAGGAGCAGTTCGACCGCGATGGGTATGTAAAAATGAAGCTGCTGGATGCCGAAAAGGCCGATGAGTTGTACCGGTATTTTATTGCTCAGCAAAGCGACCATGATGTTGTAAATGGACTGTACCAGTCAACCACCCATACCAACAATCCTGACCTAATAAGAAGCGTTGACACACACCTTAAATCAGTTCTGCTGCCTGAACTGGGTAAGTTTTTTCAAAACTACGTACCCATGATGGCCACCTATATCACCAAACAACCCGGGCCAGGTTCCGATACTATTCTGCATCAGGACCCTACTTTTGTAGATGAAGAGTGCTTTATAAGTGCAAATGTATGGGTAGCGCTTCATGACATTGACCACCATAATGGAAACTTGTTTTTTGTGCGCGGCACGCAGCGCTTTATTCATTCGCTGCGCGTTACACCATCATGCCCTACAGCTTTTGACGAAATAAAACCTCTTCTTTCTGAAAATATTTTTGAAGTGCCGGTAAAAAAGGGTGAGGCCGTATTTATTAATCATGCGGTAGTACACGGCGCTACCCCTAACTTGTCTCCTTCGCCCCGAATAGCTGCAGTGCTGGCACTAAGGTCTATCGGTTCTGACTGGATATACCACTATCTGGAAAGGGGTGCACCATATAACCAGATTGAGAAATACGAAGTAACACTTGATACTTTTATTACGCTTGAAAAAGACGAACGCCCTAAACACGCCAGGTTTATGGGCAACATAAGCTGGGATTTCCCTCAGCTTAGCAAAGAGGATTTTATTGAAGGCATGAAACCATACTTGAGCCAAAAACCACGCAGGTCTTTGCTGAGCAGGTTAATTGGCATTGGAGGCTGAAATTTTTGACTTATAACCATTATGGAACAACTGTTTAAATCGGAAATACATCAGCAGGAATTTGATAAAAACGGCTTTGTAAAAATCCCCTCGCTTCTATCACCACAGCAGGCCGATGAATTGCTGAGGCTGTACAACACTACCTTAAACGAACACAATAAAATAGGCATCCCTTTTATTACCACCAGCCATAGCAACAACCATGACCTTATACGGAGGGTAGACGAAATGATTATTGGCGCTTTAGGGCCCGAGGTAGACAAATTGCTTATCAACTATAAACTGCTTTTTTCAAACTTCCTTATTAAAACAAAAAATCCGGCTTCCGAAACCGGCGCCCACCAGGATATCACTTTTGTTGATGAGCATAATTTTCCCAGTATAAGTGTTTGGGTGCCTCTCTGCGATACCGATCAGAGTAATGGTTGTATGCGCTTTGTTGCGGGCAGCCATAAGTTTATGTTTACACTGCGTCCTACACATAGTTATCCCTGGGCTTACGAAAATGTGAGGCCGCAAATTGAGCAGCATCTGGTATCTTATCCTTGTAAAAAAGGCGATGGCTTTATTTTTCATCATGGGGTTATTCATGCTTCGTACCCTAACTCAACTGATAGCCCCAGGGTTGCTGCGGTGCTGGCGGCCTATCCTGAAAAAGCAGAGCTTATACACTATTTTTTACCTGCCGGTGAAAAAACAGAGGTAAGCAAGTACAAAATGACTAAAGAGGCGTTTTTACATTTTGTAAAAGAACAACCACCTGCCCTGGGTGAATTTGTGGAATATGAAAAATTTGATTTTAAGCAGATAGGCCCTCAGGAGTTTGAAAGTTTTTTTAATAAAGTTTAATGCCTTGTTTTAACCGGCTCCATGAATTCAAATAGCAGATATGATACCTGTTCTTAAAGACCCCAAACTTCAAAAGCAATTCGAGGAAGACGGATTCGTTAAGATGAGGCTTTTGAACGAAAACGACATTAAGAGGCTTCGTGATTTTTATACTACCGTACAAGCCGAACATGAAGCTTCTGTCAACGAGCCTTGCTTATATAGCAGTGTTGAAACCGGAAATCGTCAAATTCTGGTTGATACTGATAAACTGGTGAAAGAAATATTAATGGATAAGGTTGAACAGCACTTTATTAATTACCAGGCCATGATTTCAAACTACCTGGTTAAAAACAGCGGCGATAAGTCCGAGTTATATCCCCATCAGGATCTCTTGTTTGTTGATGAAACACAGGGCTGTTCGTTTAACATCTGGACTCCTCTGCAAAAAACGGATACTAAAAGCGGTGGTTTACGCGTATTAAAAGGGAGTCATAAAATTCAGCCCACATTAAGGGTTTCACCCTTCTATCCCTGGCCGTTTACACACATCAACGGAACCCTTAGGGGCCTGTGTACCGACATACAAACAGAAATTGGCGAATCTGTTATTCTTAACCACGCAGTAATTCACGGCTCTTCCGAAAACCTTACCGGACAGCCCCGGGTTGCAGTTATGTTGGGCATGTGCACCAGCGGTTGCGATATTTATTACCATTATTTACCCGAAGGCAATCCGGCCAACCAAATCGAAAAGTATTTAATGGAGCCCGATATGTATTACGATTTACAGGCTAACGGAAAGCCCGGAAGGGGCAAATTTATGGGATATGTTTCCTATAACTTTGAGCCGGTAAAAATTGAAACCTTCAAAAACTGGGTTAAAAAAGATAACCATTTTACTTTGTGGGATAAAGCCCGACTGCTATATTTTGAAACATTGAAAAGCAATTAACATGCCCCGCCAAACACTAATAAAAGACCCCGACTTCGCAAAATCTCTTGACACACTTGGATTTTGCGTTGTCCCGCTGTTTGACCCGGGGCAGATCAAGGCCATCAAAGAACTATATCATCAGTTTTCAATCGATAACAAAGTGCAGGGTCTCATTGCCAGCCATAGTAAAACAACAGCGGAGCAGAGCAAGGATTTAAGAAATAAAATAGGCGAAGTAGTAATGCCTTCGCTCAAAAGTAATTTCGAAAACTTCGACCTTTTTATTGCCGGCTTTATGATAAAAGAGGGCAATACCCAAAATGAGCTACCGCTCCACCAGGATTGGAATATATTGGATGAAAGCAAGGGTGTCAGCTACCAGATATGGGTACCACTTGAATTATCACATCCCGAAAACGGGGGAATGATTGTGCTGCCGGGAAGTCATCGCTACTTCAATAATTACCGTTCAGGCAGCTATGGCATTCCGGTAGTAAATATGGATGATGCCATTAAACCCATGCTGGTTAATATGATAATTCCACCGGGCAGTGCATTGGTTTTTCACAACTCCCTCTTTCATGCTTCCTACCCCAATTATGCAAGTGCCAACCGGGTAGCTGCTATTATCAGCGTTTATCAGAAAGATGTACCGCTGAACTATTATGATAAAAATGTAGCTGAAAACAGAACTGATGTTTATGGTATAACACCTGAAATTTTCCTTCAGTCGCTCAACAAGCTCGAAAACAAAGGCCAGCCCGATAACCCACTATTCCATACAACCACTTCGTTAAATCCCATAGAAAACGATAAAATAACTTCCGCGGACCTGGTTCAGGGCTTTAAGAAAATGTTCGGAGATGATATCAAAGCTTTTGAACCCGCTCAATTGCAAATATTGCGCGATGAGGCCTTGCAGAAAAAGATGGCTCGCGATGGCTACGTGGTAGTTGATTTGCTGGATGAGGATACCATGGCCGAATTAAAAGAAAAATATCTGGAAAACTTCGGTGTTGCACAAACCGCCATTGGCCGCTTTACCGCTATGGAGCACACCACACCGGCAACAAGAAACGAGATTCATAATTTTCTGCTTAACAAAGTAAGGCCTTTCCTTGATCGGTATTTAAAGGACTACCAAACACCGATTGCCAGTTATATGGCCAAATACGCCCATTCAGCCGGCGACCTTTCGTGGCATACTGACTCTTCCCTGCTGCTAAATACGCATCTTGAACCGCACTATGGTTTATGGTGCCCGCTTTTAGATGTGAACGAAAAAAACGGTGCCCTTTGTGTGGTAGAGGGAAGTCATAAATTTTCGCACGCTATATATCTGGGTGGTATCCAATGGCCATTCTTATCATACGCCAACCGCTTTGATAAAAACCGAAAGGTCTTCGACCTAAAAGCCGGCCAAATGATAATTTTCGACATGCGCTTAATTCACAATGCAACGCCCAATGATACTGACGATGACCGGGTTTGCTTTGCCGCCAGAATAACCCATCAGAAGTCTAAATTCTATAGCTTCTTATGCGATGAAACAGATAATAGCATTGTTAATGTCTTCGAAGAAAGCCCTAACGTTTACCTTGCTGACCAATGGACTGGTGATAACCAAGTGGTTGGATTACTAAATAAAGTGGGGCAAATGAAAAACGTACACTCGCGCATAAATTTTGCAGCGCTTGAAGCTCAGTTAGCAGAATAATCTCAGTTACCCTGGCCATAGGCTACTATGCCCAATAGAACAACTCCGTATCATCTTTTGAAAAATTCAAAAATCCCCCAAAAGTGATTCTTGGGGTTTTCCCTTTTATATTTTCAACCCGGTGCCAGATAGGCCCACCGGAAAACACCAATATATCGCCTGGCTCGGGCCTTACGGCAAAGCTCTTTAAATCCTTTAGCAAAATGGTATTGCCATTATCATCTATTACCGAGTCATTTTCTTCCGGCGATTTTTTGCGTTTAACATCCTTCCATAACATATCATAAATACTAAGCTCGCCGCCCTCTTCTGTGTTTTGCAATAACCAGAAAAAACTCAGCTGGTCGTTC
Organism: uncultured Bacteroidota bacterium; assembly: GCA_903889265.1. Classification (GTDB taxonomy): domain Bacteria; phylum Bacteroidota; class Bacteroidia; order Chitinophagales; family LD1; genus Bog-950. The sequence continues at coordinate 14,073 of CAISWS010000069.1, forward strand.
ATATCAATATCATTCGCCAGTAATGAGTAATAATGAAGCGTCTGTGTTTGAAAAAGATTTCCGCAATGCACAAAAAGCCCGCCTTTATCCTGGTTAAATACCCGGAACTGACCGGCCGATACCGCTGCATTCTTTATTTTATTGGTGGGTATACTTACCTTATAATCGGTTGCAATACTTTTAAAAAAATTATCAAGTTTTTCCAGCATGCCTTTAATAACCGGCTCGCGTTCTGCAAGTGCATTAAATTCGCCAAGCATGCTATAATATGTATTCAGCCTTTCATCCGAATTTGAAACGATAGCAAAGGGGGCCGGATAAGTCTTACCTGAAGGAGTGTCCATACCAGAATCTGCTATGGGCTTTTCCATTGTTTTTAAAATCCGCGCAACTTCTTCTTTAGGTATTACATTTCTAACAACAAAACCGTGTATCTCGCCGGTTCTTAATTTTTTTACCAGATGGCCAGACTCACCCAGTTTATCAGCAGGAATCTCTATAAAATTGAAAAAAATTTCAGGGCCGTATATTGTTTCTGTTGATTGTATGGCTGTTTCCATAATAGGTGCATTTTAGCTTAACCAAAAGTAAAAAAAGTATGGTCAAATTGGATTAAAACCCTTTAAACTTTTACCGGCGCTGTTATGTATGAAACCGATAATACCGATGTTGTAATTTATAATGTTACAACCACCGGCAAATGCAGGTTTTTTAAGTTATTCTCAAAAACCATTTTATTGGCGGTTGCGCAGATAAACAGAGATTCACTATTGTTGCAAAACAATTCTGAAAGAAGCATCGCCGGCAGGCAAATAAGGCAGCTCTTTTCCGCGGCTCACGGGATATAGCTGGTCAATGGGGCCTAAATCGGCTGTTCCCGAGCCGCTGAGGTATGACCCCCCCCTGCAAATTTTTTCATTACCGGTTTCCGGCCCTTTAGGGTCTTTTAAATCACTTTGGCTATAGTAATTAGGCGAGTACCAATCGCTACACCATTCCCAGGCTTCGCCGCTCATATCATACAAGCCCAATTCGTTAGGCAGTTTCAAACAAACCGGGTGTACTTTCAAGCCTGAGTTGGTGCCGTTCCATGATACTGCTGAGGCATCATTTCCGCCGCTATAAAGGTAGCCGGCAGATTTGCTTCCGCCTCTTGCCGCAAACTCCCATTCAGCCTCGGTTGGCAACCTGTATCTCCTTCCCGTTATGCCAGATAGCCAGCGACAAAACTGCTCCGCGTCATACCAGCTTACATGCAACACCGGTTTGCTGTTATTAACTAAAGTTTGCTGATGCCCAGACTCATCGTACCTCCAGTTAACATAGCTTCGGATACTCCAATTATCACCATTAAATACAAAACTGCCGCTATCTTTTTCCGCCCTGGTTTTGTAACCACTGGCACTTACAAAATAGCCAAATTGCTCAACCGTTACCATGGCTTTGCTCATCATAAAGGAGCTTATTTCAACTTCATGGGCTGGCTTTTCCTTATCGGTTAATTTATTGCTCCCCATAGTAAACCTCCCTCCTTCTACTCTTACCATTTGCGAGTTAATACCGGTAATAAAACCAGTAAGGGTGGCCTGGTTAACAATCGCTTTTTTCGTGTAACTGACATTACCAACAGTGTCGTCAAAAGTGAAATAGCCCAACAGAAACAAGGTTGGCATTAATGCAATTATAAAGGTTTGTGCAATTTTATTTATGCTGGCGGAAGGCATTGAGTGATTGGTTTGTACCTGTTAAAGATACTTGTTAATAATGCTTTTTAAACCTCCGGGTAACCATAACCAGTGCGTACATTTCAAGCAACACTTTTTTTAATGTTTTCCAGCTTCCGCCTTTTGATAGACCTGCTTTGCGTTCATGATAAACCGAAGGCAACTCAACCGGGCTGGCACCGGCCTTAATCAGCTTGGCGCATATCTCACTTTCAATTACCGAGCTTTTCAATTCCGCAGCTACAAACTGCAGCTGTTCTTTACGGTAAACTTTTATCCAGTTAACGTCCTTTAATGTAATCCCCAGCAAAACCCGGTTAAACTGCCGGTTGGCCTGGTTTAAAACAGTCCGGTAAAAACTATAGTTGGTTTGCGGCCGGTAAAATGAGTAAAAGGTGTTATTGCCGAAGGGCTTAATACTCAACAGTTCTTTAACATCAAATTGCCCGTCACCAGGTATGGCACAAACAAATTCGTTTTGGGCGGTATCATATCCCGTTCGCAATGCAATACCGATACCAGAGTTTTTCTGATGTTTGATATATCTCAACTGCCCGTTATTTTTCAAATATGGGGCCACAATATCATCGGTACCATCGCTGCTGCCGTCATCCACCACAATTATTTCGAACGAATCGGCAAGCTCATTCAATACTTCAAAAGCCGCGTCAATAACACCCTTAATATTACCGGCTTCATTGTAACTGAATATTATTACTGAAATGTTCAAGAGAGCGGTATTATTACTTCATTTAAATGTAACGACTCCTGTGCTTTCTCTAAAATTTTTACTGTTTCAAGTGCGTTTTGTCCGTCGGCCAGCGGTTTTTTATGGTTTATAATGCAATGATAAAAGTCGCTGATTACATTTTTCAATGGCTCTTCAATTTCATACTTGGGTATGGTAATATCTCCCAACCGGTAATCAATCAGTTTTGATTTTTTTACATCAGCAGTTGCCAGGTACTTATAGTCGTAAATAGTAAGCTTGTTGGTTGCTTCTATATCATCATATATTATCATGCGCTTTTCGCCGCCTATTATCATTTTCCTGATTTTTACCGGCGAGGCCCACGATGAATTGATTTGAACCAGCATACCGCTGGAATAATATAAAAACAGGTAAGCTACATCCTCAATACCATGTACCGGATTCCGGTGGCCAATAGCCCTCACATGGGTAGGCTTTTCCGCAATTAAGTAATTGATAATAGAAATATCGTGGCACGCAAGGTCCCAAAGCACGTTGGTATCCTCCTGGTAAATACCCAGGTTAATACGGGTTGCATCAATATAATTTATCTTCCCTATAAAGTCCTCGGTCAGATAGTTCTTTAACTGCTTTACCACATTGTTGTAAAGAAAAATATGGTCCACCATCAGCACCAGTTTTTTCTCTTCGGCAATGGCAATCAATTCCTCTACTTCCTTTACCGAGGTGCAAATGGGCTTCTCAATCAGCACGTGCTTGTTATTTAGCAAAGCCTGTTTGGCCAGGTTAAAATGAGTTGAAGTTGGGGTCGAAATAATTACTGCTTCAATGTTAGTGTCCTTGAAAATATCCCCGCTGTCAGTGGTAACATGTATCAGCTGGTAAAGCGATTTAACACTGTTAGCCCGGTCCTCATCATTATCACAAAGCGTAACTACACCCGATTGGGTGTGTTCGGTAATATTGCGCAATATTTTTTCGCCCCAATATCCATAGCCAATAAGGCCTACATTAATTTTGCGCTTGGTCATTTCACGGTTTGCGTTTTGGCACTATCCATCAAATATAGATTATAACAGTTCAATCTTTTATAAAACGCAGCTATGTTCTCCAGGTTATCCAGTAAAAATATATTTCCCTTCCTTATAAATTTAGCGGTTACATTAAATTGTACTTTGTCCCTTACCCTAAGCAGGCAAAACACCGTATCCCCATTCCAGGTCATCTTTTCCAACACCAGCCCTAGTCGGGGCATAGTTCTGAAGGAGTAGGCAATTATATTCTGCGGATACAATAAGCTGTCTTTTTTAAAAGCATTTATCCAGTTTGCTTCTTCCGGCACGGCAGAGGAGAACTGCTTCTCAATATTGTTTTTAAAACCTTCATCGTAACACACGGTAACACCCTCCTGCAGCGATTGAATGGCCGCCACCAGTTGTTTGTCGTATTCCGAATGCTGGTGCAATTTAAAACTGCAAAATCCTAACGCCCCAAGGATAATACACGTTACAACATAATGGCCAATAAGGTTTTTTTGAATAAACATCATTGTATTTTCTGAGCTACATCCCCCTCACGTTTTACTTCATCCACCTTAAAATAAATTTCATAAGCCAGATTCCAGTAAACCGGGTTGCGGTTATAACCTAAATCGGGCCCGTAATAAATAGCCGAGTTGCCGGGAGTTATCGAATCTATGGTCGCCACCTGCCAGCATAAGTTATTTTGTTTGGCCTGGCTTATAATCGCATAGCGGTTGTGCATAGTATTATCGAATTTTTGTAAAGCGCCGGCGGAGTACGCATGGCATATACGCGAAATGTTGTTGCCGGTGAAAAGCACCACCACCGTTATACATATAGCGGCAATAAAAACAACGCGGTTTTTATACGGCAGAATGCCTTTTAATAGGTCGGATTCCCGGAATTGAAAGGCCAGCAGCGGCACTACTACAAAAAATACAAGCTGCAAAGGAATATTTGTTGAATCGAAGACCCGTGCCGGATACCCGATATTGGTTTGCATGGGAATGTAATAAGCCAGGGCCATTAAAAAAGATACTCCGGATAGCCCCAGTGCCAGAAGCTCCGGAAACCAGGATTTAGCACCCTGCTCAATTATTTTATACCGGGGCGAAACGGAATCAACAGAGAGCAGAATAATGAATCCGGAAAAAATCAAAAAGCCGTTGGCAAGCAAATAAATAACCGTGACCTGATAATCCTTTACAGCATGTATTAGCCCTGCAATATTTAATAGCCCTGCTGTTGGGTCACGCTGGGTAGCTGCCCTATCAGAAATACCTGGTGAGGTAACAAAAAATGCAATGCAGGCAAATCCAATCAACAGCACCGGAATCGTTTTCGGCAATACGCCTCTTTCACTGGCAAAAATTGCAAAAATGGCTATGAGCACCAGCAGAATAAAGTTGCTTACCAAAAACATTTCATTTAACCCGATGCAGGCAAATAAGAAAATTGCCGTGGCCACAAACCAGCCAAAAGAATTCCCCGTATCCCTCACATGTATATACCTGATATAACTCCCCAGCCAGAAGAATGTTAGCGCCGCAGGATATAAGTAAACAAAGGAGCTTACCATCCAATACAGATCGTGCGGTAAAGATGGATCAGTGGCAAAATGCACTGTGGTAAAAAGGCCCGCGTATAAAATAAGCACCCCCCGGTTTTTGACAATAAAAAGTGTATCGGCAAAAAAGTAAAACGATACTGCCAGAAACAAAACACCAAAAACCGGCATCAGCTTATATCCCGTTAACCAGTTACATGCAAGCGGGTTCAAACCATGCAAAATGTTTGTAAAGTAGCGCCCGTCATAATGCGACATCACATCCACTGTTGACGGAATAATACCTATATCTCGCGGTAGTGAAGTCAGCGAAAGATCCTCGGCATTGGGGTTACAATACCAGGCGCCGGTAAACAGCCAGCCAAGGCACCATGCTATAAAAAAAGATATCAGTATTACATTCAGAACACCGGTTACTTTTTCAATCTTCATCATTTGTCCCTTGCGCCTTTAATCCCCGAAATAACAAATCTTTTATCCCACCATAAGTAACGCAGCAGGCCGGAACCCATAGTTAAAATCTGGCCAAAGTTCCTGAAAATGGTGGGCAAATTAAGGCGCAGGTATTTAAAACGTACATAATAGCCTTTATAAAACCGCTCTTTCCTGGCTTCAAAATTATCGTAAATCGAAACGTCCTTCCATTCATTCTTATAGGGGTAAATAGAAAAATTCAGCTTGTCTTTCATTTCCGTAAACAAGCCGGTGCCCGGATAAGGAGTTAGCGGATTGAAGGAAGCAAAGTTAAGATTGGCTGCCTTGGCAAATGCCAGTGTCTCTTCAAAATCCTTATCGTTTTCAAGCGGATGGCCACTCATGAAAAAAGCCGCTGTTTCAATACCGGCTTCGCGGCAAAGGTGAAGCGCCCTTAATGCTTCATCAATATTCACGTTCTTCTTATAAATATCCAGCATTCGCTGGCTGCCGCTTTCCATGCCAAAGTAAATCCGTTTGCAACTCGCTTTCTTCATCCAGCCAAGCAGCTCGGCATCCAGGTTGTCGGTCCGGCTTAAACAGGCCCATTCAACTTTAATATTGTTCTTAATTATTTCCTGGCAAAGTTCTATCACCCGCGTCTTATTCAGCGTAAACGTATCGTCAATAAACCTTATTGACTTTACCTGGTACAAGTCTATCCATTGTTTCATTTCGTGCACTACCCGCTCGCTGCTTAGTTGCGATAGTTTAGTGCCGTAAGATTTTACACAATAGTTGCATTGATACGGACACCCCCTAACGGTTTGTATCATACCATAAGGCCTGGCCAGCAAGGGCTCGTAATAACTACCTGCCGGTAACAGGTCATAGGCCGGCACTGGCAATTCATTGGGGTCTTTTATCCTGCCGGCAGCGCCCTGCATAACCACTTCGCCGTTTTTAAAATAAGCCAGTCCGTTAACGGTAACCGGTTCGCGTTCTGCAAAAATCTCTTTCAGCAAATCATTCAACACCAGTTCCGGTTCGCCCAGTATAACATAATCAGCGCCGGAATGGCTCAATGTTTCTTTCGGAAAATTTGTGGCGTAGTGGCCAAATAGCACAAACAAACTATCGGGCAATTGCTTCTTTAATTCTTTAACCGCGTCAACATCCTCCTCGTAACATTCAAAACCTGTAAGGCCAACGATAATAGAAGGTTGAAAAGCTTTGATTTTAGCAACTGTCTCATTAACCGTTAGTTTTTCAGCAATAGCATCAATCAACTTTACTTCTGCTTTATGCCACTCGCGGGCCACTGCTGCGCAGGAAATCAGTTCAAGCGGCGGCATTAAACTTTCGGGCGATACGTACGAGCACATATAGCGCCGCGTTATCTGCACGGGGTTAGGTAGGTTTAATATCAGAACTTTATTACGCATTGTGCAAAGTAGTGGTAGTGGTTTCCTGCATATCCATTTTCAATCTCTTCGACTCGTTATGCTGATACAGGTTCCAGTTATCGCGGGCCTCGGCAAACGAGCTGGCATTAACCGTATAATCACCATAAATCAACTGCTCATAATCCGCCGGCTTTCTATCCAAATGCTCCGCCATCGAATTTCTTCGCAGTATTATTTTCTTCAAAACTTCAGCTGCTCCCTTCCGGTATTCCCAAACAAACTTAATAAAGTCGAGAAACCGGAAGTTGTATAAATAAACTTTGGCGTAGGCTTTTAGCTGGGTCATCTCTATTTGCCTGCGGGTAAGGTTGGCAAACTCCATGGCGCCACCTATTTGCTTATTATATTCATCCCAATTGGTGGTCAACAACCGGTAGCCGCCTTCGCCTTTAGCCGCCATTTTTGCAACTTCAGTTCCGGGATATGGGGTCATTAAACCAAACATCGGCAAATCGGGGTTAATCTTTACCGCTAAATCAACCGTTGACGACAAGCTTTTTAATGTTTCGTTCGGCTGCCCGAAAAGGAAAAACGTTCCAATTTTCACATTTTGCTTTCTGGCTGCATCGCAAGCCGCTTTAATCTTTGCCAGGTTAGTTCCCTTGCCCATGCGCCGCAGCGATTCTTCATCTCCGGTCTCAATGCCAAGTTCAACCCTTTCAACGTTAGCCCGTTTAAATTTGGCAAACATAGCCTCATCCACAAAATGAACGTGTGTTTGAACATCCCACGCCACCTGCTCACCAATTTTATTTTCAATCATGGCATCCAGCAAGGCGCTTGCGCGGGGCATATCAACACTGAACAGTTCATCGCCAAAACTTATTCTTTTGGGCTTAAAATCGCGGATAATCCAATTCAGTTCATCAATAACATTCTGAATGCTTCGTTTGCGCGCAATTTTACCGTTCGGGTTCATACAAAAAAGGCAACTAAACGGACATCCCCTTTCCGATTGAACATAATAAGTTTCAGCAGCAGGCATCAAATCCCAGGCAGGGAATGGAATACTATCCTGGTCGGCAATACGCTTACGGGGTTTAGTTAAAAGTATTTCGCCCTTTGTCCGGTAAACCAATCCGTCAATAGATTTAAAATCAGCCCGGTCATTATTATCCCCGCTTAATTCAAAATGGATGGCCGAGCACAATTCAAGAAAGGTTATTTCCCCCTCTCCTACCACACCAATGTCAAAAGCGGCAAACTCGCGCATAGTCTCTTGTGGCATAGCGGTAAGATGTACGCCTCCAATAACGGTTATAATATCAGGCATGCTTTTTTTGAGCAAAGCCGCCTGGTAAGCTGCCGGTTTAATTTCGTTGGTATAAGCCGTAAATCCGGCAATTTGAGGATTAAAGGCCTTTACCCGCTCCAGCACCTGGGTAAAATTCAGCCGTTCAAGCTTGGCATCAATAATCTGTACTGAAAAGTTAGTGAATTTGCGCAGGTAACCTGCCAGGTAAGCCAGACCTGTACGCCCAAACGCAGGGGTATCGTACCACGGTTCCATAACTCCAATAACCGGGGGATTAATAAGACAGATACGAAACTCTGATGCGTTCAACTCAGCCACATCCCGAATATAGAAAACAAACCCCTAAGCGCCTAATAATGCGAGAATAGGACTAA
>CAISWS010000070.1 GCA_903889265.1 uncultured Bacteroidota bacterium
GCCTGCGCAACATCAAAAGTCACTTCCTGCTCCATTTTCAAACTATCATAAACAACATCTAAAGATGCCCCCGTAGGGTAACCCATTACTGACTTCAGGTATTGCACTTTGCCTTTTAATAATTCTTCATTACCCTTCTTTTGTGCTTTGGCATTATTGAGGGCAATGGTGGCGCGCTGATAATCTGTTTTATCTGCAATACCATTACGGTACTGACTGGTAGCATCCTTTACACTGCGTTCTAACCGTGTAATGTCTTCATCCGTCACTTTTATTTGTTGTTGCGTAAGCAGCACATCATAAAACGCCTTACTTACGGTTGCAACAGCGTCAATTTTATTATTGGAAGTGGTTTGTGATGATAATGCCCGCACAGTCCTGGCGCTGGTAGCCGCCAGCAGCAAATCGCTGTTTAAAATGTTTTGGTTGTATGCAAACTGAGCCGTGGATGTGTTGCCATTGCCTAACTGAATTACCTGGCCTGCAAACTCCGTAGTTTGAAGCTGAAAATTATGTTGAAAATTATAATTGAAATCTACCTGAGGATACCAATCGGCCAGGCGGCTGTTTACCTGGGAACGCGTTATCTGCTCATCAAGCAAAGATTTTTGAACAACAGGCTGATGTTTCAGGGTGTACTGGATAATATTTTCTAAAGTGGCACTGTTTAACAGGCTATCGTTATCCTGTTGCGCCATTCCAATATGGCCCACTAGCAGTAATAGCATTGTAAACAAGCCTACTTTTATATTTTTAAAGTTCATGTTCGTTTTAAGCGTTGTAGCATTTTCAAGTACCCGGTTCTCCTGCCTGCGGCAATAAACTGCCTGCCGGATTCCAGGAAAATAAATTAATGTAGTCCTTTCCAAATCCAGTCAAAAACTTCGTCCTGCCATTTTTTTAAATTTTTATTGTGCTGATTTTCCAATAAGTACATGCGTGCAGTATGAAAATATCCTCCGAGCGTATGCGATAATAACTCGACGGAAGAAGTAGTAACCTCTTTATTGGCGACCGCTTTTTCCAATACTTCATACATTAACATAGATGCGTTAATCGCTTTCTCCTTTGTTAACCTGGTAATGTATGGCGAACTCGAAAACTGAGTCATAAATTGAATTTTCTCGGGGTTGTTAAAGCACCATTCCGTTCCTCTGTCCCAAATGTGCTTTAACTGGGCTTTAAATGATTTGTTGCTCCAAACACCTTCTTCAACATAGGCGATATATTCTCCTTTGCACTCCAGGTATAGTTCATTCACCAACTCCTCTTTGCTTTCAAAATACAAAAAGAGCGTACCGGTTGCCACTTTCGCCTCGTTGGAAATACTCGCTGTTGAAGTATCCTGAAAACACTTGGCGCAAAAAAGTTTCAACGAGGCATCCATGATGGCCTTGCGCTTGTCGTTATGCTTATCTGTGCTTTTTTGAGTTATCATATTTTAAAATGACTGACTAAACAGTCAGCAAATTTATAACAATTGGCATACCTAACAATAGCGTGGCTGAAAAAGTTTTAGAAAAGAAAAAAAATGAGCTGTTTAATGAGCGTCAAAAGGGCTGGCTTAATTACCATTATAAAAAGTAACATGCCCGGTATCAAGGTCATAAAGGCCACCGATAATTTTTATTTGCCCGGCAGCCTCCATTTCCCTTAATATTTCGCTTTGCTCCCTAACTTTCTGTACAGTTATAAAAACGTTATTTACCGTTACGTTTTGCATAAACAATTTATTGCTGCTGTTTCTGTCTGTTTTGGTTTCAGTTTCAAGCGCAATGGCTGGCTTTATCTTACTAAGTAAATTGGTAACGTGTTGCCCGTGTACCGAGTTATTGCAGGCTGCCTCAATAGCACCGCATTTGGTATGGCCCAATACTACAACCAATTTTGAACCAGCACTTTTACAGGCAAACTCCATGCTGCCCAAAATATCTTCGTTCAAAATATTACCTGCTATACGGATACTGAAAATGTCTCCCAGGCCCTGATCAAATATTAATTCCGCTGAGGTTCTTGAATCAATACAACTTAAAATAGCTGCAAAAGGGAATTGGCCGGCCGAGGTTTCGTTTACCTGTTCCAATAAATTGCGGTGGGCCTTTACATTACTTACAAAACGCGCATTGCCTTCCTTTAAAATATCAATTGCAAGCTGGGGCGTCAATATTTCCTGAGTCTCTTTGGTATGTGTTCTCATCAATTGCCGTTATAGTTTTAGAATGCTTGGGTAATAGGGTTTCCTGCAAATAAAATTGCCATTAACAACAAATGTAAAATAGTAACGCAATACTTTGCAAAGCTGAATCCCTAAAGTCTTACCTAAGCAAAATTATCTGAATTATGGTTCATATCCGTATCTGAAAATTAGCTTCCCCGGCAATTTTTAATATCTTGTTTCCAAAACTTAACCTATGCAATACATTATCCTGATTGCTGCTGTGGCTTTCAACGTGCTTACCAACGTGGGCTTTAAATTTTCGGCGCTCAATGAAAAGACGCCGGTTAAATTCTGGACCTATTTTGCCATAGGCCTGGTGTTCGGGTTAATCAACTCGTATTTATTTACTGAAAGCCTTAAAAGCATTCCACTGGGTATTGTAAGCGCTATATTTTTCTCGTTAACGGTTATAGGCTTAACTCTGGCAGGCCATTTTATGTTTGGCGAAGAGTTTAGCACCACAACTTTTATAGGCGGCGGCTTTATCCTGATAGGTGTAGTAATTATTTTCTGGAAGCAAATGGGTGTTTATTCAAACTAAGATTTGGGGGCTTAAAATTACGGATGGGGTCTTTCATTCGGGCATCAAAGCTTTTTAAAAGGTTTATTCTTGCGCATATTTTTTTATAATGGTTCCTTCTACGCCTTTTTTCAGCATTATTATACCCACATATAACAGGGCAGATCTATTACCAACAGCTATTAAAAGTGTTCTTGCCCAAAGCTATCAAAACTGGGAGCTTGTTGTGGTAGACGATGGCTCTACCGATAACACAGCAATTGTGGTAAGTAATTTTAAAGATGAAAGGGTAAGGTACATTTATCAAACCAACGCCGAACGCAGCGCGGCCCGCAATACCGGAATCGATCACGCACTTGGCAGATATATTTGCTTCCTGGACAGTGATGATTATTACCTGCCGGAAAGACTTACCCAACTGCATAATGAATTAATAAAACCCGGCCGCCCGGTTGCCATGTTTTACACCAACTATATTATTGATAAATCCGGGCAAATCTGCCCATCTAATGTAGTATATGGCAATAATGTAAGTGCCTTTGAGAGTCTTGCGACGAAAGTCTTGCACAGCCAGCAAGTTTGCATCAGCGCTGAAATTCTACAGGAGTTCAAATATGATACCCGGTTCAGAATAGGCGAGGACATGGAATTATGGTTCCGGATAGCTGCGAAATATCCGGTTTACTATTTAGATGGACAAAATACTATTGCCGTTGTTGACCATGAAGATAGGTCAGTAAACGTTATGAGGCACAATACCGGTAAAGAACAATTAAGACTATACGCCTTTCTTTTTACCAAAGAGCATTCAGGTAAAAATATACCGGCAAATTTGAAACGCTTTTTACTATCCGGGGCTTATCAAAGTATTGCCAGATATCATATTTACCAGGCAAACCGCACAGCCGCTATCGTTGCCATCCTAAAATCAATTAATGCAGATAAGCAATCGGTTTTTTTTAAGTTCAGGCTCAATATTCTGATAAAACTCCTCACCTTTTCATCTACAAACCGGCTTAAACAGCTAATCGAGTAATAATTTTGTAAATTATCAGATCTTATCTGTAGTCTACCAGAACATGAATTACCGGTAATTTTTGTAAAAAACTTACCGGTAATGGCCTGATTTTAAAACATTACCCATAAGCCTTCCGTTAATAAAGGCATACGAAATAGTCAATTGACTAACAAAAATTGGCCAAAAAAATAAAGGCTTGGCGTTGTGTTAACCTTTCCCGAAATATTTCGTAACAGTTCTTTAAGTTTCGGTTAATATTTGTATACCTTAGAAACCGGAATCATTTTTATAACCTTTTAAAATGTTCTTTATGAATGTGGTAATTCATCCGGTGCACTTTGATGCATCAGAAAATCTAGTTGAATTTATTAATAAAAAACTAGTAAAACTGGAGACCTTCTTTGATAAAATTATAGAAGCAGAGGTTTTTCTGAAAATGGAAACGAAGCAGAATATCAAAGATAAGATTGTAGAAATTAAAGTATCGGTGCCGGGCAAAACGTTGTTTGTGGCAAAAACTTCTAAAACATTTGAAGAAAGTACTGACCTGGCTTTACACACCATAGCAGGACAGCTTAAAAAACAGAAAGGGCGATTACAGGAACATTAATACTATTATAAAGAAAAGGCCTTCGGGCCTTTTTTTATTTCCCATTGCCAAGGTTTAGGAGCCACCTATTTAAGGCAGTTAAATGCGCAAACAATATATTCTCTTCTAAATCGCCTTTCTTAGCTAAAAAGCATTGCGTAATTTCTGCTAATTTTTATTCCGAAATATTTATTGAAGTATGCCGTTTTCTACCAGCATACGGCTATTATTTTTGTATCTATGCCAATCCTTTCACGCTTCAAATAATTACTTCATGAAATTCTCCCTTACGCTGGCCCTGTCGGTATTGTTGATGTTTAATAGTTTTGGGTTTAAGAATACCCCGCAAACTTATCTGGTAAGCACTACGTTGGTAAAAAGCCACACCAAAGAAACCATTAACGCACTTTGGAAAAAGCATAAAATCCCCAAAATTGCTTTACCTGTTAGAAACGACGTTGATATTTATGAGATAATTTACCGCGCACCGTGGATTGACAGCAGCACCTGGATAAATTGTTCGGGGATTGTATATGTGCCTAAGCTGAAGGGAAAGAAACCGCCTACGTTTATGTTTGGCCACGGTACCGAAATAAGAAAAGGCCGCAACATAACCGATGACGACAGCCAGCAAGGTATTTGCCTGGGCTTTGCCACAGATGGTTACTTAGCCCTGTACCCCGATTATTATGGCATTGGCAAAGGCGATGGCCAACATTTATACCAACACGCATGGAGCGAAGGCATGGCCTTTTTGTATATGCTGTATGCTGTTGAGGAATTAAAGAAAAACCTGAATATTGAAACCAACGGGCAGCTGTTTTTAACTGGTTATTCGCAAGGCGGGCATGCCTCGTTTGCGGCGCAAAAATATATCGAAGCACAGCACGACCCCAGGTTTAAGGTTACTGCCACCTCTCCTATGTCGGGTGCATATGACATGACGGGTGAACAATCAAAATATATGTTCCAGGAGTATCCGCGTCCGTTTTACCTGCCTTACCTTATTATATCTTATCAGGCGGCTTACCATATCTGGAATACTGATAACATCTATTCTGTTTTCAGGGCGCCTTACGATACTATGCTGATGGGATTTTTTGGTGTAGTGCGCAACAAAACATTTGATGACCTGGATAAAGTAATGCCTAAAATACCCAGTGAGGTTGTTAAGCCTGAGTTAGTAAAGCAATTTCAAACGGACCCTAACTTTAAGTTTTTAGAAAAGCTAAAAGAAAATAACCTTACCAACTGGATGCCCGAAGCACCCGTTCAGTTATGCTATTGCCAGGGAGACCGTGAGGTAAATTATATGAACTCAGTAGCCGCGTACAATTCAATCTCCGGCATGGGCAAAAAAGACATAAAACTGAATAACCTGAGTGCTCATCTCGACCATAATACCTGTGCAGCCTTTGCCGTGCTATCTACCAAAGCATTTTTCGACCGCTATAAGAAACACGGCAACAACCCTAAGATGAAGGAATTAACACCTTTCAAAAAATTTGTTGCCGGCATTGTTAAAAAGAAGATTGAGAAGGAATATATGAAGGATCACAGGGACCATGCGTATATGTAAGGTCTTACAACAATCAAAAAACCGTTTCTATCAGAGATAACAGTAGAAAAGATTCAAGAATTGTGTTCCCCTCTTGGTATTTCTGTGCAAAAAAATAGCGGGTTAAACCTTTTCCTTCTTTTTTCGTATACGGCCAAGGTTGGAATTTTTAAGCGGGGTTTGCCCTTCATATTTGCCCTTCCCCAAAAAATCTTCTCAAATTATCTTTCTCCGCTTTTGAAAATTGAATTAACTGTTTAGATTTGCGTCCCTTTTTAGGGGGTATTATGTCGTTTTTTGAATTTAGTGAAAGAAAGTGGATGTTTTTGACTCTTACAGAGGGGCTAAAACGAAGTTTTCAAAGTTGCCGAAGTAGCTCAGCTGGTAGAGCTACTGATTTGTAATCAGTAGGTCGGGGGTTCGATTCCCTCCTTCGGCTCGTGTAGTGTTCTTTAATTTGTAGTATTTACCGTTTTTGGGGAGATAGTCAAGTGGCCAACGACAACAGACTGTAAATCTGTCCTCTTACGAGTTCCAAGGTTCGAATCCTTGTCTCCCCACATTTTTCAGGCTTGCCTGATGTGTGAAAAGGTGGTTGGCGAGGAAGCCAAACCACAAGAGAAGCGGTATTAAATGCGGGAGTAGCTCAGTTGGTAGAGCGATAGCCTTCCAAGCTATAGGTCGCCGGTTCGAACCTGGTCTCCCGCTCATTTAGATTATAACTTCAACCTCAAAGGTTTTGGTTAAAGGAAACAAGCCGCGGGAAGGGCTTGAACGGATGAAAGGTTAAACAAGCCGTTGTAGCTCAGTGGTAGAGCATCCCGCACTGGTGCGGGAAAGTCGCGGAGAAGGAAGGAACGGATGAACAATTAATAAGCCGTTGTAGCTCAGTGGTAGAGCACTTCCTTGGTAAGGAAGAGGTCGCGGGTTCGATTCCCATCAACGGCTCATGTGAATGTTGAATTTGGAGTAAAGTAGAAGAAGGATAGCGTTCTTTAAATCAGGCTTAGAATCAAATATCCCTTTTACAAGGATGAAAGTGTATCATTAAAATCGACATAAACATTTAAAAAAAACAATTAAAAACAATAACAATGGCTAAAGAGAAATTTATTAAAGACAAGCCGCACGTTAACATCGGTACTATCGGTCACGTGGATCACGGCAAAACTACTTTGACTGCAGCGATCACTACGGTGTTGTCGAAAAAAGGTTTGGCAGAGGTAAGAGATTACTCTTCCATTGACAATGCCCCTGAAGAAAAAGAAAGAGGTATTACTATCAATACAGCACACGTTGAATATGCTACGGCTAACCGTCACTATGCACACGTTGACTGCCCGGGACACGCCGATTATATCAAAAACATGGTTACAGGTGCTGCCCAGATGGACGGTGCAATCCTTGTTGTTGCTGCAACAGACGGTCCTATGCCTCAAACACGTGAGCACATCCTTTTGGCTCGCCAGGTAGGCGTTCCTCAGGTTGTGGTTTTCATGAATAAAGTTGACCTGGTGGACGATCCTGAGTTTTTGGAATTAGGCGAAATGGAAATCCGTGACCTTTTAACTTTCTACGGTTTCGATGGCGCTAACATACCTGTAATCCAGGGTTCTGCACTGGGCGCTTTGAACGGCGAACCTAAGTGGGTTCAAAAAATTGATGAACTGATGGATGCAGTTGATAGCTGGATTCCGGTTCCTCCTCGTATGGTTGACCTTCCGTTCCTGATGCCGGTAGAAGACGTGTTCTCTATCACTGGTCGTGGAACTGTTGCTACTGGCCGTATCGAAAGAGGTGTTATCAACTCTAACGATTCAGTTGAAATCATCGGTTTACAGAAAGAAGGCGACAAAGCCCTTACCTCTACCGTTACTGGTGTTGAAATGTTCC
>CAISWS010000071.1 GCA_903889265.1 uncultured Bacteroidota bacterium
AGATTAACGGGGTCGCCAAGGATGGAAAGCTGATTATACACAGTAATGGCAAGGAGTTGCGCTTTGGGTTTAAGGAAGTGGAGTATATTATTTAAGAGGCACAGATTTGACAACTTTTAAAAAGTTGTCAAATCTGTGCCTCTTAAATAATATACTCCACTTCCTTAAACCCAAAGCGCAACTCCTTGCCATTACTGTGTATAATCAGCTTTCCATCCTTGGCGACCCCGTTAATCTCTCCCTTAAAAATTGTTTCGCCCCGTTTAAATTCGTGGGTCTGCTGGTAGCGGTATAAGGCCACGGTAAAGCCTTTATCCAGAAAGTTAAAGTGCTGCTGGCGCAGTTGCAAATAGTATTTTTCAAGGTAGGCGCAAAGCTCATTTATAAGTAAAGGAAGGTCGTAAGTAGCGGCCTCAACAGGCTTTCTTATCTGTATCAGCGATGCCGGGTTGGGCAAGGCCGGGTCAAACTCATCCTGGTTAACATTAATGCCAATGCCCACTATTGTAGATGCAATTTTGCTGCCGTTTATAGTATTCTCTATTAAAATGCCGCCCAGCTTCTTATCATGGTAATAAATGTCGTTAGGCCATTTTATTCGTACCTCATCATGCAGCACAAATTCACAAAAATCCTTAACGGCCAGGGCTATTGCCATGTTTAAAAAAAACTGTTTATCAGCGTCCAGTTGGTCTGGATACAATATCACACTCAGGGTAATATTCTTTCCGCCCTCCGTGTCCCAGCTGCTTCCCATTTGGCCACGGCCCGCAAATTGCTCCCTGGCAACAATGACCGTGCCCTCAATTGGCCTGGAATTTGACAACATTTGCCGGGCAAAATTGTTAGTAGAATCAACGGAGTCGAGCTCAATCAGGTTTTTACCTATAAACAGGGAGTTGGTCATGCTTGGCGTTATTGACTTTCAGATTCATGAAAACTAATTACTTTTGAAAAGTTTTGAAAGTAAAATTATCAACAAAACCCCAGGCGTTTGGCGAAGAGAAATACGGGAACAGAAAATTTAAAGAAGGTAGTTATAGATGCTATACTCGATAAAAAGGGGCATCAGGTAATAAGCCTCGATCTGAAAAAAATAAAGGACACTCCTTCTGATTATTTCATCATAACACATGGTGATTCAAGCACGCAGGTAAGAGCTATATACAACAACGTTGTTGATGAAGCCGAAAAACACGGGTTCAGGCCGTACCATACTGAGGGAATGAAAAATTCAGAATGGATTATCATAGACTTTGTTGACGTGGTAGTACACGTTTTTTACAGGGATAGAAGGGATTTTTATTGTCTGGAGGATTTATGGAACGATGCTAAGTTAACCAGGCACAACGACACTGATCACAAGTAGCGCATACAATAATTTAAAAGCAGAATCGTCTGAAAGAGGACATTGAAAAGAAAAAATGGAAAATCAGGAAAACAAAAATCAGAACAATCCGGGCCAGCCCCGCAGAGACCTTAAACGTCCTAAAAAGATATTAGACGAAGGGCCCAAGTTTAATTACTTCTGGGTATACGCCATCATACTGTTATTCGTAATGATGTTTTTTGGTAATTTATCTTTCTTCCAGGAAAACGTGAAAGAAAGCAGCATGACCCAGTTACGGGCTATGCTTACCAATAACGATGTAGATAAAATTGTGGTAGTAACCTCTGCAGAAAAAAGCGCCGAAGTATACCTCAAAGAATCAGCGCTTAACAAGCCCGAATACAAAGATGTGGCAAAAACCCGCTTTGGCGGCATAAACAAAGGTCCGCAATACACGCTTACCGTGGCCTCAAATGACGCCTTTGACAAATTCATTACCGACTTCTACAAAGATAAGCCTGGGTTACAGGTAGTAACCGTAAAATACGAAATACGCCAGGATTGGCTGCGCGATGTATTCCCATGGGTATTGCCGTTGTTGCTTATTGCTGGCCTTTGGATATTTATGTTGCGCCGTGCGGGCGGTGGTATTGGTGGTGCCGGTGGCAACATCTTTAACATCGGAAAATCAAAAGCCATTTTGTTCGACCGCGACGAGAAGATAAACATCACATTCGGCGATGTAGCCGGATTAGATGAAGCTAAAGTTGAAGTACAGGAAATTGTAAACTTTTTAAAGAATCCTAAAAAGTACACGGCGCTGGGTGGCAAAATACCCAAAGGTGCGTTATTAATTGGCCCTCCGGGAACCGGAAAAACTTTGATTGCCAAAGCAATGGCAGGCGAAGCCCAGGTGCCTTTCTTCAGCATCTCAGGTTCAGACTTTGTTGAGATGTTTGTAGGGGTTGGTGCATCACGGGTGCGTGATTTATTCCGCCAGGCACGCGAAAAAGCGCCTTGTATTATCTTCATTGATGAAATTGACGCCATTGGCCGCGCAAGGGGTAAAAACCTGATACAAGGCAATGACGAGCGCGAGAACACTTTGAACCAGTTGCTGGTTGAAATGGACGGTTTCAGCTCTGAAAAAGGAGTAATTATTGTGGCCGCAACCAACCGCCCCGATGTATTGGATACTGCCTTACTTCGTCCGGGACGTTTTGACCGTCAGATCTCCATCGACAAGCCCGATTTAAGTGGCCGCGAGCAGATATTTAAAGTGCATTTAAAAACCATTAAGCTCAGCGAAACAGTTGATGTATATAAACTGGCCGCTCTTACTCCGGGCTTTGTAGGTGCCGACATTGCGAACATTTGCAATGAGGCCGCACTGATAGCTGCGCGTAATGATAAAACCGCAGTTGACATGCAGGATTTCAACGATGCTGTTGACCGTGCTATCGGCGGGCTTGAAAAGAAGAATAAGCTGATTTCGCCGGAAGAGAAAAAGATTATTGCATACCACGAAGCCGGCCACGCAGTTGCCGGTTGGTACCTTGAAAATGCACACCCGCTATTAAAGGTTTCTATTATACCACGTGGGGTTGCAGCTTTGGGTTATGCACAGTATTTGCCTAAAGAAAAATACATTGAGCGCGAAGAGGAAATGCTAGACCGCATGTGTATGACCCTGGGCGGACGTGCTGCCGAAAAACTTGTTTTCAATAAAATCTCCACCGGCGCGCAAAACGACCTCGACCATGTAACCAAGGTTGCATATGCCATGGTTTCGGTATTCGGCATGAACGATAAAGTAGGTAATGTTTCGTTTTACGATATGCAAAACCAGAACACATTCAATAAGCCATTCAGCGAGGCCACCTCAAGGATGATTGATGAGGAGTCGCGTGGTATTATTGAAAAACAATACAT
>CAISWS010000072.1 GCA_903889265.1 uncultured Bacteroidota bacterium
CATTATATTGAAATTACACACAGGGTAACCCTTGATTTTTATATAAATGATATTTTGTTGAGCGATGAGTTTTTAGTAGTGCCGGGATTAAGCGAGGAGGCAATTATAGGAGCAGGCACAATGCAGAAATGGAGAATAAAGTTGGATTTTGAACATGATACAGTGCATGTAGACCCGAAAGTGGCTAAAATGCAATTGAAATAAATAGTAAGGTTATATTATGGGAAAGAAAATTCTTTTAGAACATATTAATGTGCCCGGTATAGAAACCTACGAAGTGTTTCGTAAAATGGGTGGCTATGCTTCGGTTGAAAAAGCTTTGAAAACCAAAACTCCGTTGGAGGTGGCTGAAGAGGTTAAGAAGTCGGGCTTGCGTGGCCGGGGTGGTGCTGGCTTTCCTACGGGATTGAAGTGGAGTTTTATTGATAAAAAATCAGGCAACCCGCGCCAGTTGGTTTGCAATGCGGATGAATCTGAACCCGGCACCTTTAAGGATAGATATCTGATGGAAAAAATACCTCACCTGTTGGTTGAGGGAATGATAGTTTCAAGTTTTGCATTAGAGGCCCACTTATCTTATATCTACATTCGTGGTGAGTATATGTGGGTGTTCCGTATTCTTGAAAAGGCTATTAAAGAAGCTTATGCTAATGGCTGGTTAGGTAAAAATATATTAGGCACCGGTTATGATTTGGATTTGTATGTTACCTGTGGCGCAGGCGCTTATATCTGTGGTGAAGAAACAGCCCTGATTGAATCGTTGGAAGGTAAACGTGGTAATCCGCGTATAAAACCTCCTTTTCCTGCTGTGGTGGGTTTGTACGGTAATCCTACCGTGGTAAACAACGTGGAAACTATTATGGACGTGCCATGGATAGTAAACAATGGGGGAGAAGAGTTTGCAAAGTTTGGTATTGGTAAATCTACAGGTACAAAACTAATATCAGCATCTGGCAACATCAAAAAGCCCGGTGTTTACGAAATTGAATTAAGCATACCGGTTGAGGAATTTGTAATGAGCGATGAATACTGCGGCGGCATGCAAACCGACCGCCCGTTAAAGGCTTGTGTGCCAGGTGGTTCATCGGTGCCTATTTTGCCTGCTAACTTGCTATTCAAAACAGCGAAAGGCGAAACCCGCTTAATGACCTACGAAAGCATGAGCGATGGCGGTTTTGCAACCGGCTCTATGATTGGCTCAGGCGGTTTTATTGTTTACGACGACCGTGCCTGTGTAGTGCGCAACACCTGGAATTTTGCCCGGTTCTATCACCACGAAAGTTGCGGACAATGTTCGCCTTGCCGCGAGGGCACCGGTTGGATGGAAAAAATACTTTGGAGATTAGAGCACGGTTTTGGAAATATGGAAGACATTGATTTGTTGTGGGATATTCAGCGCAAGATTGAGGGTAACACCATTTGTCCGCTGGGCGATGCCGCAGCATGGCCGGTAGCCGCAGCCATCCGTCATTTTCGCGATGAGTTTGAGTTTCACGTTAAGTTCCCTGAAAAAATTAAGGATAGAAAGCACTTTGAAAAAGAGCCTTGGGAACAGGTTAAGCATTTGTTGAATAAGGAGGCTGTTTTAGTATAAAGAAGATTAAATCATGCGTTTATCTGATGAGCAAATACGTATTATTAGTGGATATCTGAAAGATAAGCCGGTTATAAAGGCATATGTGTTTGGTTCGTACGCAAGAGGGGATGCCAGTGAGAAGAGTGATATCGACTTATTGATTGATTGGGATTATTCTCAGAATATCGGCTGGAGTTATGTGAGTTACTGGAGAGAACTAAAAGAGAAACTACACAAAAACGTGGATTTTGTATCGGTTAGGTGGATTGATCCGTTGATTGAGCCACAAATAAACAGGGATAAGCAACTGATTTATGAAAGAAGAATCGGGTGATTTATATCGCTTAAAACATGTAAAAAAATGTATCGATGATTTGATGCAGATAATGAATGGTGTAAACGCGGATTCTTTTTATCGGGATACGGAAAAGAAATACGCAGTAGAACGAGTGTTGGAGATAATTGGAGAGGCAATAAACCATGTTTCGCCGGTAACTTTAGGCAAGGCAAACAAGGAAATTTCGTGGAGAGATATTGTTGACTTTAGGAATTTAGTGAGCCATGAATATTTTAGAGTTGATTACACCATGGTTTATAAAATAGCGACTGAAAGCGTTCTTGAGTTGCAAACGACGATTGATTATTTGATACAGCAATTAGAAAATTGATTATGC
>CAISWS010000073.1 GCA_903889265.1 uncultured Bacteroidota bacterium
AAGAGGACAACCTTACCAAAATAAATGAAGACACCGATTTGCATTACGCTGCAATTGCCGATAGAATGGCCGCTGAGTCGCCGGTGGGCAGCAACGGGGTTATTTTTATGCCCTGGATTTTTGGCTCTACTTTTCCTGAACAGGATGCAAATATGCGCGGAGGATTTATTAACCTGAGCCCGCAGGCAACACGTAACGATATGGTACGTGCCGTGTTTGAATCTTATGCTTTGACACTTAAATGGGTGCTGGAGACTTATGAGGCCAAACTGAAGCGAAAAATTGAAAAAGTATATTTTTCAGGAGGCGGGGCTTTATGGGAAACTGCCGCCCAAATTTGTGCCGATGCCCTTCAAATACCGGTTCATATGCCTGAGCATCCCAGGCAAACAAACACCAAAGGAGTTGCCTTTATGTGTTTGAATAACTTAAACGTTGTAAGCTACAATGCAATAAAAGGGAAGTTGAAAATCAAAAAGGTATTCGAGCCTCAGCCGCAGAACTTTTCATTCTTCCACAAACGGCTTATTTTTTATAAAGGCTTATACAAAACCATGCGGCCTTTGTACGCCCGCCTGGGCAAATAAAAGTTCCAACAACAAGCTTTCACAAACCACAAATACTTAGCTAATATATTTATTTGCTCAACTCACCAACACTACGATGGATGAATTCGGTTAAGGCTTTGCCCTTTAGCATGCCTTGCGCCAGCAATGCCAAATCATATAACTGCCGGGCATGGGAAACGTTGTTTTCAGTTATCAGCTTCATGATGGATGGATGATTTGTGTTCACCACTACGTTCATCCTTTCCGGCATATCGCCCATAAACCCAAACTGGCTGCCACCCATACGGCTCATATCGCTCATCCTGCGCATAAATTCACTTTTGGTAATTTGCACCGGAACTTCGCCAGGCGATAATGGTTTTAATTCAACCTGCGCCTGTTTACTATCAATAATACCGGCAAACAATCCTTTCAGTTTTTCCTCCTCTTCTTTGCTTAGAACTGAAGCCGCTTCATCTTCTTTCTCAATCAGTTTATTCAGGGTATCAGCATCTACCCGTTTAAACATTACATCGGTATGCTTTCCTTCTAAAAACTGAATAAAATGCTGGTCAATATAACCATCCAGTTGAAGTACTTCGTAGCCGTATTTTTCTGCATTGTCAATGTAGGTATGCTGCGCTTCCTGGTCGGTGGTGTATAGCAACACCAGTTTTCCGTGTTTATCTTTTTGCAGCGCTTGTGTATGTTCCTTCAGTTCTTCAAAAGTAAAACTCTTTTTTCCGGTGTTTTGAAACACGCAGAATTTTTGGGCTGTGTTGTAAAACTTATCGTCGCTTAACATTCCGTATTTTACAAACATGCCCAGGCTTCCCCATTTTTCTTCAAACGAAGGCCGGTCGTTATTAAAGATTTCAAGCAACTTATCAGCAACTTTCTTTACTATGTGCTGCGATATCTTTTTCACATTCGGGTCACCCTGCAAATAGCTGCGCGATACATTCAGAGGAATGTCCGGTGAGTCGATAACACCCTGCAGCAAGGTTAAAAACTCTGGCACTATCTGATCCACAGAATCGGTAACAAAAACCTGGTTGCTATACAAATGGATTTTATTACGGCTGATATCGGTGTTTGGTTTATACTTGGGGAAGTATAAAATGCCTTTTAGATTGAAAGGGAAATCTGTATTAATATGAATCCAGAACAGAGGCGGCTCACTGAAAGGATATAATTCATTGTAAAATTTCTTATAGTCTTCTTCTGTCAAATCGGCGGGTGATTTGATATAGGCCGGTGCTACATTATTAATAACACGGGGCACAGTTTGCATAACCGGCTTGCCTTCCGAATCCTTTTCGTCTTGTTCAATCTGCTCAGTACCAAAACGGATATTGATGGGTAAAAATTTACAATACTTTTCAAGTACCTGTTTGATTTTGTATTCCTCAAGAAAATCCTTCGCTTCATCATTTATGTGTAGCACCACATCCGTACCGCGCTCTGCTTTTTCGAAAGCCGTTAGTTCAAATTCGGTGGTGCCGGTGCAGGTCCAGTGTACTCCAGGTTCCTGTCTGTAGCTTTGGGTAAAAATTTCAACCTGGTCTGCTACCATAAAGGCGGAATAAAAGCCTAAGCCAAAATGCCCGATAATGCCGGCTTTATCGGTGCTTTCAAATTTCTTAATGAACTCCTCAGCACTGGAAAGTGCAATGGTGTTTATGTATTTTCTCACTTCATCGGCTGTCATACCAATGCCGCGGTCGCGGATGGTAAGGGTCTTGGCATCCTTATCTAAGATTACCTCTATATACAATTCACCAACTTCGCCCTGCACTTCGCCCATTTTGGATAGCTTACTTAGCTTGGTGGTGGCATCTACCGCATTGCTTACCAGCTCGCGCAGAAAAATATCCTGCTCGCTGTATAAAAACTTTTTAATGATAGGAAAGATGTTTTCCGTTGAAACTGAGATAGTACCCTTTTCCATGCTATATATATTTTTAGTTATGCTGACCACAAGGTTTATGCCACAAGCGAATAAACTGACATTTTTGCAAAGCGGGTGACAGTATTTCGTAATTACAGAGGTATTTAGTGCAAATGCAAATAAATATAGTCTGACAAACCGGCGCTTAACCTTACAATAAAGCCAATCAGTAGCAACCGCCGGGGGCTAACCGGCTATATCGTCCTGACTTTGCTGGTCCATTTGCCTGACTGAGAAGATAGCGAAATTTCGCTGCTGAAGTAACGTTAAACCCGGAATTATTGAATTTTTAAATACAGGATTTAGTCAAAACATTGACATTTTGATTAAAAGACAGTTCGGTAAGATTGGAGCCAACAATAACACAAGGTTTTCAGGATAGGCTGGTAATTTGGCTTAGCTCCCGATTCTTATATAACCTAAGGCTATGTCGGTTAATTTTTTTCGTTACATTAGCGTTACAAATGAAAAACACAACTACATATCAGTATTGGTGGCCCGCAAAATATTTTGTGGCCGGCAACACTTGTACGTAGATTATATAACGTATTATAACTTTTAAAGCCCGCTACTCAATTAGCGGGCTTTTTTTTTAACCATGGAGCAAAATCAGTTTCGTTACACCACAATAACCAGCAATATGCTGGCTGATACTTATACGCCTGTTTCAATTTACCTGAAACTACGCGATATATACCCCGATGCTATTTTATTGGAGAGCACAGACTATAAGGCTGCAGACAACAGTTTTTCTTATTTATGTTTTCATCCGCTGGCTGGCATAAAACTGAATAAAGAAATCCTCACACTATCAAAAAACAGGGCAACTACATCTGTAACACAGGTCAATAGCCCTGCCCAACTGTTTACCCTGTTTGATGACTTCCGGTTAAGCTTTACTGAAGCCTCCGGCAAAAACGGCATGGCCAATGGCTTGTTTGGCTAACTGAGTTTTGAAGCAGTAAATATTTTTGAGCAGACTAAGATC
>CAISWS010000074.1 GCA_903889265.1 uncultured Bacteroidota bacterium
CAGGGGGGGGGTGGTTACCAGTGGTAACGGGGTGGTAAGGGGTAAAATAGTTGATAATGAATGAATTGGTTACTGAGAGCAGTGAAAAAGTGGTAACCACCCCCTACCCCTTACCAGTAGCTTTTGGCTTTGGTGGGGGAGGGAATATGGAACAGCCTCCTCACCTAAATCCTCTCCGGGGGAGAGGACTTTAACAGCGGTTACCACCTCCAGGTGTGGTTCGTAGTTCGTGGTTCGGCTTCGCTCACCATGACATGCAAAGGGGGGAGTTAAAATCAAACAGCCAGCACTCCCTACGCCCCCGCCAGCGGGGGACAGCGGCCCACATTAGCTCCGCGTCGTGGAACTAATATGGGTGGATCGCGTGAGGGATTCCCGATACAAACCTGAATAAATTACCAGGATAGCCGGCCTGAGGTTTTTTGAGGGGCACGCCCACATCAGTTTTTACTTGCCTCCTTTAGGCAGCATTTTATACATTTGCGCGCCTTTGGGCACTATGAGCAAAAAGTATAGTTTAAATACGGCCACGGCAGTTGTTATTGCCAATATGATTGGCACCGGGGTGTTTGGCAGCCTGGGGTTTCAGTTGCTGGGCATACACGATTATGCTTCGATAATTATTTTATGGGCTTTGGGCGGCGTTATTGCTTTGTGCGGTGCCGTTGCTTACAGCGAGCTGGGCGCTGCCTTGCCGCAGAGCGGGGGCGAGTATCATTTTTTAAGTGAGATATTTCATCCGTCGGTGGGGTTTTTGTCGGGGTGGGTGAGTGCTATTATTGGGTTTAGTGCGCCTATTGCTATGGCGGCGTTTTTGCTGGGCAGTTATTTTGGCAATGTGATACCGGGGTACGATGCGCGCTATATTGGCGCGGCGGTTATTATTTTTATTACGCTGGTGCAGAGTATTGATTACCGCATTGGTGGCGGTTTTCAGAGTGTGGCTACGGGCCTGAAGATTGTGCTGATACTGTTGTTTATTATATGCGGGTTTGCGCTGGTGAGTCCGCAGCCGGTTAGTTTTGTGCCGGGCCATGC
Organism: uncultured Bacteroidota bacterium; assembly: GCA_903889265.1. Classification (GTDB taxonomy): domain Bacteria; phylum Bacteroidota; class Bacteroidia; order Chitinophagales; family LD1; genus Bog-950. The sequence goes on from CAISWS010000074.1 coordinate 1,039, forward strand.
TACGGTGGCATCGGTTTTCAGCGGTGCGTTTGCGGCATCGCTGGTGTTTGTAAATTTTGCCTACAGCGGGTGGAATGCCAGCAGCTATATAGCCGGTGAAATTAAAACGCCGGAGCGGAATATTCCTTTATCTATTATAGCAGGCACGGCCATAGTTACCGTGTTATATGTGCTATTGAATTTTATTTTTTTATACGTAGCACCAGCCGCTGAAATGACCGGTGTTGCTGATGTGGCCTTTGTGCCGGCCAAACATATTTTTGGCGAGAACGGTGGTAAGGTGATTAGCCTTATTATTAGCATGCTGCTGATTTCGACCATAAGCAGTATGATTATTGCCGGGCCGCGGGTGGTGCAAAGGATGGGCCAGGATTTTTCGGTGTTTAATGTGGTTAGTCACCGCAATAAGCATGGTATACCGGTGGTGGCTATCTGGTTTCAGAGTGTAATTGCGCTGGTGATTTTGTTTACCAGCAGCTTTGAAACTATTTTGGGCTATACCACTTTTGTGCTTACGTTGTTTGCCACGCTTACGGTGTTGGGGGTTATTGTTTTGCGGTTTAAAAAGCCGGGGCTTGCACGGCCTTATAAAACTTTTGGCTACCCTTTTACGCCTTTGTTTTTTATTGCGGCGAATGTGTGGTTTATGTACTTTTGGATAACTACGCCTAACCACCTGGTGCCTACGTTTGTTGGGTTGGGTGTTGTAGGTTTAGGGTTGGTGGTGTATTTTGCGGCGAGGTTTTTTTCGGTGGAGAGGGTGGTTGGCGGGGATGGGCCGCATAAGTGAGGGTAGTTGTATTGTTGAGGGGCTCACCTCCCCCTACGCCCCCTCCGGAGGGGGACATCCTTCCTTTTTCGGCGCTGCGCTTGAAAAAAGAAGTATAAAGGCGCGTGGCAATTGCTGACGGGTGCTGGTATTGAAGAACTATTATTTAGGATATTATTTAAACATAAAACAAACCCCTTTTTATAATGAAGTACTTGTTGCAATTAATATTGGTGATTTTTGTTTGTGAAGGTTGTAACAGCCAGGCGGGGCCGGCTAAGAAGGCGGAGCCGGTGGTGAATGCAAACCAGGTGGTGGTTACTAAAACTGATACTTCAGCACTGGCGGTTAGCCAGGATTCGCTGTTGAATGATTATGCGTTGTTTTTGGCGGGGATGCAGCCGGTTAACGCAAAGAACATACCTGCGAAGTTGCTGAGCAGCCCCGGCTACAAAAAGTTTGCAAGTGAAATGGATGCTAACTTTTTGAAGATTGACCAGGGGAGGTTATCGAAAATGCGTAGCTGGAGCAAAACGGAACTAAAGACCGAGCAGGAGAAACCGCTTACATTGTTCTACCCTTTTTCGGGACCGGATATTTTGCATGCCCTGGCGTTTTACCCGAATGCTACACAGTATGTAATGATTGCCATGGAGCGCGTGGGCGATATACCTAACGTGCAGAAAATGGATAGCGCCGGTGCTGACCGCTACCTGGGAGAAATTTACCAAAGCTTACAGGACATTTTTGAGAAGAGCTATTTTATTACCCATAAGATGATGGACGACCAACAGAAGGTAAAGCTGAATGGTATTGTTATTCCTTTGCTGTGTGTTTTTTTAGAACGCACCGGCCACAGCGTGGTTAGCATACATAAAAACCACCTGAACGATAACGGCACTATCAGTGCGCTGGCAGCAGATTCGACACCTACGCATGTGAATGACTTTATTGAGATTTTGTTCCGCACGCCGGGAAGTGATACGCTGAGGAAAATAACGTATTTCCGCGCTAACCTGGGCGACCAGACTTTTGAGCACCTGCCGAGTTTAAAAGAAAACAAGGCCTTAACCAACTACCTGAACAAGCTGCCTGATTTTTATATGTATGCCAAAAGTGCATCGTACCTAATGAATTATGGAACGTTTTCGGCTATCAGGAATATATGCCTGGCTAAAAGCAAATCTATTTTGCAGGATGATACCGGCATTGGGTTTAAATATTTTGACAAGAACCAGTGGAAGCTGAAACTATATGGCCATTATGTAACACCGGTGCGCGATTTTAAAGGCGTTTATGACGCAGGCCTGGCGGCAGCGTATGCAGCAGATACTTTGGCCGTAAAACCACTTAATTTCTCATTAGGCTACCACTGGGGAAATATCAATAACCAGAATTTGATGAAGGCGGACAGGAAGTAGTATTTAGTATAGCGTATTAAGTATTTAGACCTGAATGTTTCGATTTAGCGATAAACTAAGTCGGCATATTGTTTGTTGACCGTTATAGTTTATGAATAAGTCTTTTGCAATTGCTTTCTTACTGCTTGCTTCATTTTCAGTTTGCCATGCCCAGCAGAAGGGGACGAATGCGCTGCTGGAAATAATGCACCAGCACCCTGAGCAATTTGATTCGATACTGGCCCATAAAGACCGTTACCGGTTGCAGATAGTTTATACCCGTATAGAGCGCGACAAGCAAAATAATCCCCATGTTACTACCTGGGCCATGGATACCGACCGGTATTTTTATTACCCGGCCAGCATGATTAAGCTGCTGGAGATTCCGCTGGCGATGGAGAAGATAAACATGATTAAAAAGAAGTTTGGGGTTACTATTTACGATTCGCTGGTGGTATCGGGTGATGCTTGTGGCGATGTGGGTGAAGTGAATTATATGAAGCGGCCAAACTTCAGCACCCCTGCACAAATGATAAAGGAGATGTTGCTGGTTAGTAATAATCACGCCTTTAACCCGTTGTATGATTTTTTGGGGCAGGCCTATTTTAATAAGCGGGCGCACGACCTGGGCTATACTTCGACGGTAGTGTGTGGCCGGTTTGCGGGGTGCGATACTTTTCAGAACCGCACTACCAGCACGGTTGATTTTTATAACCGGGAGACTGGCGAATTAAAGTATGTTCAGCCGGCCGCAATTAATCCCGACCAGCCGGAGGTTAAGCATATGAACACCGTTGTGGGCAAAGGCTTTATGAACGGAACCCATGTGGACCCACCGAAGAATTTTAACCATAACAATTATATATCGCTGTGGGATTTGAATAAGCTGCTGGTGAGGTTGACATTGCCAAAGCTTCAACCCAAAAAGCAGCAACTTCACCTTACGCCGGCGGATTATGCGTTTATTCATAAATACATGGGCATGTATTTGCACGAGTCTGTTTTTCCGAAGTATGAGGGTGCCGAAAACCCGGGGAATAAGTTCAAATTTTTTATGGCACCGGGGAAAATGCCTGAGGGGGTACGTATTTTTAATAAGGTGGGGCAGGCATATGGTTTTGTTACCGACTGCAGCTATTTTGCCGATACGGTGAATAAGGTGGAGTTTTTTTTAAGCTGCAGCATTTACGTTTGCAAAAACGAAATTTTAAATGCTGATGTTTACGAGTATGAAACGATTGCCATGCCGTTTTTCAGGAACCTGTGCAATGCGGTTTATACGGATGAGCTAAACCGTAAGCGGAAACACAAACCGGTGTTTGAGGATTGGGATTTTAGTGATAGGGTGTTTTAGGGAAATGCCGGAATACATTTTTCGCACGGAGGCACGGAGTTAACAGCCGAGAATACAAGTATTAGAAGATAGGCGATTACTATACAGGTCTAAGCACTCCTTTGCCTTACTGCTTCAAACAATACTACTCCGGCACTTACACTTACATTCAGCGAATCTATCTGGCCAAGCATGGGGATTTTAATGCGGATGTCTGCGGCTTCAATCCATGGCTGGCTTAGGCCGGTGGCTTCGGTGCCTACGGTGATGGCGGAGGCCGTTTTCAGGTTTTCGGAAAAGTAGTTGTTGCTGTTGGTTAGTTCGGCGGCGAAAATGCGGATGTTGTTGTTTTTTAAGAATGTGATGGCTTCAGAGGTTTCACAAACTATTATTTGTTGGGTGAAAACGGTGCCGAGACTGGAGCGTACCACATTGGGGTTATATATATCGGTTTTGCCATCGCAAATAAAAACTGCATTTACCCCTGCCGCATCGCAGGTGCGGAGCATGGCCCCCAGGTTGCCGGGTTTTTCAACGCCTTCTATTACCAGTATTAATGGGGTAGAATTCAACTTTACTTTTTGAAGGCTGTGGTTGCCGGGCCGAGCGGTGGCGATAACGCCTTCGGTGGTTTCGCGGTAGGCAAGAGAGTCGTAAATCTCTTTGGTGATGTGATAAACGGGGATGGTTGGGGGGAATTCTTTTAAATTATAGGCATCATCGCTTTTCAGTATTTCTTCGCAAACAAAGAGGGTTACTATTTCGTAACCTGCGCGCCTGGCCAGCACCGTTTCTCTCAGGCCTTCAATCAAAATCAGGTTCTGCTCCCGGCGCTCAGAGGCTTTTTCAAGCTTTTTGAGGTTTTTGATTTTGGGGTTTTGAAGGCTGGTTATCTTTTCGGGAACAGACATTTGGAAACAGGCGTATTTTATAGCAAGATGGGCAAATTTAGGATAAGTTTTGGTGGTGCCTTCGCCCGTTTGAAGTTTTAAAAGCCCTAAGATTTCAGAATTTGCAGAGATTAATTATTTTCGTGCCCCAATCTAACCCGGTCCTATAGCTCAGCTGGTTAGAGCATCTGACTCATAATCAGAGGGTCCCTGGTTCGAGCCCAGGTGGGACCACCCAATCGAGGTTCAATAAACCTCAACTAATCTC
>CAISWS010000075.1 GCA_903889265.1 uncultured Bacteroidota bacterium
CTGTTAATGGCAGAGGGGAGTGTGTTAAATGAAGCATTGATTGACGCCGCATTCCTTAAAGTTGTGGAAAACGGAAATATTTATTTCGAGCCTTTTAAGTCGCGCTTACATAAATCATTTGATGAAGTAGAATTACCATTCGTTTTAAAGCTGCTTTTAACCCTCAAAGCCTCACCAGCCGATTTTGAAAAGGTTACCGACCTGGCGGTTGAATTTAAAGTAAATGTACAGCTTGCCGATATTCTGGAAATACTTAAACACGACGGTTATATTATTGAAGATAAAGGCCAATTCAAATTCTATTCTCCAATCCTTAAACACTGGTGGAAATGAGCACGTCAAAAATATTTGTATACAACCCCGCCGAAAAATCAAAGGAGCAACTGGTATCTGAATTTGTTATCAGGCAGGCTGTGTTTGAAAAAATGATGAAGGAACTGAAAAGCGCGGGTAAAACCACGCCCCCTCAGCATTTTTTAGTGGCAGGCCAGCGCGGCATGGGCAAAACAACCCTGCTGCTACGCATTAAATACGCCATTGAGGACGACTCCGTATTAAGCAAATTTCTCATCCCTATACGCTTTAGCGAGGAACAATACCACATTGCCAGCCTGGAGCGTTTATGGGAGGAAACAGCGCGGTTGCTGGAAGATAAGAATCCGGCTTACGCCCACCTGTATGATGAAATGATAGCGCACGAAAGTGAAAAGGATTATGAGAGTATCGGTTTCGACCTTTTGGAAAAGAAATTGAAAGCCAACAAGCAACGAGCCTTGCTAATGATAGACAACATAGGTGACCTGTTTGATAAGTTTGCCGAAATTGAACATCACCGGCTGCGCAAAATATTAATGACTTCGGCGCAAATACAAATAATCGGGGGCTCGGCCAAAGTGTTGGAACATACCTTTATTTACGACCAACCTTTTTTTGAATTTTTCCATGAAATAAAATTACAGCCATTGGATGAAAAAGCCACGCATGCACTTTTGAGAGCGCTGGCTAAAGGATATGGCGGTGTTGAACGGATTGAAGACCTGATACAAAACAATCCCGGCCGTATTGATGCCCTCCGAAAACTTACCGGTGGCGTACCACGAACTATGGTGCTGCTTTTTGAAATTTTTATTGACGAGGCTGATGGCAACGCCTTTGAGGATTTGCAATTGCTGCTGGATAATGTAAACTCCTTATACAAACACCGTATGGAGGAGCTAAAACCTCAGCAACAGCAAATAGTTGATGCTCTTGCCCGCGCTTACACGCCCATAACGGCCAGTGAAGTGCTGCAGCAAAGCAAATTATATCGCTCTGCAATGCAAACTAACCAAATATCATCGCAGCTAAAACAACTAACCGATAACCAGTTGGTAGAAGCCACTGAACCAAAAGGCCGCACCAAAGCATACAGCATACGTGAGCGTTTTTTTAATATCTGGTATTTAATGCGCCATGGCCGCAAACAGAATAAAGAAGAAGTGCGCTGGCTGATTCATTTTTTTGAAGTATGGTATAATGCCAAAGAATGGAACGACTTAGCGAAACGGCAAATTGATTGTATGCGTGGACAACGTAAATATTCAGCCAAAGCCGCTTATTATAAAGCACAGGCCTTACATAGCCTGCCTTTGGATGAAGATACCAAAGTTGAATTGATGCAGGAGACACAGAAATTTTTATTAATCACTAATAATAGAGAGCTGGCTGATGTGATTAAAAAATATGTTGAACCAACCGCTTCAATTCCCTTTATTAATAAAGGATTGGAAGCAATTAAGGCAAATAGCAATGAATTAGCGCTGCAATATCTATTAGAAGCCGTGAACAATGGGGAAAAGGACGCTGAAATAGTATTGGCTGCATTTTATGAAGAAGTAGTAGGCGACGCAAAAGAAGCCGAGCAATTGTATTTAAACGCTCCAGAGCCAGCTAGTCCGTTCGCAAATTATGCCTTAGCTAATTGGCATAAAAGAAAAGGGGAATACGAAATAGCAGAAAGCTATTATCTAAGAGCCGCAGATAAAGGCCATGGAGACGCAATAAACAATTTAGGCATAATATCCGTCGATATAAAAAAGGATTATGACAA
>CAISWS010000076.1 GCA_903889265.1 uncultured Bacteroidota bacterium
GTAAAATTAATTAATATGAAATATAGTAATTCCCTTATTATTTTATTGATCTTGTTGGCTACGATTGATATCACGGGTTGTAAAAAGAAAACATGCTATCATTGCTACTATTTTATAGGTGCCTTTATCGCCACTAAAAATGGTGATACAGCGAATATTGGAATCATGACAACAAGCGCTCGTTTTCATGATTCAATTAACTCTTACATAAGTTTAGGATATCATGTAGATAGCGTCCGTGGTTACTATCTTGCTGACCCTTCTTCAGGAGTTGAAGTTTGTGACACTAATTCCGTTTATAGTGGTCAGGATATTAGAGACTCTTGTGCGTTGACAAAAATATGATTAATATGAAAAAAGTATTTTTTTTACATTTATACATACTTTGCTGTGGGCATCTGTTCTGCCAAAGCTTTGATTATTTAAGCTGTTTAAAGAGTTATTGGAATAACCGATATTATTTGGCTGGAGATGCAATTAATAGGAGTCAGCATTTGCCATCTGACTGCGACTTTTTAGAACCATCAGGTATTGGCGAATCGGGTATGACGGTTGTTGGTGCCGGCCAAGGATGTTCCATATCTGCTGCTTCTGCCTATACTAATCCTTTTGGTTGCCCAGCTGGCCCATATTTGGGGTGGGGAAACTGATTATACAATAATGCCAAGGACTTGTGTGTATTTATATCCGGGCTTTAGTAAAAGCGCATAAGGTTTACACTTTTTTGTTAAAAACGGCAGGTGTAAACACATAAATATGTGATTATTAAATAGTTATCATTTGGACGGGGCTAAAAAAGTGTAAACAGGTGTAAACCCCTGCCCCATGGTTGGCTTTGGGGGTTAGGGTTGCAGTGGAAAACCAGCCGCTCAAAGCTGTGGGATAAACTTCACGGAGAGTGCTAATTGAGTAGGGGTGAAGGCAGCCCCATAATTTATTTATAGACCAACCTGCCCCTGTGGCACCACCGGTAAAACCTTATCTGCCTTAGCCCCCCATTTTACCCGCATCCAAATCCTTTCGTGGAGCCAGAAGAGGGCTATTTTGGTGATTACCTCGGTGGCGGCTATGTAGAAGGCTGTTTGTGTGGGGTGGGCTCCATCACTGTTAACGAACAGGGCTATCCAGAAGGTATCCAGCGAGCCAATAACGCGCCAACTGGCCCCTTTTATGATGCTGCGGACGTGTTTATCCTGAACAACAATTTCGTTATTGGTGCGCACTTCTTCGGTGCCGAATTTAAGGCGCATCCAAATGCGTTCATGCAGGTAAAAAAGGAAAATTTTAGTAAATAATTCAACGCCACCTATTTTAAATGCCTTAGTTACCTCGCCCGTATAAATAAACGAAAGGAAGATAGTATCTATGGTGCCTACCATCCGCCAGGTTGCCCCTTTTACCACACTCCGTATGTGATTTTCCTGCATAACTTTTATTACTCTATCAATTTAGTAGAGTAAGCGAAAATAGCATAGTTTTTTTGAAAAACGAACTTACGCTTAAAAACACTGGGCAAGCTGGTTCAAATAAAAAATGCAGGTTCACACAAAGTCTGCGAAGAGAATACCGGAGAACTGCAAAGAGAAATACTATACCATTGCGGTTGTTTGCGTGTATTTACTCTGCCCGAACCACTGTTTTAATGAACTGTGTGGTTTTAAAACACATTGACAAAAGTCAATCCTTTGTTTGAGGGCAATCAGTGCTTTATGGGTGCCGGCA
>CAISWS010000077.1 GCA_903889265.1 uncultured Bacteroidota bacterium
GAATCCTCAAGATTACTCATCTGATTTTCCATTATTTGTTTTTCCTTGTCAAGGTCCATAAACATAGTTTCTTAAAAATACAGAATTTAAAAGTTTCCATCACCGCCTCTTTCCCAAAAAACAAAAGCGGTATAAAAATCGCCCTCGCAATCTCTATACCGCTCTATTTGTTAAGTAACCGCTTATTACAGCGCCTTCTTCAAAATTGCAATTGATTCATCGCTGTCCTTCTCTTCTGTTAAATCGAAGATAGAAGTTGCTTTGCCGTTTACATCAACATTACCGTTAGCCAATACTGTTTCAACCTGCGCCGGTGTAAAGTTGGCTTGTAGTTGTTTACCGAAAGAGTAATCGGTAAAGTTTTTGCTTTGTGTTTTATCAGAGAAGTTTGAGTTGTATCTTGATAATTCTATCAAAGCCTCAACAGGGCCAGCAGATAAATGCACACCGTTAACGCCTTGTGAAATTTCAGCTAATCCCAGTTCATCTTTCCTCTCTAAGAAAGTTCTTCTTAAACTACCCGGAGTAGCTGTTGAAGGGTTGGTTGCGCCAATAAATTTACCGCGTGCATCAGCCCATGATAAGTTGCCCGATAATGTGAAAACAATAATGCTTCTTCCATGCTCAGTAAAATGCTCTAACTGACGGGAGTGGAAACCATTGATTAAGTGAACAGTTTCGTTATCCAGTTTTAAAACTGCGCAGTAAGTGCCACCAGCCAATTTCTTGGTAGGAACATTCTGCCAAACCAGGTCAATTGAAAGCGCGTTGAACATAGGGTATTGCGCTAAAAACTCAATACCACCTAATACCTTGAATTCGCTGATAGGTTTGCCGTAAAACTCAACAAACTTTTCCTTAGCGCCTTCCGAAAGGTTGGCTACTGCGTTGCTGGCAATTTTGTTGATTACACCATAATGCTGGGCAATGATGTTGTGTTCTTCTAAATATTTAGCCGAAAGCAATTTTATGTTGTGGATGTTCAAACCAAATTCTTCAATCTTATCCTGAACCAGGTCAAGTATCTTTTCCAATTGGATAGAATCTGATGGAAGGGTAATTTCAGGCTTTACAAAGAACAGAAATTCGTTCTTGGCTACTGGTAGTTCAGTATTGTTATACAACTCTTCGAAATATACCTTATCGTTTTGCGCTTTTTTGATGGCGGCAGCTATTGTGCCGGTAAACTTTTCTGTTGCAGTCATAGTTTCCAATTTTTGAGGCGCAAAAATAGAGATTCTAAGTTTAAAAAGGGGATTTTAACGGCTTTTGTTACTTAAAAACCCTTTAACTTTGACATAAATAGGTTGAATGTCCTTAAAATATTGGTTTCTAATAGCATATTCCATAACAACTACCCAGGCAATTGCCCAAGGCAATGGCGTAGAGTTCTTTAATCCGGGTAACTATCTGTATGAGTTCGCGCCGAACGAATTGAAGATATTACAAAAGGGAAAGACCCTGAATCCAAATAATTATCTCTTCGAAATAGTAGATGGAGCCATCAGGATAACGGACAGCTGTATATGGGTTGATAGTGTTATTTTTGGAAAACCATTTATTACAATGAAGGAAAAAAATGGCAAAATAATAGCGCAACAAGCTTTTTCGTTCCACCCACGACCAACTATAGGTTTTTTTATTGATGGTTATCCTCCGAATTATGATGTAGAAAAACCATGGCTGATGAACAGAGAAAACATAATTGCCCTTTACGAAAACTACAGATATCCCATTAAAGTAAGAACGAAATCTTTTGAAGTAAAAGTTGTAATTGGAAATGAAACCCGCATCTTTAATTGCATCGGCACTGGTTTTCCAGACTCGCTAAAGACATTTTTCAGTAAACTAAAAGCATTTAGTAAAATTGAGATTTCGCATGTTTGGATAAAACAATTGGAAACTGGCCAGGAAGATATATCTACTCAGCGAACGGACTTCCAAGTTAACGGGTATTCAACCTATTTAAGAGATTATTGCAATTTGTTTTTTGATTATAGGAAATTCCCTTCCGATGGCGTGCATGAAGACCCCTATGAAGCGCTTTTAGATAGCTTTCCACCTTATGTCTGGCGGGAAACCCTGACAACTTTTATTGAATCAAATTGCACAAGCGACCCGGATTCATGTTCTTCATCGCTTTTCTATATCATTAATGGTAAAAAGGAATTAGCATTAAAATATCATTTTCTCGGAACTGATGATGAAAGGGTAGAACTTTATAACAATAATGTGCAAGTGGCTAAAATGCATTTTTATAAAAATACGCTTGTCGGCCCGTTCTCATTAAATTATCCCGATGGCCGTAAAAAAGAAGAGGGCTATTATCAAATGACCGGCTATGTGACTGATTCTATATATCAAATGAACCCAACCAACTATCTCTACGAAAAAAAGTTCTATCAAAGGCCACTAACAGTAAAATACGGCCTATGGAAGTTTTATTCTCTTGATGGGACTGTTGAAGAAAAAAAGTTCGAATAAATTTGCCTCAATGACCTCTGAAGAGTTTAAAGCTTACCGCGATACCCTTCCCTCCCTTCCGGGTATTTATAAATACATAAACGAAGGCAGCGATATTATTTATATAGGCAAGGCCAAAGACCTTAAAAAGAGGGTTTTCTCCTACTTTACCAAAAACGACCACAGCAACCGCATCAAGCGGATGATACACAATATAAAAACCATTGAGTTTGTAATTGTAGATACCGAACAGGATGCCTTTTTGCTGGAGAACTCGTTGATAAAAAAATACCAGCCACGTTATAACGTAATGCTGAAGGATGATAAAACCTATCCCTTCATCTGCATTAAAAACGAGCCATTCCCGAGGGTGTTCTTCACCCGCCGCATTATCCGCGATGGCAGCGAATACCTTGGCCCTTATACCAGCATGTATAACGCCAAAATAGTGCTGGATTTAATGAAAAACATTTTCCCGCTGCGCACATGCAATCTTAGCCTTACCCCTAAAAATATAGGCGATAAAAAATTTAAAGTGTGCCTGGAGTATCACATCAAAAACTGCCTTGGGCCATGCGAAGCCTTACAATCAAAAGAAGATTACGACCAGAATATTCAGCAGATAAGGAACATACTTAAAAGCAATTTCGGTTCCGTTAAAAATTATCTAAAGGGTAAGATGAACGAATACGCGGCCAATATGCAATTTGAACGCGCCGAAGAGTTTCGCCAGAAAATAGAACTGCTGAGTACTTACGAAAGTAAATCAACCATAGTAAACCCAAAGCTTACCGATATTGATGTTTACGGCTATACCGAAAACGATACTGCCGCTTTCATCAACTACCTAAAAATTGCTAATGGTACCGTCGTAAAAGCACATGCCACCGAAGTAAAAAAGGTGTTGGAGGAAACCAGAGAAGAGCTACTGCAACGCGCCATTAGCGAACACTCGCTAAACGAAGGTGATACCGCCAGTGAAATTATAGTGCCGTTCGAAATTGAGTTTCCGTTTGAACAAATTAAAATAACGGTGCCCCAGGCAGGCGATAAGAAAAAGCTGTTAGACCTGGCCGTTAAAAATGCCCTGTATGCCCGCGAAGAACGCGTAAAACAAAACATGACGCCGGAAGAAAAGAAACCATCCTTCCGAATCATGAAAACTTTGAAAGAGGACCTCCGGCTTACCGAATTACCTCGACACATTGAGTGTTTCGATAACTCTAATATACAAGGCACTAACCCGGTTAGTGCATGTGTGGTTTTTAAAGAAGCCAAACCTTCAAAAAAAGATTACCGGCACTTCAATATCCAAACCGTTGAAGGCCCCAATGATTTTGCTTCTATGGAAGAAGTAATTTACCGACGCTATAAAAGATTATTGGATGAAGTGCAAGACCTACCCAACCTGATTATTGTGGATGGTGGCAAGGGTCAGCTGAGTGCAGCTGTAACAAGCCTTGAAAAGCTGGGCTTGTATGGCAAAATACCCATAGTAGGCATCGCCAAAAGACTGGAAGAAATTTATTTCCCCGATGACTCAGTGCCCCTTTATATCAACAAAAAATCCGAATCGCTGAAACTCATTCAACAAATGCGCGATGAAGCGCACCGCTTTGGCATAACCCACCATCGCCTGCGCAGAAGCAAATCATCATTGGGCTCAGAACTGATAAACATTAACGGCATCGGCGAAAAAACCTTTGAACTGCTGATAAAAAAATTCAAGAGTATCCGCAAACTCAAAGCAGTTCCTTTTGAAGAGTTGAAAGAAGTAGTTGGCGAAAGTAAAGCCAAACTATTAACCGAGGCTTTTGCGGTAAATGCAGGTAACCTGAAGGAATCCGCTATACCAGAGATTACACCTCAGGAAGGAGACCCGGAACTATAGGTAATCCCTGACTTCCAATTTATTTTGCCGTAGCATTATTCCTTACCAGCAATATCAATACCTTGTAACTACCAACTTCCTGGCATAAGTCCTGTTGCCAGCATTTATCATTGCCGAATAAGTTGCATCCGCCAGTTGCTGAACATTGAGGTCAATGGTATTTTCTCCGGGGGCCAGGTCGTAACTGCTTACCGACATTTGCCGGCCCAGCATATCAAAAAGCCTTACTTCAATAGTTTGTGCCGTTGAGCAGGTAACTATAACCTTACTTTGGTTACGGGCAGGATTAGGTACAAAATCACCAACCGTAAATATTCCGGCACCTGTTAATTGCGCGTCTACAATATCTGTCTCAGTAAAATGTCCGTTGTTATCAACCTGTTTTAATTTATAGTAATAAACCACGTTAGGTACTACTGCATAATCATTGTAAGCATAAACCTGGGTGCTGGTAGAATTATCATGCCCCGGAACCCAGCCAACGGTGGTAAAATGAACAGCATCGGCACTGCGCATTACATAAAACCCTGCATTATTAATTTCAATTGCAGTAGACCAGCTTACATTTATATACTGATTATTTACTGCATTAGCCTGTAAGTACAAAAGCGTTACAGGCAAAGCATCGCTTTGTCCGCTCCTGAACATGGCAAAGTTACCGGGCCCACGGTACTTCCCTCCGGGAACTCCGGTGCCGGTATAGCAGCCCGTGTTTTGGGTATAAGTCAGCAAGTCGTTAATGCTACTTACAGCGCTTTCAATCTGCGCAGTCCAGTTAGCTGTTGTTGGGTCAAATCCGTAGTCGGGCCTGCTGCCATAATTGGGGTTACTGTATTTAAGTATTCGGCCAGAAGCATAAGGATTTCCAACATCTGTATAAGAACCCGGAAACATTTCAAGCGAGTAACTTGCAGTTGTATCAGTCGAAGCTATGCTCCAGTATCCATGGTTTTTTATCGCCTGCTCAAGAATCACCCACTGTGGATTTCCTCCGTTACAGGGGTCCGAACTGAAATAATAATTAAAGCCAGGCGCTGGTACATTGGCATTGGTATCAAAGGGGCAATTAGCACAGTAATTCGAAATCGCACCTTCGTACTGGCTTGTATTTGAAGTACTGTCAACAAATTTCGCGGTTATACTTTGCGCAGATACCGGTGCAGCCAAATCAATAGTAAATGCATTGTAACCATGTCCATGGGCGCCAATAGTTCCGATAGGAAAAGCATATCGGCTGGCTGAAGTGCTTGCGGCAACAGCCCTTTGTAAACCGCCTTTAGTGTTAGAACCAGTTGTATCACCCAGCGAACCCTGGGTAAGCACATAACCCGTATTGGCTGTACTATGCATAACAAACGAAGGATAACCCATAATGGCATCTGTATCAGAATTAGAGATAGTAACAATATTTTGGGTAGCCGTATCTGTTTGCAATTCATAGGTTTGTAAAAACCCCATGTTATTATTTACTGTATATAATGATGAAGGATAGTAAGTTGAATTAGTAATAGGACTACCACTGATATTCTGACCAAAAATTAATGAGCCATCAATAGTAACCGGCGTGCCCGACTTCATTACCACTGCATCTGCCGAAGTGCCCTTGTCAACAACAACATTATATAAACTCCGGCTACCCGAAGTATTAAACTGCCCCTGAATATATTGCGTGCCAGTGCCTACAAACTTCACCACCCGGTTAGAAGTATTGGAGGAAGACAATACCCCGCTGGGTAAACTTGCTACTTCAAAAGTTGAACTATCATTAACCAGGTTACCTTTTACCTCAAGTATACCATCGCTTTGAAAAGTTCCGGCATTGGTATTGGTAAAAGTTCCCTGCACATGTATCAAAGCATCTGGCTGCATATAAATAAGCGCACCTTTGTTATACAACTCATTTTGAGCTGACAAAACAAATGGGAAAAGTATGAGCAGGTTTAAAAATTTCTTCACTTTATTTTGCTTCTGAATCTTAATATTTGTCTCCCCTTTACATTTAATGGGCGTTAACATCCGGCATACCTTCCGGTACCGGCTGCATTTCGTTTGTTTTTCTTATTGCCGGCGGCAGTTGTTGCATTCTCTTAGCTTCCGGTTTAATATTTTTTGCCGGATGCGGGGCTTCTGACATCTTCCTGACTCCTTCTGCAACCTCAGCGTTTTCCGTTTCCTTTACTGCCAGTTTATCTTTAACACTCACTCCATTGTTACTGGTAATAGTTTGCTTTTGAATTGCAGGCGTTAAATGCGCTACCTTAGCCTGGGCTTCAGATTGCAAAGCAAAAGCCGGCAGTAATGCACAAAGGGCTAAAATCCTTATATAAATGGCGGTTAGTTTCATTTGGTAATACCCCGTTTTAGTTACTCCATGATATTACAACCTCTCCATTACCACCACCCACAATTAAGGTACTGGTTGTATATCCTCCTGTTCCTGCTCCGGGGTTATAATCACCGTCAGAAGTATTAGGCGGGTTAGCAATAACATTAGTACTATTACTTGTACCCTGTGTATTGGTAGGCGTAGGACTTGATGACAATCCACCGGTGTACGAAGAACCGCCACCGCCACCACCTCCGCCACCGGTATTGCTTCCGCCTCCGCCTCCGCCTCCGTAGTATCCGCCACCACCGCCACCGCCGCCATTGGTTCCGTAGTCATAACTTGATGACGTTGAATATGGCAAACCACCAACGCCACCAAGGCCCGATGAGCCGGCATTGCCATTTTCTGCCGTTCCAACACCAGCTCCAGCTGTTCCGCCAGTCGAGGCTCCGCCGCCGCCGCCGCCGGTTACCGAACCGGTGCCATTTGCCCCCGCAGCACCGGTAGTTCCTCCACCTGCTCCGCCGTGTCCGTTCCCGGTTGCCAAGGGTCCACCACCTGCTCCGCCGCCGCCACCTGCCACCGCAAGCAATGTACCGCTAAAGTTTGCAATGCCTGAGTACCCTCCGCCCTGGCCTACAAAAAAACTATAAACCGTGCCCGAATAAGTAAAGGTTGTAGTATTGCCGCCGCCATCAGCCCCACCTCCAAGGCTATATGCCGAGCCAGGAGTATAACCTCCTCCTTCACCCACAATAATCTGTAAGTTTTGCAAAGGTGTAACTGAAAGCGTACCTGTTACATAACCTCCGCTTCCACCACTGGAATAGTAAGCTTGCCATGGGCTTCCTCCCGGCCCTCCGCCTCCGCCCCATATTTTTACAGTTAGAGAAGTAACACCTACCGGTACCGTGAATATCTGGTTATCGCCGGTGTAGGTAAATATCTGCTTGTTTGGTATGGTTACTACCCGGCCAATTTCAACCCATTTGGAGTTGGTTCCATCCCAAATAAATTCTGATGAGTTTCCACCGTAAATATTGAGCCCGGTTTTAGCCAAAAGCAAATTACCACCTGTTGTTAAAGCTATTACATCGCTTGCAGCCGATGAGTTATATAATGTCAGATGTTGTCCGTCCTGCAAACCATTACTTAAAGTAAGTTGTGCAGAGGCCGGGCTTGTAACTGTGCTGGTAAATTTAATATAAGATGTATTGCCTACCGTAACACTGGTTGCGCCGGTAACATTTATTGTAGTTGCCGGCCGGGTAGCAAGTGCGCCATTAACATCCAACTGCGCATTAGGTGTTACTCCTGAACCTAAACCTAAACCCACATTAGCTCCATCGTTATAAATGTTAGTGCTGTTAGTTATCCATGAAGTTCCGTTATAATAGGGGGTTGCCCCTGTAACACCGGTTAGCAGCAATCCGGTTGCGCCGGTAACACCTGCGGCACCGGTAACACCTGCGGCGCCGTTTGTTCCATTCGTTCCCGCCGAACCAGTAGGGCCTGCTGCGCCATTGGTTCCGTTAGTTCCAGCTGTACCTGTAGGACCGGCTAAACCTGTTGGGCCAGCAGCTCCTGTTGCCCCAATTGCACCATTGGTTCCGTTTGTGCCCATTGAACCAGTCGGGCCCGCCAATCCCGTTGCGCCAATCGCTCCGGAAGTTCCCGTTGGACCCGCAGCACCGGTTGCACCGTTCGTTCCCGCTGCACCAGTAGGGCCGGCCAATCCAGCGGCTCCCGTCGGACCGGCAGCACCGGTTGCGCCAACTGCTCCGTTAGCACCATTTGTTCCCGCCGAACCAGTAGGGCCAGGCAAACCCGTTGCACCAGCCAATCCAGCAGCTCCCGTTGGACCGGCAGCACCGGTTGGGCCGGCTGCTCCATTAGCACCATTTGCTCCCGCCGAACCAGTAGGGCCGGCCAAACCCATTGCACCAGCCAATCCAGCGGCTCCCGTTGGACCGGCAGAGCCGGTTGCGCCTACTGAACCGCTTGCTCCATTCGCCCCGGCAGCACCAGTTGGGCCAGCTGCACCAGTCGCACCAATTGCTCCATTGGAACCATTTATTCCTGCTAAGCCAGTTGGACCCGCCGCGCCGGTTGCGCCTACTGCACCACTGGTTCCATTTGTTCCCGCTGAACCAGTGGCACCTGCAGGGCCCGTTGTACCAACTGCTCCTGCTGCTCCCGTAGGGCCTGCTGCACCTGTCGCTCCGACGGCACCATTGGTTCCATTTATTCCTGCTAAGCCAGTTGGACCCGCGGCACCGGTTGCGCCTATCGCACCATTGGTTCCATTTGTTCCGGGCGAGCCGGTCGGACCCACCGCACCGGTTGCGCCTACTGCTCCATTAGTCCCCGCCAGACCAGTGGCACCTACTGTCCCGTTTGCCCCATTAGTGCCGGCCGAACCGGTGGGGCCGGCTAAACCTGTAGCACCAACCGGGCCCGCAGCACCAGTAGCACCCGCTGCACCTGTTCCACCAGCGGCTCCGGTCGCTCCGGTCGTGCCCGTAGGGCCTGTCGCACCGGTTCCCGGTAACATATTCTGAGAACTGATTATAACCCATCTCTGTTCTGTTGCATTGTATTGTAGAGTAACCGCAGAGCTATCTGCAGTGGTTGTAAAATCGGCTCCGGTAATTGTGTTAATTCGGTTAGAGCCGGTCGACCCGATATTTTGGTTTAACAAGGTCATTGGGTAACCTGTTGTATTAAATATGGTAACTAATTTACCATCGGTGCCTGAATTAACAGCAAACCCCGAAATTGAAAAAGCCGCTGGAGTAGAACAACCCGAGGCTTTAACAATACGATAAAAACTATAATTATCTGATATTGAAACATTATTGTATTGACCTGAACATATAGTAATCGCAGTTCCTTCCCTTAATGCAAGCGCACCATTAACGTCAAGTTTTGACAACGGATTATTGGTTCCAACACCCACATTGGTTTGAGCAATACCAAATAAAAAACTGCAGACGAGGGTGCCAAAGAGTAAAGTCTTTTTCATAGGCTGGGGGATAAACCTGTATTGAATCAATGTTAAATACGTGTTTGTAAAGATTTGGGTTGTGTTTTAGTATTCTTTCTTTACCAAATATCTTACAACCATCTCAAAACAATATCCGTACCAATACCCAAAAACCCCACTGCAATACAACATAAACCTTAACCTATGTCAGAAAGAAACAGACTATTTATATATAAGCTGCTGACAATCAAATAAGCTCACCTTGAATTTTTTTTTGAAAAAAATTCATCCAGCTGAAATGCCATTGTATTCCAACGCCGCGCTGTCCTTGTAAGGATACATATCTGTCAAAAATTAACACATGATTAATGTCCGGTTAACACTACCAAAACTAGTATTCCCAAAGGTCGTGCTCGGTTTCAAATATTTTTTGCTTTATACGGTCGCTCTCCAAAAGGGCATCGGCTCCCGAAGCATATTCCTGTATGTTCCTGTCAAACACATTGCTTTCCTTATAAATATAGCTTTCAAAATACCGCATGGAAAATAGGTCGTCCCAGCTAATGTGCTGCCAGTCATTTTGTGGATTAAACACTTCCTCTTTTGCAAGTATATTTCTAAGGTCTGCAAAATAAACCCAATACATGGTCATGTCACCGCGGTAATTCCCCTTTTCATCGTAGTCTTCCATTACTGGGGCAATACCAATTATGCGTACCTGCATCGATGATGTCCGGGTATCAAAAAACCAAACCTCCTTTACCCGGTATTTTGTAATCCGGTAATACTGCAACCCGTTATTTACCTCTACGGTATCTTCCTTCTCCGGGTTCACCGGATTAATCTGTATTACCGTATCCCTTTTTACACCTATCCTTGCCACTTCGCTGGTGTCCATAACCCGCTTAAACTGGTCGGCGTTTTCAACCGCCGGGTCGTATACTTTTATCGCTCCGTGCAATGCCGCCTGTTGTATAATTTGTATCAATGGCCGTGGTGGATAAGCAAATGACAAATTCATCTTTTGCCGGGTATCTATAATACGCCATATATTTTTACTCCAGAATACATCCCTCTCACGCTGATATTGGTAATCCAGCGGCTTCATATCCTTCCGGTCCCTTTGCTGCCAGGGCAATGCCTCCACTTCCTGAGCTTTTATATTTTGAAGAAATACGCATAATGCCAGTAGCCCAATCATTCTTTTTAAAGCTTTCATCTCTTTGTCTTTTTATTTGGTTATAGCAAAAGCGATATCGTTTATTTTTCTTCGGTCTCCGGCAGGCCCGCGCACAATAATTTCGTCAAAAAACACATCATCCCCGGCTTGCAAACGGTGTTGTATAATGTCTTTGGTCTTCTCATTATACAAAGGACCTTTAATTAATACAGGAGTGCTTATATCGCCTTCTTTCTTCGACCTTATACTCACCTGGTAGCTCTCCACTACAAACTTTGCGGGGTATTCAAAGTATTTCACCCATGGCACTACTCCTCTGGTAGATTTTATTTTACCCAACGAAATCTTACCACCTTCATAAATCCCGTCTAAAGTACTAACCGGACTAGGCACAGGCTTAACTCTAAACTGCTGTTCACCCATCACCACTTCGCGCCCGTTTATTTTGGCTTTTACAATCACCTTGGCAGGTCCCGGCGCAGTAAGCCGTGCATTATAACTACCATCGGCATTCTTTTCCAGTGTTCCATGCGCCTCCAACACCGGTGTCACATCACTGGAAGCCACCCCAGGCACTGAAACATCAATGCCATTATCCAGTCCTATATACATTACGTTCATCATCTTTGGTGATACCACAGCCACTTTTGGTGCAACCTGGTATTCCCCTTCAAAAGGATAAAACTCGTAGCCCTCTCCCGGTGCCTTCACACGTACCACACCTGTATACTTTTTGCTGCCAATGGTATTGCCGGCCATTACAATTTTTCCATCGCCCCCGTCTACGTCCACTTTCTCAGCATTCGTTAAAGGAATTGCATCGCTAGCAGAGTTTATCATCAGATAATTTCCATGTTCATCCTTTTTTACAGATTGGTTAAACTGTCCCAGAAACACTTCAGGATGTTGGGTAGAGCTATAAGCAGCAACCATAACATCCGCCTTATAAGGTTCGCCCTGCAAAACAAAATTTGATGGCGACATCACCATCGCAGCCATCCGGTCCACCTTATGTTTATCGCGGTCTATACTACTAAACAGGGTTTCTATAACATGGCTCTCTGCGCTCAGCAAATCATTCTGGTATTTCGAAAGCAGGGTAACTGCGGCTACCACAGGCACCTGGTTAAATTTGGCATACTCCCAGGCCTTGCCCCCATCTACATCGTTTGTTTTAAGAGGTAATAGCTTATCGCCTTCTGCCCTGTCCGCATCATTCAGCAGCTTCAGCAATTCAGCCCGCGTATTTTCTATGCGCTGTTTAAGGTCTTTACCGTTTTTGCCTTCGTTTTCAACAAACAACCGGGTTGCAATATCAATGTCATCATCGCGCTTAATCTTACCGCTTACCGCATCCAGGCCACCGGCCTCTGCAATCATCTGCCCTTTGTATTGGGCAAGTAAAGCATACAACTGCGAGGAAAGTTCCTTAGCCCGTTCAGCCTTCACAAATGCATCTTTTGCTTTCAGCGAATCTCTTTCATATTGCTTTCGCAAAACAGAATAGGTATCCGAATTTTTATCGCGCAACGAACTATTTGATGCACCTATACCATCGTTTACCGTTTTAAAAGCATTCAGTACTTCCGCCGAAACATTTAAGGCCAGAATAGCTGTTAACACGAGGTACATCATGTTAATCATCTTCTGACGAGGAGTTAATTTTACACCCGACATAATTTAAATTTTTAGGTTATACAAAAATTCAATCCTATTCGGAACGATTTTGTATTTCTAAAAATTGCTGGTAATCGGCCTGAGTATAATTTATCAGAAATTTTGTTGGAGGGTAGAAATATTGAACGAACAAATTTCGTTTAATAAGGATGTGCCATTTTAAAATACAATTAGACGCTGATTTATTATGATAATTATGATAAATGCATTTAATCATAATCATCATAATAAATCAGCGTCCCGGGATTAGCTACAAAAAAATAGCGCCCTGAAAAATCAGGACGCTATTAAACTCATTTGTATTAAAATCCTCCCTTTTGTGGAGGATTTAGAGGGGCTTCTAGTAGTTCCAAAGGTCGTGCTCAAAAATAAACACGTCATTTTTCACACGGTCGCTTTCAAGTAAAGCGTCCATACCAGTTGCATATTCCTGTATGTTTCTGTCATACACGTTGCTCTCTTTGTAAATATAACTTTCAAACATGCGCGCTTCAAACAGGTCTTCCCAGCTTAATCTTACCGCATCATTTTTAGGATTGAAAACTTCGTATTTCGCAAGTATCGGCCTCAGGTCCGGATAGTATACCCAATACATGGTCATATCTCCACGGTAGTTACCGGTAGCATCATAATCTTCCATAATAGGCGCTACACCAATTATACGGGCAATCATAACAGAGTTCTTCTCGTCAAAGAACCAGTCTTCCTTAATACGGTATTTCACTATCTTATCCCAGGTAAGGTCATTTTTCTGAATTACCTGTTCTTCTTCCAATGTTACCGGGTTAACCTGCATAACGGTATCAACCTTGGTTCCAAGCTTCTTTACATCATCAACAGTAAGCACTGTTTTAAACTGGTCAGCGTCTACTACCGAAGGGTCATAAACGGTTAATTCACCGTTTTTGGCTGCGGTATGTATTATCTGCGCCAGGGGCTGCTGAGGGTATTTGAACGGTAAGTTCTGCTTCTCACGCACGTCAATAATTCTCCATATCCGCTTGGCCCAAAACACATCTGCTTCGCGCACATAATCGTACGGGACAATTTCCTTCTCTTTGGTGGTAGTTTTCACATACGCGCCATCCAGAGGCTCCTGTGCAAATACTGAACCTGCAGCTAAAAGCAGCGTAACAGCGAATACAATTTTGCCTGTTTTATACATCTCTCTTGATTTAGATAACCGTGAATGCAATCTGACCAAGTTTACGTGGCTGTTTATCCGGGCCAACAACCTTGATCTCGTCAATGAAAATAATATCCTTAGGTTTTGCTCTGTCGATGAAAGCCTTCATTTGAGGTGTAAAGCCAGGACCAGGAGATTCTGCTTTAAAAATTTCACCTTTAGATGAGAACACCATTTCAAAGCTTACCACATTAAAACGTGCATCAAAGTCAAAGTTTTCAAGCAAAGCAAGAATACCTGACTGTGATTTCATAGTTCCAGGCTGAACGTTACCACCACGCAGCTTACCGCTGGTCATAGGAACCGGATCAGGAATACGTTTGATACGGAATTCTTTATCTCCCATACCTTGCATTTTACCATCCAACTTAGCCGTTACATTGATGGTACATTTTCCAACACCAGTAACATTAGCAATATAGCTGGCTGGGTTAGCAGGGTCTTTCTTTAAAGTACCTGCCCCATTTAAGCTGGCCTGAACATCGCCCTGCCCTACACCTGGTACCGATATTTCCATCGGATTATCAACTCCAATGTAAAGCACGTTCATCTTTGTAGGAGACACTACCACAGCCTTTGGAGCAGTTTGGTATTTTCCTTCAAAAGGATAGAATTTGTAATCACCTGTAACAGGGTCTTTCACTCTGATTACTCCGGTGTAGGTTTTGTCTCCAACCCCTGAACCAACTGCTTCATATTTACCAAATCCGCCTTCAGCTTTCATTTGTTGAGTACTAAACCCGGCAGGAACAGCACTTTTAGAAGTTTGCGGTTCGTAGCTACCATCAGCATTTTTCTTAAAGGCACCTATAGGCCCAAGGAAAATTTCAGGATCAGTTCCTTTGTTGAAAGCAGCTAAGAAAATGTCTGCCTTATATTGCTGTCCACTTAGTACATAACTGGTTGGTGCAATAATCTTGGCAGCCAGATCGCTAAACTTAAAGTCAGTCGCGCCAATCTTCTTAATTAAGTATTCTATAACTGAACCTTCTGAGCTGATAACGTCATTCTGAAATTTCGACAGAATGGTCAAAGCCGCTGTTGCTGGTGTGTGGTTAAAGGTCTTAAACTCCCATGCAAGTTTTTCGCCTTTTTCCGGTTTAGGATCCGGAGCATCTAATGATATTTTGAAGTTTGCTTTATCCGCAGGATCAACTAAAGCCAGCAATTGCGCACGCGTATCGTTAATTCTTTTTTGAAGGTCTTTTCCCCTCTTAACACCTGCACCTTCTTCAACAAACATACGCGTAGCGATATCAATATCATCACGACGTTTAATGTCACCTTCTTCTGCTTCGCCCGGAGGTATTACTCCTTCGGCTTCTTTAATTACGGCAACTTTGTAAGCAGCCAGCGAATCGAATAATACTTTTGCAATCTTTTTAGCGTCCTGGGCTTTAGCATAATATGCCCCTGCCTTTTTCGGATCGTCCGCATTTTGTTTATCAAAAGCTTTGTATATATCGTCGTTCTTTGATGTTAACGAGCCATTGGATGATTGAAGACCTTCATTTACCAAATGAAAGGCATTCAATACCTCGTTAGTTACGTTTAGAGCCAGAAGCGCTGTTAACACGAGGTACATCATGTTAATCATCTTCTGCCTTGGGGTTAATTTGCCACCTGCCATTTTTTCTAGTTTCTATTTTTGGGTTAAACCATTTATTTCAGACAGCAATTAAACCGATTTCATTGCAGAAAGCATGTTTCCGTATACTGAGTTCAAAGAAGTCAGGTTCTTGTTTAATTGAACCAGATTGTCTTTGTATTTAACAGCATCTGTAGCAGTTTCTGAGAGCGCCGAAGCAGCTGAATTCAGGTTACCGAAGAATTTGTTCATTGCCTTCAGGTGATTGTTTGAATCCTGCAATTCAAGTTCATAAATAGCGTTCAGTTGCGAAAGGTTTTTAACCATTCCTTGTACTTGCTCATGATAAACTTTAGTATGCTCAGCACCTGCACCTATTGAGTTTACAGCGGTAGTTGCTGTAGCAGCAGCTTGCGCAAAAGTGTTGATTTGGCTTGATGCGTTCTTGGTGTTTTTAGAAAAATCGTTTGCCGCAACAGTAGCTTCTGTAAGATCATTCAGCTTAGATACGCTGTCGCCCAGTGATGAAAATCCCTTTCCTAAGCTATTGATCAAATCTGGTCCAACTTTGGCATCGCTTAACATTTTGTCCAGCTGCTGGGTAAGTGGCTTGCCACCTTTTACAGGTATCGGGCCTCCTTCAGCCAATTCAGGATATACTCTTTCCCACTCATATTCAGCATGAACATCGGCTTGTGGCTCAAAACCTGAAAGAATAAATATAAGTACTTCAGTTCCCATACCTACGATAAGCATTTCTTTTGCAAACGGGAAGTGATTGATTTTAAAAAGCGCACCTAAAATTACCACAGCAGCACCCCAGCTATATGCATAGTTCATAACCGTCTTTCCGCCTTTTGTCAAAAACATTTTCTCTGCTAAATTCTTATTACCTTGGGCCATTTTTTTTTAAGTTTAAGGGTTAATTAATTGAATTGTTTAGCTTCAGATTTCTGATAATACTGTACTGATCTGTTTATTTAAAGAATACTTAAGGGCATTGTTAGTATAGATATTATAGCTTATTTTTTATCAGCTATGTCTCTTCCTAAGAAGGTAGTAACGCACCTGAAACCAATAAAGGATTTTGAAGTGTCAGCATACTCCCATTGGCGGGTACCTGTTTCAATAAAATATCCTATATCCTTCCAGGATCCGCCTCTGATAACCTTGCGCTTCATTGCCTCTGGCTCAGAATCTTTGGCATCGTAGCGGATATCAGGGTTCAGGTCGTGTACAAAAGAGTAAGAGTTTTCGTAGAAAGCAGATGAAGTCCACTCTGATACGTTACCTGCCATACAATACAAGCCATAATCGTTTGGCCAGTAAGCATCCGCTCGCACTGTATAAAAACCTCCATCCTCAGGATAGTTACCGCGGCCAGGTTTAAAGTTAGCCAGTATACAACCTTTAGAGTTTCTAACATAAGGACCGCCCCATGGATAAGGAGCCAGCTTTTTGCCTCCACGTGCCGCATATTCCCACTCATGCTCGGTAGGTAAACGGAAGATATCCATCAAAGGCTCTCCACGCGGGGTTTTGTAATCTTCCCACAAACGGCTTCTCCAGTAACAGAATGCATTTGCCTGGTGCCAGTTAATACCTACTACGGGGTAGTCATCAAATGCCGGATGCCAGAAATAGTTACGGGTCATTGGTTCGTTATACGAGTAAGTGAAATCACGTACCCAACACAATGTATCAGGATATACGTCAACCGACTCTTTATGGATAAAGCTGGTTCTTGCCTGCCCTCTGTTTTTGGTTTGAGCAGCCGCTTTGTAATCAAACCACTGGTAGTCGTATTTCAATTTGCGGAGATCAAATTCTTTCCGTCCCCAGATTCTTTCATTTTCAGGAAGATACATATCTTCTAACTGAGCGTTTGCACTTTTGCCGCTCCACTGGATTTTTTTATCCCAGTTAATCGACTCATGTCCATCGGCATCAGTATTCACATCGCCACCCATCTTATGGGCAACTGAATCCCGAACCCAATCAATAAACTGACGGTATTCGTTATTTGTGATTTCAGTATCATCCATATAGAATCCAACGATAGACACCTGCTTAGCCTTAGCTTGATGCGAACTATTCACATCCTGGTCACTTGGCCCGATGTGTAAAACACCGGAGGGAATAAACACCATTCCATAAGGTGTTATAGGATTCCATTTCGGTCGGTCTTGTTCTCCAAGTAGCTGGCCGTTGTATCCCCCTTTACAGCTGGCAGCAAAAAGCAAAAGCGCAAGAGACGCCTTGCATAGAAGACCATGTAAGTTTTTCATGTTTTTAATTTTGATAGTTTTCCCCGTTTTTAAAAGAAGCGTAAATATAATCAGATTTTGTTTTTACAATAGTAATCAAAAAAAAAATAAAAAACCAATTGTTAAATACGCTTTAACCCTGTATTTGTTGCGCATTACAACTTCATTCCCACTAGTCAAATCGGGGATTATGATATAAATATCCCCGGCTTTCCTTCTTCTTCAGCCCTATAACATAATTGATGCTCAATTCGTGAGAACCCGAGTTGAAATTGGTAAGATATGAGAGGTTGGCATCGTACGAATACACAAATTGTAACCCCCGGTACCGGAAACCCAAAATCAACGATAACGCATCAATTGTATTTTTGTTGTATCCTCTAAACGAAATTCCGGCCAAAATATTGTCAATAATAGTGAAAGTCCCGCTCACACTGGCCTGTACCTGTTTTAGATCTGTTTGTACCAGTGCGCTGGGCATAAAACTCAGCTTTTTGCCCAGCGCTATATCATAGCCCCCCATAAAGGTAATATTACGCGCAAAATTCAAATCTACACCACCTGCCGGTGTATTAATTTTTGCTGAAGCAAAAGCGATGTGATTGATAGCTGCGCTGGCAAAAAACCGATCGTTATTAAAATATATACCTGCCGATAAATCGGGCGCTATTCCATTTTGCATGGTATTTGGCAGGTTAGGGTCATTATGGTTCACGGAACCAGGGGTATATATTCCCTCCGGCGCCTGTAACTCGGCACCGTTTAACGATGATTGAATAATACCGAGGCCTACACCAATGCCCATTTTTCCCCACTTAAAATTTTTACGGTAATCGTAATCCAGCGCTACATATGTAGAACGCTGATACCCGATATTATCATTGATTGCCGTAATACCAATGCCTGAGCTGGCAGCTGCAACAGGCACATTTGCATTAAAACCCTCTGTAGCAATAGGCCTGGTAGTAAGGCCAACATATTGGTTGCGGTAAAGTGCAGAAAGGTCAACCCCATCTGCACTTCCGGCGTAAGCCGGATTAAACAGGTACTTGTTGTACATGTATTGGGTGTACTGCGGCTCAGTTTGGGCCGATGCAGTTCTTACAAGCACATACAAAATAATAAATAGTACCCCTCTACGCATATTCAGGCAATGAAAATAATTGATTCCCTTTTACCAAGCAACAATTATATCAGGCTAAAAATAAGATATAGAACGGACCGGCGCTTATTTATTGGCTTCCTTTAAGTAATGATCAAGCGCCACCATGATAGTAGGTGCATGGCCAAGTGGCGCCATTAAATGGAGGGTTAAACCTTTATCTAATACCGAATCAGCTGTTATTTTTCCGTAAGCTGCAATGCGTAGTTTATCCTGGGTAAATTTAGGATAGTTATGAAACAGCGCACTAATGCCTGTAGGGCTGAAAAGAAGCAGCATATCAAATTTATGGGGGTCAGTAGCCATAAGGTCAACCGGAGCGGTTCTATACATTACACCTTCTACATAATTGAATCCGTTGGCCGCCATAAAAGCTGGTATCTCATCTTTCTTGGTTTCCGCACAGATATATAAAAACCGGGTAGCCTCTTTATGCTTTATCAGCAGCGTGCGCAACTCCTTGTTATTATTCATGTCTCCAAAAAACACCTTGCGCTTTCTGTACTGGGTATATTTCTGCAAATACAAGGCAATGGCTTCGCTGGTACAAAAGTATTTTGTTTCCTGGCTCATCTTTACGCGCAACTCATCACATATCCTGAAAAAATGATCAATGGCATTACGGCTTGTAAAAATGATACCGCTGTAATCGTTTAGTACTATCCTTTGCTTTCTGAAATCCTTTCCGGCTACACCCTCTACTTTTACAAACGGCACAAACGTAAACTTCATTTTATATTTAACTTCCAGGTCGTAGTAAATAGACTTCGGGCCCTCGGGTTGAGGTTGGGCAACCAATATGGTTTTTACTTTTGTTTTAGGCGCCTTGGATATAAGTTCGGCGTAATTCCTTTCAGGACGATGAGGAATAATAATTTGCTGTTTACCTGACTGGGGCTTGGGCAAAAAAGAAGCAGTACTCTTTTCAGGTGATATCACATCAGCCTTCTTTTTAAGAGTACTGCTACTGTTGGATGTTTTGCTGCCTGAATTTACTCGCTTTGATTTCTCAACGGGCTTTCTGGCAGCAGGTTTCTTTGATGCAGCTTTTTTAATTACTTTTTTTTTGCTGCTTTCTTAGCTGCTTTTTTAGGAGCGGCTTTCTTAGCTGCTTTTTTTGGAGCAGCTTTCTTTTTTGTTGCCATGGTTAGGTAATTGTTTTGGTTAACAATTTAAACAGTAAAAATATCGTTGATATTTCTACGACACAAACGTAAATAAAAAAATGATACACGCTTCTGTACAATAATTTGTATGCTGTGGATAACCCCCGCCAAACGAAGATTGCAAGCATGCACACAAAAATTAAAATGCTGATGATGAAAACGAAATTGAAAAATTTTTGCGGCGCTGTATAAAATATAAATAACGCGGGAAGCAGCGTCAATCCTATGGTTTTACACACAATAGTAAAATTGAAAATGTATTCATCACATGCATCACCGGCTTCAAACAACACACCAATCAGCTTAACAACACCTATCTTCCCAACATAAAAAAATGTGAATAAAAAAATCATGAAAAGTATGGAAGAGAAACTTTCAAGCGTTGAAACATGAAAGTAACGCACCAAAATGAATCGCATATACAAACTCATAACAACAATAAAATTCAGGTTAAGTACAATTGTTGCAAACGAAAACTCTTTTGATTGGGTCCTGAATATCTGTTGGGCTAAGTTTTGATTGCTTACTGATTGCACCAGCTCATCTATATCTTTACCGAAGGCGGTTTTAAGATAAGTAAGAGCCCCAAGCAGCATAATAAGCAACGCAAATACCCAAACATTCTTATCAGAGTGATGCAACTGCTCAATATCATTCACTACCGTTTTATTTCCACGCAGTAAAGCAGGTTGGCTATCGGCCATGGCAGCATACCCTTTTAAATCAATAGAGTCCATCTTGGCTGAAGTATCAGATGCAGCATGCAGCGCAAATGAATCTACGTCCTGCGCATGCAGACATATGTAGCAAAGGGTAAAAAAGAAGACACTCAGAAATTTCGTCAGCAACTAAAAATAATTTACGTACCCAAAATGAATTTTCGCTGAGTTAAATGAGAATTTGTTCCCCAACTGCGTTCCCATAGCATAAGTAATTCCAAAAATACCGGCCTTTGTTTCAATAGCTGCACTTACCCCAAAACCATATGGGTAATCAAATCCCTTTTGCGTAAGCGAGTTTTGCACCAAAGCCGCATTAAAGAACACCCCGAAAAAGGAATTCTTCGAAAGCAGAAAACGATATTCAACATTACCCATAGCGTAATACGGCGTAAAGATAGACTGATCATCAAAACCCCGAAGAGAATTTATGCCACCCAGCCTGTACTTTTCGTTCTGAAAAATATTCGGTGCATAAAAGTATTTGCCATCGAAGTTTGTTTTAATAGTGTGCCGGGGGGCAAGCTTCCAGTATTTCTCAACTGCCAAACCAACACTAGCCTCAATGGTCTTTAGCTTTATCGAATCATACAGGTAACTGAAATATCGTCCGCCAACTTCATCATATAGCTGCGTAATGTTGCTGTTCTGTTTGATGTTGCGTATACCCACCGCACCGTTTACCGTAAGCGTATAACCCGAAGTAGGGTTAAACCTGTAGTCCAGGCGCTGTGTAAAATACTCCAGTGAAAAGTCGTTGCTCATTAAATCAATGTTCGGAGGCAGGGTGCGGTTTTGAATAATGTATGAGGTGTCAACATCCGTAACAATGGTTATCTTCTGTTTCAGGGAGGCTCGTAAATAATCGCTGCCGGCCAGTTGATACTGCAAACCATAATCTCCGTTCACATCTACGTACGAAGTATCGGCTTTATAAAGATTAAACTTGGCGCTGATACCCAAGGGCAGCCCTAACAAGTACGGATAGCTTACCTTAATATCCAGCGTTTGTGTTTTGGGCTGCAGCTTCTGCCACTGCAAATACAAATCTTCGCCCAATCCAAATGGGCTCAAAAGATGTAACGTTACATCACCCGTAACAAGCACCTTCTGTCCCGATGAACCCGGCAAAAGCCCCAACAGAAAATCAAACTGACTAGCCTTTTTATCTTTTACAAACAGGTTTACTTTTGCTTTAGCATTTAAAAACTCTACTGTACGGGGCTGAATGGTTTGTAAAAACTGCAATTCAGTTAATCGTTGGGTAATCTTCTTTACTATCGATTCATTATACGGTTTGCCGGGCCGCAAACCCAGGTAACTTTTTAAAAAGGCTTTTTTAATGTGCGTTTTGCCAAGTATATGAATCGTATCAAATCGTATCAGTTCATGCTTATCTAAAAATACCCTGGCAGTAAAAGCTATCCCGTTTCGTCCAAAACTATCCAGCCTTACGCTTGCAAACGGATAGCCCGTGTTTTCGCATTGTTGCAATAATTTATCTTTTACAACTTCAGCGTCAGTCATCTTAATGGCCTTGCCGCTGGTTACATAATATCTCACCCCCGCATCGCCAAGCAGCTTATCGTCTACGTTACCGTTCTTCAAAATAATGTTGTCCACCTTTTCGCCTACATATATATATAGTATGGCCCGGGTACTGTCTGCCACGGCACTATCAACCGAACACGCCGCGTAACCAGCAGTCCTTAATTTTAAAATCAGGTCTTTTGAATCTTCTACGGCCTGTGCTGAATCTTTGACCTTCTCTTTGTACGAAAAATTTTTAGTAAAAAACTCCTTGGGCTGGTCTTGCGAAATTACGCTTACAGAATATTTCCCCTGGCCGAAAGAAACCTTCAGCAACAGCAGCAAAGCGATAAATAGAGTAACCCGCATTTTAAACAAAGTAAAGATAACGGTAAAGACCAAATCAAATTATACTTTTGTAGCCTCATTCCAAACCCTCCTTAACCAAAGAGTGGCTTTAGAACCCTCTCCTTCGGAAAGGGCGGGGTGAGGATAATCTATGGCCGGCATCTATATTCACATCCCTTTCTGCAAACAGGCCTGCCACTATTGTAATTTTTATTTTACCACCTCACCGGGTAACAAAGATAAATTCGTTGAAGCCCTGCTCCACGAAATTGAGCTGAGCAAACATTATCTGGAAAATGAAAAGATAGAGACCCTGTATTTGGGCGGTGGAACCCCATCCTTGCTTTCAAAATCAGAGCTGGTAACTATAGTAAAACAACTAAACCTCCATTACGACCTCAGCGGATTAAAGGAATTTACCCTTGAAGCAAACCCCGACGATTTGAGTCCTGAAAAAATAGGGGAATTAAGTGGCCTGCGCAGTTCAGGCTTCAACAGGTTCTCAATTGGTGTTCAATCCTTTTTTGATGATGACCTAAAGTACATGAACCGGGCCCACAATTCTGCCGAGGCTTCTTCCTCTATTAAAAGAGTACAGGACGCCGGTTTTGAAAATATAACTATCGACCTGATTTACGGCACGCCTACCATGAACGACGAACGCTGGTATAAAAACCTTGAAATAGCTTTCGCCCTAAACATTCCCCATATTTCCTCCTACGCCCTTACAGTTGAACCCAAAACAAATCTGGATAGAAAAATTAAAAAGGGCGAGCGGTTAGCAGTAAGCGAAGAACAAGCCGCAGGTCAATTCAACATTTTAATGGAAGAAATGAAAAAGGCCGGCTACGAGCAATATGAGATTTCAAACTTTGCAAAACCCGGCAAACATGCCATACACAACTCTAATTATTGGAGCGGTAAAAAGTATTTGGGCCTCGGCCCATCCGCCCACTCTTATAATAGAGTAGCACGGAGATGGAACGTAGCTAATAATATTAACTACATCCAGTCAATTACCGCTGGTATTATCCCGGCTGAAGAAGAAATACTAACCAAAGCCCAGCAAATAAACGAACGCATAATGACCTCCCTACGTACCATGTGGGGATTGGATCTTTCAAACTTTGAACCGCAGATTGCTGATTGGATAAAACAGGATTTAAGTGCTATTGAACCAGCCCATTTTACTTTAGTGAACAATGTATTAACCCTTACCAACCGGGGAAGGTTATTTGCCGATGCCATCGCTGCATCCTTGTTCGTTACCGAAGAACAATTTTTGTAACCATACCTGGTATTCCGACAGAACCTCAAAAAACAGATTACTTTGAAAGAATTCCTTTTGTATTCATCTTCGCACCTTTGCGGTAAAAAAATGTATTCATGACAATTATAAAAGCATTTAAAGGGGTTCGCCCAAAAAACGAATTGGCACAGCAGGTAGCCTCATTACCTTACGATGTAATGAACACCCTGGAAGCTAAAGAAATGGCCAAAGGCAATCCCTATTCCTTTCTGCATGTAAGCCGGGCAGAAATTGATTTGCCCGCGGGAACAGATGAGCACTCGCAACAGGTTTACGACAAGGCCAGAGAAACTTTCTATAAAATGATATCAGACGGAGTACTGGCTCAGGACGGGCAACCTTTACTATATGTATACGCACAGGAGATGAATGGCCGCAAGCAATTCGGCCTTGTAGCCTGCTCGTCAATTGACGATTACTTTAATGACGTTATCAAAAAACATGAACTAACACGACCCGAAAAGGAGCAGGACCGCATCGAACACATGCAAACTTTACAGGCACATGTCGGTCCCATTTTTCTAACCTATCCGAAAAACATGGATATAGACGCGATTGTAGAAAATGTAGTGATTTACCAAAAACCGGTGTACGATTTTACAGCGGAGGATAACATCCAACATACCGTCTGGGTAATCAACGATAGCGATGCAATTGAAAATATCATCTCTGTTTTCGCGAAGCAGATACCTTATACTTATATAGCAGATGGTCACCATCGCACAGCCTCAGCCGCAAAGGTTGGCCAAAAAATGCGCAACCAAAACCCGGCACATACCGGTAATGAGGAATACAATTTCTTCCTGTCAGTTTTGTTCCCCGACGATCAGCTGGCCATTATGGATTATAACCGCGTGGTAAAGGATTTGAATGAAAATACTTATGAAGAGTTTCTTCAAAAAGCGGGAGAGCATTTTATAATCAGCAAAACCAGCAACAAAAAACCTGCGCATCTGCACCAAATAACAATGTATCTGGATGGCACCTGGTATGAGCTGATTCCGAAAGAGGGAAGTTTTACAAATGATGCCGTCGGCGTCCTTGATATTTCAATTTTACAAAACAATCTGCTCAACCCTGTATTAGGCATAGCGGATCCACGTACTGATAAGCGCATTGATTTTATTGGAGGGATCCGCGGCCTGGAAGAATTGGAAAGGCGGGTTGACAGTGGTGAAATGAAAGTTGCCTTTGCGTTATATCCGGTATCACTTCAACAATTAATGGCCATAGCTAATAGCGGTGAAATAATGCCCCCTAAATCAACCTGGTTTGAACCTAAGTTGCGCGATGGCTTATTTTCGCATTTATTTTAAAATAATAACGCCACCCGAAAAGGGTTTCCCTCTCCCTTTTCGGATTCCTTCAACAAAACGACCAACTCCATGGAAAACCTCTCAGAATTCTGTACCAACTGGCTAAATGCGTGGACCGGAAACCAGCCCGACTTGCTAATATCTTTCTACGCCGAAAATACATTCTATTCTGACCCGGCTACAAGGCAGGGATTAAACGGACATCAGCAACTTCTCCCCTATTTCAGTAAGTTATTAAAGTATAACCCCAACTGGATTTGGAAAGCCGTTGAAATAATAGAAACCTCCAAAGGCTTTACTTTAAAGTGGGAAGCAAGCATCCCTATCGGCGAAAAAAACATTATCGAGCAAGGCTTGGACATTGTTGAAATGCAAAACGGAAAGATAATCCGCAACGAAGTTTATTTTGATAGAGCCAATTGGTTAAAAGCTGCTGAATCCAAAACTCCGATTTAATCTCGAATTAAGTATAGACCTCTGGAGTAAGAAATATTGTTTGATTTTCGCTTCGCCACATGGCTAATTTGTAATAATGGAAGATTTGTCAGAAATAAAGATTTTAATATCACAATCATTGCGTGTCGACAGAATTACCACTTTAAGTTTTGCCGTGGTTTTTTTCTGCGTACCTATCATTTTAATGCACGCCAATCAGGTCAGCGATTTTTTCCTTTATTACTGGCTTTTGATTATCCTTCCAATGATATTGTTCGGTCTCTATAAAACATTCTCAAAAGTCCACCCCGTTTATTTTGACAAGAAGTTTCTGTATTGGCATAAAAACGAAGACGAACAAAGCCTCGAATTAGACAGAATAAAAAGCATCCATATTACCCGGTTAAGAAGGGGTAATGTTGTCAGGTTAAAGTATAACACTATCGATGGAGAGATAAAGAGATGTAGTTGGTTGATGGCATACAATGAGGGTTATCCATATCCTCGTTATAGAACTTTGGAACAGTTTATTCAGGCTGAAAGGTCTGATTTTAAAATAGATGGCATTCACCGCAATCCTTGTATTTTTTCGCGTAAACGTTGGAGGTAGTTAAGTTCAATGTAAAACTGATTTTTGCATTCCTCTGCATTTTTCTCCGTGCCTCCGTGCGCAACTGTATTTGAATTCTATCTTTACGCCTCAAATCTCTCAAAAATGAAATTCGGAACCAAAGCAATACATGCCGGCTTAGAGCCTGACCCATCTACTGGGGCTATCATGACCCCTATCTACCAAACCTCAACATACGTGCAGGAAAGCCCCGGTACCAATAAAGGATATGGTTACGCTCGCGGCAAAAACCCTACCCGCGTAGCCCTCGAAAAAAACATTGCAGCGCTTGAAGATGGCAAACACGCTATCTGTTTTAGCAGTGGCATGGGCGCAACTGATGCTGTTATTAAATTGCTGTTGCCCGGTGATGAAGTTATAACCGGCGACGATTTATACGGTGGTTCGTATCGCATGTTCACCAAAATATTTGCCAACTACGGTATTAAGTTCCATTTCATTAGCATGGCCGATGCGTCCAACATCGAAAAATATGTAAATGAAAAAACAAAACTGATTTGGATTGAAACACCTACCAATCCAACTATGCAAATAGTAGATATTGAGGCCTGCTCCAAAATTGCCAAAAAATATAATCTGCTGCTTGCGGTTGATAATACTTTTGCGTCCCCTTATCTGCAAAACCCGCTGTTACTGGGTGCCGATATTGTAATGCACTCCGTTACCAAATACTTAGGCGGCCACAGCGATGTAGTAATGGGTGCTTTAATCATGAATGACGACAAACTTCACGAGCGCCTTTACTTTATCCTGAACTCCTGTGGCGCCAACCCCGGCCCTATGGATTCTTTCTTAGTGCTTCGCGGCATTAAAACACTGCACATACGCATGGAGCGCCACTGCTTTAACGGAAGAAAAATTGCCGAATTCCTTAAACCTCATCCACGTATTGAAAAAATATACTGGCCCGGTTTCGAAGACCACCCAAACCACGCCATTGCTAAAAAGCAAATGAAAGATTTCGGTGGCATGATATCTATCGTACTAAAGGGAGCCTCGTTGGAGGACACGTTTAAAATTGCATCATCCTTCAACGTCTTTTCTTTAGCTGAATCATTAGGTGGTGTTGAATCGCTTATCAATCATCCATCTACCATGACACATGCTTCTATACCAAAGGCAGAAAGGGAACGTGTGGGCGTAGTAGACAACCTGCTTCGTTTAAGCGTAGGTATTGAAGATGTGGAAGATTTAATTGATGATTTGAAGCAGGCTTTAGCCTAATACCTGCTCCGGTTTTTTCATTTTCAAAATTGACGTGTAGAATTCTAACGTACTCAAAATGCCCGTAATTGCACAAAGAATTAACATAAGCAGAATTGCTATTTGCAAATTTTGCGATGATGGAAGCATGGCACTAACACCGCCAATAATAAATATGGCCAATGCATATGCAAAATAACTAAAGCGTATATAATCTGCTTTTTGCCAGATAATTACCTTAAAAGTGGCACACAAAATCATTCCTGGAAATAGATAGAAAAAATAAAAGAGTAAATCTAAACCATCTCTTCTACTATCGCCCCAAGGCATGTAATTGCAGTGTATGGAATAGAGGTAAAAAGTTGCAGCGATTAGAATTTGAAATAAAATAAAATTTGCTATAAATGCAGCTCTTCTTTTCAAGTTTCAAGTTATTTCGCTATCATAAACCTCATCGTTCTAACTTCCCCCTGTTGCTGAATACGTACAAAATAAACTCCACCTGCAAGCATAGCAAGGTCATACTGCTTAGTTCCACTTGTATTTTCATCGTTCATAACAACACTCCCCAAAGCATCTGTAATTTGCACTGTGCGCACAACGTTATCAGTAATTGCTATTACAAACAAACCGTTATTGGGGTTAGGATATAACCCAACGTTCCAGTTGCTTTTTACATTATTTAAACCAAGCGCATTTTCATAATATATCGCACTGGTGTTTTTACAACCATTCGGCCCGGTAATCTCAACCTGATAGTTGCCGGTTTGGGTTGCAACAACATTTACCCCGGTATCACCGGCAACAGCACTTCCATTTAAAAACCACTGATATGCCGGGGCAGCTGATGCCGTAAGCGTATCGCCCGAAGAAACAATATAAGGTTCAAGCGGGTTCGGCAGTATGTCCAGCGTTAACACTACCAGACTATCGCATCCCGTAGATCCGATAAGCGTATCATTATAAACCCCGCTATAAACCAGTATATGGCCATTAAATATGTAACTGTTCCCCTGGCAAATGCTGGCACTTATATTGTTAGGCACATCCGGGTTGTATGTTAACGTAAGCGTAACCACACTATCGCAGCCAAGCATTGTGGTTAAAGTATCCTTATACGTACCTGCCTGCGATACGGTATTTCCATTAAAAGTAAAACTGCCCCCACGACAAATACTTTGAATTATACTGCCAGTGAGCACCGGCCTTACTAACAAATTAAATGTAATAATGCTATCGCAACCTTTCATTGAGGTTAGTGTGTCCTTATGGGTGCCAGAAGCAGTATAAGCCCTTCCGTTAAAATAAGCGGTATCACCCGTACAGATGGTATCTCCAATCGTTGTTCTAAACGGGGCAATTATGTTAAGCGTTAAGTTGGTTATGCTATCACAGCCCGTAGTAAAGGCGGTCAGGGTGTCCGCGTAACTACCTCCGGCCGTTAAATTTTTGCCATTAAAATGTAAAGTATCGCCACTACAGATAGAATCGCTGATAGCAATAACTATGGGTTGAAAAACTGTAAGATTCAGGGTTACGATACTATCGCAGCCCATTGAGTTAGTCAGCGTATCGCTATAAGTATTGGTTTGTGTATATGCATGTGTTCCAACAAAAAAAGTATCCCCGGTGCAAAAGGACGTAGTAATGGTTGAGTCAGTATTCAGGCATATGGCCTGAGCCCTAAACCCACTCAATCCTACAATCAAAACTGCCAAAACATACTTAAAGGGGGTAAAAACGCTGTTTTGCATACGGCCGGATTTATAAATTGAAATATAGTAGTTCTTCGTAAAATTCTCCTCTTAATTTTTGCTGCTTCTGCCTGATGGCGGTTTTCATAAAAAGGAAAGGCGCAAACAATAATCTGCGCCTTTCCTTCTTATTAAAAATTCATATTAAAGCACTACATCTTTAGCTTTAATATCTGCCTTTTGCTTAACAATGGCAAATGTGTCTGCATTCAATATCTTTCTGATTGCGCCGTAACGTAAAAAGCGGATACGGGCATACTTTTTAAGGTCATCGCTTTTAAGCTTTCCCATGTTAGCCGATACATCAAATACATTTTTAACTATCTGGTCGCGCACTGATTTGTAATAATCTTCCAAAGTTTTCTGGTCATTGGCTGAAGGAGTTGACTGGCCTGTAACGCTATCCGTTATCATCGTTACAAACGGGGCAGCTTTCATTACTTCATCAAAGTTATCGGCTATGTCCTTTAAAGCGTTTAATACTTTTGCATTGTCGTCAATGGCTTTAACTGTCCCTGCATCATTCACATTATTAAAAAATATTTTAGCGCTGTCCAGGTTAAAGCTTATCAGCTCAGCGTATCCGTTGCTTTTATCGCTTAAAGTAGTGTTGCCTGCTTTATCATAAATTCGGGCAGCCAATCCGTAGCTTCCTTTCTTCTGGCTTTCGGTAGCTAGTTTCTCCAATGCCGCATCATCCTTTGATGTAGCTAAAATGGCAGCTACTTTCACATAATAATTGTCAGCGTCATCATTCTTGTTTTGCGAATACAGGTAATCAGCATATTTCTTTATCCCATCTGCCGAATTCCCCTTTTCGTAAGAATCAATCGCTTTGGCATATTCCTTCCGGTTAAAATAAATATCACCGGCCTTCACGTCGCCTTCAGGTGTCTTCATACGCAGATAAACCTCCGCGGCTTTATCTTCGCTCTCTCCACCTTTATCAAAATATTCTTTGGCAATTGCCTCTAGCTTTACATCGGCACCGCCCAGTATATAAAAGTCAATGGCTTTATTATATCCGTCTATTCCTTTGCCATAATATTTATCACCCACATTTCGCGCTCCTTCTTTTAAGGCATCTGCTTTTTTGTAATAATCCATGGCCTTATTTACCGCTTTGTTTTCGGCTTTCTCATCGCCGTTAAAAGCTGTTTCAACATAGGCATCGGCCACTTTTTTAAACCCTGCTTTTTTATCCTCTTTGCTGGCGGTGCTGTACGAATTGGCTGCATTTACCAGGTCACCCTTGTCAAGATATGTATCTCCCAAAATAATCGCAACCTCCTGCGGCTTTAATCCCCCTTTCTGAAAATCTTCTCTTGCCGAGTTGATTAACTCCTGGCGCTTGCTGGCGTCCTTTTGTTCCATTGCTTTTGCAAGCGCTGCCTTTCCTTTATCTACATCTTTGTTCTGAGCTGAAGCCGTACAAATAATAAGCAGCATCACTATACTTAGCGTAAGTATATTTCTTGTAATCCTTGATCCCATAGCCGGTTGTTTTGTTGAAGAATTGTTTAAAGATAATATTTCGTGAAATAATACAAGAAAATGCAAAGAATAATTCTTTTAACATACCATAAACCGGCATTTTCCATTGATTTTAATCAGATTAAAACCCGGTTTAAAAGATTAGCCCGCTTTTGTTGGCTTTAAAGTCCAAATTTGCTCTGCAAAGCGCTGCCCTGATATGAAGAAACCGATGCCCGACAATGGTAAAATTCACGAGCTCCTGGAACAAAAGTACCATGAGTTCAATGCCACTGCTTTTATTGAAAATGACCCTATTTCTATCCCTCATTCGTTCTCCAAAAAACAGGATATTGAAATTATGGCCTTCTGGACCGCTATGCTTTCATGGGGTAACCGGAAATCTATTATTACCTCAGCCAAAAAGCTGGTTGAATTAATGGACGGCGCGCCCCATCAGTTTGTGCTCGGCCACCAGGAAAAAGACCTCAAAAAATTTCTTCAGTTTAAGCACCGAACTTTTAATACCACCGACACACTTTACTTTATCAAATTCTTCAAAACCTATTATCAAAAACACGATAGCCTTGAAGATGCCTTTTGCGACACTATGGCAAAAAAAGCACTCACGGTTGAAACCGGCCTGGCAGGATTTCACGACCTCTTTTTTTCATTACAGGATGCGCCGCAACGCACAAAAAAGCATATCGCCACCCCGGTCCGCAAATCTACATGTAAGCGTATAAACA
>CAISWS010000078.1 GCA_903889265.1 uncultured Bacteroidota bacterium
ACTGTAAGGGCTGAAAGGCCGGAAACGGTTACGGTTTCAGAGTACCCGTAGCAGCCAATGGCGTCAGGTACAGTTATGCTTACCGGGTTGTGCCCCTGCACGTGTAAGGTAAAGCTGGCTGAATCATTTCCGCCACAAAGCGTTGAGGTGCCTTTCAGTTTATAAGTAGTACTTGCATTGGGGGTAAGCGAAATGTGTGCACTATCAAGCCATGTAGCACCCGTGTTAGGGCTGATAGTTACAGCGCCCTGGCCAAGCAGGGTTAGCACGGTGGGCGTGCCCTGGCAAACGCTGGTATCGGGTAAAATGTAATTGAGTACCCCGGGGCGGGTAACCATTAAAGTTACATACGTAGTATCAGCGGTACGGCAAGCCGTTTTTCCTGTTATCATGTAAGTAGTGGTAGTATCCGGGCTTAGCCATGCGGTGGTAGAATCTATCACATGCGATGTTGCCGAAGGTGTAATTTTTACGTTACTGGCACCAGACATAAACAGCTGGCTGGAATCGCCCCGGCATATAAGATTTTGTTCCATATCTGCACTTATACCACCCGCAAGCGGCAGCGATATACATGAAGGATTTGGAGTAAACGACCATACATCAGAGTAATAACCGGCTAAATCTGTTGTGCCACCAAATAACCAAAGCACCCCGCTGTTATCCATCCAGGCACATCCCCCTGCGCGCGATGGCGGCAAATTAGTGGTGCTGCCAACCCCAATGGTGCCATAACTACCGGGGGCATCAATGGTGTTGGTGCCACTTACCCAGGTCCACTGATTGTTTTGGGTATTGTACATCCAAAGGTCATTTAAACAACTGTAAACATTAAAGCCATTCTGTGCCGAGCCGCCAAAGGTTAAAAAGGCATCGGCGTTACAGCCTAAAAGCTGCGCGCTGCGGTTCTCGTACCGGGCCATAGGGCCGGTGCTGCCGTTATTAACGCAATACTGAACGTAATTACCGGCCGAGAGGTAAGAATTTTCACCCGCTATCCAGGTCCACAGGCCGGTAACCGGGTCGTATTTCCATACATCGCTCAGCGGCCCATCGTCGTTGTAACCACCAAAGAGGTAAAAATTACCTGCGGCATCCATCCAGTTGGTATAAGAGGCCCTGCCCGGAGGAGAGTTGAGTGCACTGGTTACACCCATGGTGCCATAAGTACCGGTTGCGCCACCTGTTTGCGAACCGTTAACCCAGGTCCATTCATTGCTGGCAATGTTATATTTCCAAAGGTCGTTGTAAAAACCACCCGATGAACCGCCGCCAAAAAGCCACAAATTTCCATTCTTATCAGCCCAGGCCGAAGTGCTCTCTGTTCTGTAGCCGGGCGTGTTACCTGGCGAAGCCACACCCATGGTTCCATACACCGGAACTGTGCCAAAAGTGTTGCTGCCGTTCATCCATGTCCACTCGTTGGTGGCAATGTTGTATTCCCAAAGATCAGCTAAATCCTCACTGCTGTTAGCGCCACCGTATAGCCACAAATTGCCGCTGGCATCTGTCCACGTTAAAACACCCCACGACCTGCACCCGGGGTTTGAAGTAGAGGAAGGTACTCCCATTGTGCCATAAACCGCATTTAAGCCTGTAGTGCCACCAGGGCCGCTTACCCAGGTCCACTGGTGTGTGTTGTGGTTGTATTTCCAAAGGTCGCTGTGCTCACCTATGCCATCGTAGCCACCGTATATCCAGAAGTTGCCCTGCTTATCAGTCCAGCTGGGCGACTCGTATAAGCCGGGAGGGGTGTTGCTTGCGCTGGCTACTCCCTGTGTTCCATAGGATGCCACACCCGCGGTTCCGCTAGGCCCCGATACCCATGTCCAGGTGCCTCCCTGGCTATAAATAAACCCCGGAAAAAGGATGGCTAAAATGAAGGCTAGTTTAAATTTTGTATGCATAGCAGCGTATATATGGTTGGAAATATAGGATATTTTCTCTACTCTTATTAAAAATTATTTATTAAAAACACTATTGCAGTATGACAAAAAAACTGCATTTATGTCAGTAGATAAACAAAGTTACTCTATAAGCGCGGGGGGCGTAACAGATAATAAACCAAAATCATTTTTTGCAGTAAAACCCAAACTCAGGTAAAGGCTTAGCCTGACAACAAAGCCAATGAAGACAACCCGGGCTAATGCCCTGTAATTATAATAAAAACCAGCATATGTATTTTTGCTAAATGGTTAAATCTCGCAGGTGTGCATTAAATTGGTGTAAATGCAGCCGTTTTGGGTGTAGGTGGGACTAAACTACAGGTGGTTTGCTTATGTGGCCTGTTAAGATATGAGGCAAATGCCTTTACATCTTCACAAACCTTTTCCTAAC
>CAISWS010000079.1 GCA_903889265.1 uncultured Bacteroidota bacterium
CCCTAAACGCGCGGTATGATGCCCGGTGCATTAACCTTGCCCGAAAACTGGTTTTTAACCCAGCTATAAAAGATAGCAAACCAGTTAAAGTGAGGTATATACTGCCACTTAGCTTTGATTTTTGAACTGTTCTGCCCTAACCCATTTATATAGAAATACTAACTTTAGGCAATACCGGAAAACCGTGTAAATTGCTTTGACTAATTTCTATTTTGGATACAGTGGATACAGAGGGGCAAATATTTATTGGCGAAGATTCTTATAATCAGTTGGGTCAATTTCTCACCGATTCCTTTTCATCGTGTTTTGTGCTGGTGGACGAAAATACGCGGAAACATTGTTATCCTCTCCTTTCTGACAAATTGCCACCACATTTGATTATTGAAGTCACTGCGGGAGAAGTAAATAAGAACATAGAAACCTGCCAGTTAATTTGGGACCGGCTTACCGAAGCAAAAGCTGATAGAAAAAGTTTATTGATAAATTTAGGAGGCGGAGTAATTGGAGATATGGGAGGCTTTGCCGCAGGTTGCTATAAAAGAGGCATTAAATTTATCAATATCCCAACCACGCTTTTAGCGATGGCAGATGCCAGCGTTGGAGGTAAAACCGGTATAGATTTTATGGGATTCAAAAATCAGATAGGGCTTTTCAATCAGCCGGAAGCTGTTTTTATTTATACCAATTTTCTCGCTTCGCTTCCGCAGCGTGAGCTTAGTTCAGGTTTTGCCGAGGTGATAAAACATTACCTGATTGCCGATAAACATGCTTTTATGGAAACCCGGCGGCTATATTTAAACATCAGGGAAAACGACTGGCCTGAAGTTGTAAAGAAGAACGTTCAGATAAAATCACACATAGTGGATCAGGACCCCA
Organism: uncultured Bacteroidota bacterium; assembly: GCA_903889265.1. Taxonomy (GTDB): domain Bacteria; phylum Bacteroidota; class Bacteroidia; order Chitinophagales; family LD1; genus Bog-950. The sequence goes on from CAISWS010000079.1 coordinate 877, forward strand.
CAGAGCAGGGTGTACGCAAAGCATTGAATTTCGGGCATACCATCGGGCACGCCGTTGAAAGCTGGTTTTTAACCGATGCAAACCACTTTTTATTACACGGAGAGGCGGTAGCGGTTGGGATGATAACTGAAAGCTATTTATCCTTAAAAAAAGGGCTGCTTACCCCGGATGAATTGCACCTGATAAACGAAGTAATACTACGTTATTTTAAACTGCCGGTTATAGCCTCTGCATCTTTCGGAAAAATAACCGAACTGATAAAGCAGGATAAAAAGAATGAAAAAGAACTTGTTCTGTTTACTTTGCTAAACGGAATAGGTAACTATAGTATTAACAATACCGTTGAAGAAGAATTAATTAAGGAATCGTTGAATTATTATAACTCGCTGCTTAAATGAGTGTTGTAAAGATTAGCCACCCAACCAAAAAAATAAACGCACGCATCCGTATTCCGGGTTCGAAGAGTGAAAGTAATCGTGCCCTTATATTGAAAGCACTTACCGGCAACAGGTTACAGATTGAGGGATTATCATCTGCCCGTGATACACAAAGGCTGGTACAACTACTGGCATCGGATGAGAAAACTATAGACGTTTTGGATGCGGGCACCAGTATGCGGTTTTTAACAGCATATTGCTGCGCAGCCAATCAGCACAAAATCATCACCGGTACTGAAAGAATGCAGCAACGGCCTATAGCACCGCTGGTAACCGCGTTGCAGGAAATGGGGTTTGATATCCGCTACCTGGGGCAACAAGGCTTTCCGCCACTGGAGATTGTGCCGGTTAATATGGATAAGATAGAAAATGAAGCTTTTATTGAAGGCAATGTTAGCAGCCAGTTTATTACGGCTTTATTGCTGATAGCCCCATTTCTGCCTAAAGGAATAAACCTGAAGTTTACTACAGAGCTGACCTCGAAGCCTTACATAGAAATGACGCTGAAACTGCTTTTGCATTTTGGTGTTGAACATCACTGGGCCAACCATGCTATCGCCATTCAAAATACAAAGCTGAATGAGCAGGCGTATGAGGTGAGTTCAGACTGGTCATCTGCATCTTACTGGTATAGCATGGCATTTTTAGCGGATGAAGCCGAAATATTTTTAGAGGGATTACGCAACGACTGGAGCCAGGGCGACCAGATAATAGCAGACTGGATGAAGCGCTTTGGAGTAATTACCGTGTTTAACACCGAAGGCGCTATACTGAGGAAGATAAAAGCAGATTACCCGAAGATTATTAAAATCAACTTCAAGGATAACCCCGACCTGGCACAAACCTTTGCCGGAATATTTGCAGCGGCCGGAGTGTATGGAACTTTCTCAGGTATTGAAAGCTTAAAAATAAAAGAGACCGACCGGGTATCTGCCCTTAAAAATGAATTAAACAAAATGAATATTCATTTTGAGTATTCGGAGATGTATGAGTTTTACCAGCTAAAAGGGGAATTGCATCTGCCCACCTCCCCAATCCAAACCTACCACGACCACCGGATGGCAATGAGTTTTGCCCCACTTGGTTTACTGGGCCCTGTTGAAATAGAAAACCCGGAAGTAGTAAACAAATCCTATCCCGGCTTTTGGGATGACCTGGTTAAAGCAGGCTTTTTAATACAATAGCCCACCGATTTACTATTATGATTATGCTAAGGGTCATTATGGTTTTAAATGCTTTTTTATTGATGCATTTAATCATAATCATCCTAACAAATCAGCGTCACTGCCTTTAAAACTTCATTAACTCAATAACATCCTTTCCGGCAAGAAGTATGGAAAGGTCAGCATCAGCTTTGGCAATGCCAATAATAAAACCACCGCCACCGGCACCACAGATTTTAAGATGATACTCGTTATGCTTCTGGCCCTGATTCC
>CAISWS010000080.1 GCA_903889265.1 uncultured Bacteroidota bacterium
ACTCAACCCCTAATTCGCAGTAAAGCCATTTGGCCGCCCCTTTATTATCAATAATCCGGTAAGTAATTTTAGTGCTTTCTTCCTTCTCTGTTGCCTGGGTAATTACCTGGCTAAATCTTTTCAGATCGTCAGGATGAACATGCTTCTTTACCAGGCTTAAAGTTGGGTATATCTCATTAAGTTCGTAACCGAACATGGTAAAGCATTCATCAGACCAGTGAACATAATCGCTTCCCAAATCCCTGCTCCAACTGCCAATGCGGGCTAGTTTTTCCGTTTTGCGCAATATCTTTTCGCTCTCAATTATACGCTGAAAAAATCTTTGCCTTTCAACTTCGTTCCTGCTTTTTTCAATGGCATTATTAATGGCTGAAGTCAGTCGGTCAAGTCGGTCCTTCAATAAATAATCAGCTACACCATCTTTGATCCTGCTTACCGCAAAATCTTCAGATATAGCAGCAGTTACCAGTATAAAAGGCGCCGTAATACCAGCTTTTTGCACCGTGCTAAATGCTTCAATTGAGTTGTACGAGGGTAAAGAATGGTCAGAAAGGATTACGTCAGGTTGAAAATCAGTGATGCCCCGTTCAAAATCAATCTGGTTATCAACCCAAAGTAATTCATAATTTAAGCTGGCCTTTTTCAGTTCACGCTCAACCAGCCAGGCATCAGATTCTAAATCCTCTAAGTGTAATATTTTTATAGGTAGGGGCATGGGTTATTATAGTTGGCTATTCAGGGGCCTGATTATGCAAAACCCAATAAAGGCCTAAATCGGCAACAACTTTTATAAAATCTTCTATCACTATCGGTTTAACAATGTAACTGTTTACTCCCAGCCCGTAACATTGTTCTATGTCTGGGTTTTCTTTTGATGAAGTAAGTGCAACAATAGGTATTTTGCTGGTAAGCGGGTTGCTTTTCACTTCTTTTAAAACTTCAATGCCATTTAGTTTGGGCAATTTAAGGTCCAGCAGAATAACTTTGGGTTTATGGTTGAGGTCTCTGCCCAGGTACTGGCCCGCACCGAAAAGATAATCGAGCGCCTGCTGCCCGTCTTTAAGGTGTATTATGCTGTTGGCAATGTTGTTTTTGCGAAGTGCCCTGATGGTCAATTCGGCGTCGCCGGGATTATCCTCCACCAATAATATTTCTGCAGCATTTGTATCTATCATGTTTCCTTAATTAATTGGTGCCACCATTGGGCAAACTGAAATAAAAAGTTGCGCCTTTGCCTTCTGTGCTTTCCGCCCATATTTTGCCACCGTGTTTATTTACTATGCGGTGCGCAATGGCAAGCCCTACTCCAGTTCCTTCAAACTCGTCTTCGCCATGCAGGCGCTGGAATACCCCAAACAGTTTATCCACATGCCGCATATCGAACCCTACCCCGTTATCGGCAATGGAATAAATAATATGATTGCCTTCAATTTTGGAGTTAATTTCAATTACCGGTTCGGGATTTTTAGAAGAATATTTTACAGCGTTTGCAACCAGATTAAAAATTACATGGCGCATAAGGCCTTCATCGGCCAGCACCGGTTGAATATTTGTACAGATAATTTTTGCATAATGCTTTTGTGCCCTCGTTATATCAGTTAAGGTATCGGCAAACAAAGCGGCCATATTTACCGGTATTTTTTTTAATTCTTTACGGCCTATTTTTGACAGGGTGAGCAGTTCATCTATTAAATTGCCCATTTTGTTGGCATTCATTTTTATTTCGCCCAGCAGGCGTTTTCCTTCGGCATCAAGTATCTGGCCGTAATCTTCTGTGATTATGCTTGCAAAGCCGTTAATGCCCCTTAACGGCGAGCGGAGGTCGTGGGCTACCGAATACGAGAACGATTCAAGTTCTTTATTGGCAAACTCCAGCTGCGTGGTGCGTTCGGCAATTTTTGCCTCCAGGGTTTCGTTCAGTATTTTAATTTCTGCCTCCACCTGTTTGCGCATCTTATCTTTTTCAATAACGTCCAGGGCAAATGAAATATCATTGGCCGATTCCTTCAACAGATTTATTTCCTGCTGGTCGAAAAAGTCTTTTTGGTGTGAAAGGAAACTGAAAACGCCAACAGTTTTACCCAACTTTAGAAGGGGAAAACTGGCGCAGGACCTGACGCCATTAAGTTCCATTTCTGTCTTCCATGAACTGAGGCCGGGGTCGTTTAGTGCATCGTTGCTAACAGCAAACCTTCCTGTGGCCAATACCCTTCCTGTGGGTGTTTCGCGTAGCAGGTGGCTGCTGAAATCGGTACCGGAGTATCTTAGCAGTCCTTCAGGTTTATCGGGTTGATCCGTTTCGGTTATCATATTCAGGCGCCCGGCTTCGTCCAATAAGCCAATCCGCGCCGATTGGAAGTTACCTACTTCCCGGGCAATGGTGCAGGCATTAAATAAAAGGGTGTGCTCGTCGGCTATATGTACTATGCTTTGATTGATTGCACTCAAAAACGCATACAGGCGGCCGGTACGGCGCAACTCTGTTTCCGTGTTTTTTTGCCGGGTGATGTCGCGGCAGATTTTTGAAGCCCCGATAATATGCCCCGATGCATCCTTTATTGGGGATATGGTAAGCGATACGTGAATAATACTACCCTCTTTGGTTAACCGTTCAGTTTCGTAGTGGTCTATATTCTGCCCTTCTTTTATCTGTTCCATTATTTCGCCTTCTTCTATTTGAAGGATGGGGGGAATCAGTATGCTAATATGTTTACCAATCACTTCACCGGAAGTATACCCGAAGATTTTTTCAGCACCTGCATTCCAGGAGGTTATAATTCCGTTCAGGTCTTTACTCACAATGGCATCGTCGCTGAGGTTAACAATTGAGGTAAATAACAAACGGGTTTCTTCCAGGTGTTTGGTGGCCAGCCTGGCTTGCTCCATCTCATTACGCAGATTTTGCTCATTAGCCAGCGATTCCTCAAGCTTCTCTATAAGTCCCCCTATTACAATAGCAATAGTGCCAATATCTTCTGCGGGTTCAGACAAACCTGGCGTTTGAGAAATGCCGGGCGAGATATATTTTAATGCCAGTTTGTGTAAAGCGCTAAACCTGCTATCCTTTTCCATGTAAACGATTATAATAAAACAAAACTAAAACCAGATTCAAAAAAATAAGGCAACTACACCTGCCCCAGCGTGTTCATCAGGCCGGGGTGTCACACCAGGCCTTCAAATTCAATCATATTTTTAAACCTGCAGGGGGGCAAGGTGAATGTTTTGCTGTCGATCATTATTTAACAAACCCTTTAAATATTAACAGAAACGCC
>CAISWS010000081.1 GCA_903889265.1 uncultured Bacteroidota bacterium
CTATTTGGCTTGCCTCAACTTCGTTGATAGCTGTGGTAAACTGGCTCTGGCAAGTAACAATGTTGGTTTCGTAAAAGGCCAGTAAAATATCGCCGTCACGTTTCAGTGTATCAATAATGCTTAAATGATCTGAGGTTGAATCGTATGAACTGTAATAAACGTAATCAAAGTGCTTTATTTCTCCTGCATTAAAAGTTGCATTGTTAGAAGATCCAAAAATCCGGCGATCGCCGGGAACGTTATTGGCTGTAGGCTCTGACCATCCTGCGGGGTCATTAGGGTCACCGGTAAGCACATATTTAGTTATACCTCCTCCCGAGTTGTACCCGCTTTTACCATATTCAAATGGAGTACCATCCCCCCAAAAACCATTCAGAAAATAGTCATATTGACCTGCGGTTATGGGATCACTTTGAGCCGGAGAAGCGGCTCCCTGCCCGGTAAAGTAACCAAATACGCTTAAAGGCTGGTTGAGTATCCTTATGCCAGCCGCAACCGGCAACGCTCCATAACCATTTTCAGGTGCGCAGTCAGGATCAATGGCCGTTCCATTATAGGCAAACATCATATTTCTGAGGCTATCGCACCCTACATAATCATTATTAAAGCAGCCAATATCCGGATCCATCCAATCGCCAACATTGAAGTTTGTATAGTTATTTCCTGATTTGTTTTCAATTTCGTATTGCACAAACATGCTGTTATTAACTGCTTGTTTAGCATAAGGAACATTGGTGTTGCTATCAATAAAAGCACTTGCCAGGCCACGGATTTCAACGCCAATTATATTCCCGTTAGTTTGGGTGTGGGCGGCCCGGGCATCGTTATACACGAAAAATATGCCTGCATCGCCACAAATGCCGGGGTAATCGCCCAACAAGGGTTCGTAAATACCATTGTGATTAACGTCGACAAAGGGGGCTAGCGGAGAATATATACTTACCCCATAATCGCTGGCAACGTAAGGGTTCCCTATACCCGGCCAAAAAAGGATGGCCGAATCAACAAGTGCCTCGGTTGTTGGGAAAGTGAGAGTTCTAAATTGCGTTATCTGCGCCTGTGTTACTTTAAAAACGCGTTTGTAGTACCGGTCATAAATGCTATCATAAGTGGCTACAATTGGCCCGTCGAAAAAATCCCGGCCGTAATCAAAATAACGGTTTGCAGCAACATGCAGGCTATTACTACTATCGCGGGCCGAAATCCAAAGCGCCTGGGTAAATATCAAATACTTGTGCGAGCCTTTAGGCACTTCAAATAAATCATCTCCATTAACCACACCTATGGAGTCTGAAAATAAATTACCTCCGGTGGCAACACCAGCACTTATATTGTTCGAGTTTAGAAACGCTTGTCGCTGGGCAGATATGGAAATTGTCATTACCAGCAAACTCAGAACAAAAAAACATTTTGTAGGGATTAGTTTTTTCATAAACAGCAGTTTTATGCATTAAAAATATATTGTAAACTTAATGCACTAATCACCGCCCTGTGTCACAGAATTGTAAAACCAGAGAATTAAGTTTTTTTATTCTTACATGTTCAGACCAACATTCCTTATCCATTAGATATAATAAACAAGCAGACGCTAGCGAGTATAAAAATTACACAACCACCGTATTTTATACGGGTGCAATTAAAAGATAAGTAATGCTGAAGGTAAATTTAGGTTTTATGTTTCTTCTTCCGCGCAGCAGGAAACAATACATTATTCAATATCAACCGGTAACCGGGTGAGTTGGGATGAAGGTCGAGGTTAGTTGGCGGGTCGCCTACCAGGTGCTGATAATCCTC
>CAISWS010000082.1 GCA_903889265.1 uncultured Bacteroidota bacterium
CTTGGCCAATGGAAGCCAATCTTTGGCATCAATTGAAACATTGAGCCATTCTCCCGCTTCGTCAAAAATTGCGGTTGGCACCAATTCCGTAAGCTTTGCTTTTAATTCCTCTTTGGTCATTCGTTTATTCCGACTCTTTCGCCTTTATCGTCAACTCCTGTATTCAACTGAAAACCGCAAACTAAAAACTGTAAACTAACGCTTAAAATCTTCTATCGTAATCCGCTCTCTTTTACCACCTTTCTTAATCAGATTTTGCAGGGTAATTAAGCCATGTATCAAAGCCTCGGGGCGTGGGGGACAGCCCGCAATATAAACATCCACAGGTATAATATGGTCAGCACCTTTTACAACGCTGTAAGTATTATAAAAGAAAGGGCCACCTGATGTTGCACATGCGCCCATAGCAATAACATATTTGGGTTCGGCCATTTGGTCGTATAACCTTTTTAAAACCGGGGCCATTTTGTTAACTATTGTTCCGGCTATAATAATCACATCTGCCTGTCTTGGGCTGGCACGGGTTACCTCAAATCCAAACCGGCTGAAATCGTATTTAGCCGATGCCGCACTCATCATCTCAATGGCGCAGCAACTGGTACCAAAAACCAACGGCCAAAGCGAATTGGAACGTGCCCAATTAAGAACATCATCTATAGATGAAACCAGCACACCCCCTCCCGGAGTTTGCACAACTGTACCCGGAAAAGCTGCATCACCGGAAACTGCAGTTTCAAGCAAAGGAGCCTTAGGTGTTTCTTCTATGTTTTTAACCTCTTCCACTTTAAAAAATTTGTTATTCGATCATATCTGCCCTTTGCCTTTATCCCGCCCCTTTGGGGAGCTTAGCAAGGGCCTACATCCACTTTAAAGCTCCTTTTTTATGTGCATAAAGAAAACCCACAAACAGGATAAAAAGGAAAACTACAATTTCGCCCAGGGCCAGCATACCCACCTTTTTTACCACCACTGCCCATGGATATAAGAACACAAGTTCCACATCAAAAACAAGGAACAATAATGCAAAAAGATAATAGCCCACATTCATCTGGTTCCAGGTGTTTCCGCGGGTTGGCACACCACATTCGTAAGCCTGCCCCTTTTGAGGATTATGTGTTACCTTTGCAAGCAGGCGGGAAACCAGTAATCCGCCACCGGCAAATGCGATACCACAAATAGCCAGTAAAATCAGGGAAGCTGAACCCATATTTTCTTTAAATTATTGAAGCAAAACTATCAGAAAAAGATTAACACTATTTCGGAAATAGATCAACCGTATACTTGACAAGTATCAGACTAAAAAAATTGGTTTGCAATTATTTAATCAAAATTTTTGTGCACAATTTTGAACAATTGAAGCAAAATCATTTATTTCATTTGCTGTAACAAAAACTAAACCTAAAACCTAAAACCAACAATTATGGCTATCAAAATCACCGACGTTTGTATCAATTGCGGAGCTTGTGAACCTGAGTGCCCGAATGGGGCAATTTATGCAAATGGCGATAACTGGAAAATCAGTGATAAAACAACAGCACATGGTACGTATACACTTACGGATGGTACAACTTTAGATGCTGATGCTTCGCAACCCGCAGTTTCAAACGACTACTATTATATAGTAACTGAAAAATGCACAGAATGTAAAGGTTTTCATGACGAGCCGCAGTGCGCTTCGGTTTGCCCGGTTGACTGCTGCGTTGCAGATATGGACCATGTAGAAACTGAAGAAACCCTTCTGAAAAAGAAGAGCCTGCTGCACGTATAGTAAAGTATTACTCCCTCCGTTAAACACAATATTTGGAAGGATATTTTTTAATGCTATAAATGGAATTCAATGGAATCTACAATCGAAAATAAACCCATGCGCGCCACTCAGACCAAAGAGACTGATAGCGTGGTGGTCCGTTTCTCCGGCGATTCGGGAGATGGAATGCAATTAACCGGGATGCAATTTACAGATACTGCCGCTTTACTGGGACAGGATATAAGCACTTTCCCTGAATACCCTGCTGAGATACGTGCCCCTATCGGTACTATAGCCGGGGTATCTGGTTTCCAGGTGCATTTTGGCAGTAAAGAAATTTTCACGCCCGGTGATTTTTACGATGTGATTGTTGCCATGAATTCGGCCGCATTAAAAGTTGACCTTCCGCGCCTTAAAAAAGGTGGGATAATTATAGCCAATACCGCTGGTTTCGATTCGAAAAACTTAAAACTTGCCGGTTATCCGGAGGGTACCGTAAGTCCGCTGGAAGATGGCTCGTTGGCAAACTATCAGGTTTACAAAATTGAAGTTACCAAACATACCAAAGATGCACTGAAAGATTCAGGCCTGGGTATGAAAGAAATTGAGCGTTGCAAAAACATGTTTGTTTTAGGTGTATTGTTCTGGATGTTTGACAAAACCATGGACTTTACCATTGCCAACCTGAAAGAGAAATTCGGCAAAAAACCTGATATTCTTAACGCCAACATTACAGCCCTTAAAAGCGGTTGGAACTACGGCGAGAACACTGAAATTTTCACTACCCGTTACAAAATATCGGCAGCCAAACTTCCTGCTGGCGTTTACCGCAATATTTCGGGTAACCAAAGTCTGGCCATTGGGTTGATGGCAGCTGCTGAAAAAGCAGGGCTTGATATTTTCCTGGGCTCCTACCCTATCACTCCTGCTTCCGATGTTTTACATGAGCTTGCTAAATACAAATCAAACGGCGTTAAAACGTTTCAGGCTGAAGATGAGATAGCAGCAATATGCTCAGCTATCGGCGCTTCTTACGCTGGTAGCCTTGGGGTTACCACTACCTCAGGCCCAGGAATGGCATTAAAGACTGAGGCAATGGGCCTTGCTTTGATACTTGAAATACCCTTGATTATTTGCGATATCCAGCGTGGTGGCCCGTCAACAGGTTTACCTACCAAAACTGAACAATCTGACTTGCTGATGGCTATGTATGGCCGTCATGGTGAATCTCCTCTTCCTATTGTAGCAGCCGCCTCTCCGGCAGATTGTTTCGATGCTGTTTATGAAGCTGTTCGCATTTCGCTTGAGCATATGGTTCCCGTTATCTTTTTAAGTGATGGTTACATTGCCAATGGTGCTGAGCCATGGAAGTTCCCAAGTGAAGATGAATTAAAACCTATTGCTGTAAAATTCTTAAAGGAGAATAACAACGGCGATGGTAAATTCCTTCCGTATAAGAGAGATGAAAACGGCGTTCGTCCGTGGGTAATACCAGGCACAAAAGGCCTTGAGCACCGTATCGGTGGTTTGGAAAAACAAAATGAAACAGGTAACGTTTCTTACGACTCGGTTAACCACGAAGTGATGGTAAAACTGCGCGCCGAAAAAGTTGAAAAAATCGCCGACTTTATTCCCTTAGCTAAGCCCGATAGTGGTAAAGAAAAAGGAAAGCTTGTGGTGTTAGGCTGGGGCTCAACCCACGGTGCCATTAAAACCGCCGTGCTTGAGTTGCTGGATGAGGGTTACGATATAGCGCATGTTCACCTGCGCAATTTAAATCCTTTCCCTAAAAACCTGGGTCAGTTATTGCACAATTACGATAAGGTATTGATACCTGAAATGAATTGTGGCCAGTTACTTCAGCTTGTTAGGGCTAAATACCTATTGCCGGCTATCGGCCTTAATAAAGTGCAGGGAATGCCTTTTACAACCGAAGAAGTAAAGTCAAAAATTATTGAATTATATAACCAGGCTTAATGCAATGTTTGTTCTCTTAAATGAGACGCATGGTTTAAAATAAAAACAATGGAAACAGTAACAGAAAATACAGCCCCGGTAAAATTAACGGCAAAGGATTTTACATCTGACCAGGAAGTTAAATGGTGCCCCGGCTGCGGAGATTACTCTATATTAAAACAGGTTCAAACTGTGTTGCCTGATATGGGCGGCGAACGCGAAAAATACGTGTTCGTTTCAGGTATCGGATGTTCATCACGTTTCCCTTATTATATGGCCACCTATGGTATGCACAGCATCCACGGACGTGCAGCAGCAATTGCCACAGGCGTTAAAACTGCCAACCCCGAATTAAACGTTTGGATGGTTAGTGGCGATGGCGATTGTCTTTCAATTGGCGGTAACCACTTTATACATATGATGCGCCGTAACCCGAACATTAAAGTAATGATGTTCAATAACGAAATTTACGGCTTAACCAAAGGCCAGTATTCGCCTACATCAGCTAAGGGTATTGTAACCAAATCTACTCCCTATGGCTCGGTGGATGAACCTTTCAACCCTGCTGAATTAGCCTTAGGCGCTAAATCATCCTTTTTTGCACGCACCATGGACCGCGACCCTAAACACATGCAGTTTGTTATTAACCGTGCCAACCAGCACCACGGTACTGCCTTTGTTGAGGTTTACCAGAACTGCCCTGTATTTAACGATGAGGTGTTTGGAATTTTTACCGATAAGGCTACAAAAAAAGACGAAACCATTTTTGTTGAACATGGCAAGCCGCTTGTTTTCGGGCCTACTGAAAACAAGGGTATTAAACTGGATGGCTTTAAACCGGTTATTGTGGACCTCACTGATGGCAGCGTTAGCAAAGATGACCTTTGGATACATGATGAAACAGACAAAACCAAAGCCTTTATTTTAGCCCAATTTGCTGATTTCAGCACTCCTGAACTTCATTTCCCTCGTCCCTTCGGCGTATTCTATACGGAAGACCGTCCTTGTATTGACGAGCAGATAAACGAGCAGATAGCAGCAGTGCAGGCTAAGAAACCAAGAATCCCTTTAAATAAAATATTAAGCGGAGAAAAGACCTGGACTATCTTATAAATAAGTCGCCTGCCTTATAGATTTCTAAATCCCGGATGTGTTCATCCGGGATTTTTTTTACCCCGATAAGCCTTAATCGTATGATTGAGTTGGATTACTTTACTTGACAATTCTCAGTTTATTTTAAAAAACACTTCTCTATTTTTACCTTACCGTAATTAAGTCAAAAAACCTGCCAGCATGAAGTCAATCGAAACCTTTGAAGAATATAAAACCGCCTACCAAAAAAGCATTGACCAACCCGAAGAATTTTGGGCAGAAGTTGCCGAAGATTTTACCTGGCAGAAGAAATGGGACAACGTTCTGAAATGGGATTTTGACGGGCCAAACGTAAGCTGGTTTGATGGGGCACAGGTTAATCTTTCAGAAAACTGTATTGACCGCCATCTTGGAACAAGGGCTAACCAGGTTGCTATAATTTGGGAACCTAACGACCCAAACGAACCATTTAAAACACTTACCTATGCGCAGTTGCATGATCAGGTTTGCCGCTTTGCCAATGTGCTTAAAAACCTGGGGGTAAAAAAGGGCGACCGCGTGTGCATCTATCTGCCTATGATTTTGGAAGGGGCCATTGCCATGCTTGCCTGTGCAAGAATTGGGGCTGTTCATTCGGTTGTGTTTGCAGGCTTTTCAGCACAATCCCTTTCCGACAGGATAAATGATGCGGAGTGCACTTTACTCCTTACCGCCGATATAGTGTATCGCGGCGATAAGAAAATTGAATTAAAGAAAATCGTTGATGAAGCACTTTTAAAAACAAGGTGTATAAAAAATGTAGTTGTCTACAATCACCGCAACAGTCCCATTAACATGCAGCAAGGCCGCGACCTTTGGTGGTCAAAGCTGATGGCCGATGCTTCAAACATTTGCCCGGCAGTGCCAATAGAGGCCGAAGACCCCTTGTTTATATTATATACTTCCGGCTCAACCGGTAAACCCAAAGGAGTTTTGCACACCACGGCAGGTTATATGGTTTACATTGGTTACACCTTCAAAAACGTTTTTAACTACCAGGATGGCGAGGTATTTTGCTGCACTGCAGATATTGGCTGGGTTACCGGCCACAGCTACCTGGTTTATGCCCCGCTGCTAAATGGCGCAACCACTATCATGTTTGAAGGAGTACCTACATTTCCGGATCATGGCCGGTTTTGGGATTTAATAGATAAACACAAAGTAAATATATTTTATACCGCGCCTACCGCCATTCGGTCGCTCCAGGCTAAAGGCAGCGACATTTTTGCCAATAAAAACCTGTCATCACTTCGCGTATTAGGCTCGGTAGGGGAACCTATTAACGAGGAAGCGTGGCACTGGTATCACGAAAATGTAGGAAAAAAAAATTGCGACATAGTAGATACCTGGTGGCAAACTGAAACCGGAGGCATACTCATTTCCCCTATTGCCAACGTTACCCCTATGAAACCCGCATTCGCCTCATTTCCGCTTCCGGGAGTTCAGCTTGCACTAATGGATGATAAGGGAAACGAAATCCAGGGCAATGATGTGGAAGGCAACCTGTGCCTGAAATTTCCATGGCCCGGCATGGCACGCTCCGTTTACGGCGACCACCCCCGGTTTAAAACCACCTACTTCTCTACATATAAAGGATATTATTTTACCGGCGACGGCTGTAAACGCGATTCAGACGGATACTACCGGATAACCGGCAGGGTTGATGATGTCATAAACGTTTCCGGGCATCGCATAGGTACTGGCGAACTGGAAGATGCCATCGACGAACACGGTTATGTAATTGAAAGTGCGGTGGTAGGTTATCCGCATGATATAAAAGGCCAGGGAATTTATGCATTTGTTATCTGCGACCGGCATTTGGATTCCCATGAGCAACTTCAAAAAGAAATACGGGAACATGTGGCCAAAGTAGTAGGACCGTTTGCCCGGCCTGATAAAATACAGATTGTACCAGCTTTGCCCAAAACCAGAAGCGGAAAAATTATGCGCCGGATACTGCGTAAAATTGCCGAGAATGATATCTCAAACCTGGGCGATACCACTACCCTTATAGACCCTTCAGTTGTAGACAAAATACTGGCAGGGCGTTTGGCAACTACATAGTTACAAATGCAACAACACAACATACGTTTTATTATGTAATACTTTTTAAGTATTTCAGCCATCAAAAAGTGGCACAAAGTTGCATTACAATCCGCGCTTTAATTGGCATACATTACACTAAATCTGATTTAAACATGTATAAAACCGTGTGTATAATTTATCTCTACAAACGCGTTTTTTTGAAAAAAATACCTAAATTGCACTCGGTTTGTTATTGACACACAACAACAGATTAGGTCTCTATCAGCGGTTGCTGAAATATATTAGTAATTTTTAAAACTTGGTTTCCGGATAAAAAACCGGGAAGGTGACTTGTATTGCCCTCCGGAGCATATTCTTGAACCATATTAGTTACTGTTTTTATTGATTAAGGAATCAATGAGGGGCATTAATGAGATGAGTTCATTGTGATTTTTTGTTGTCCCTCCTGAGGCAAAGGCCGTTTTTTAAATACTATTATTTAATTAAATTAAAAAATAACATATTTCATTGGGTTGACAAATCTGTCAGCCTGTTATATATTGATAAGCCTATGAAAAATTTCAACCTCAACTTCCGTATAAAACTGCTTTCATTGTTCGTTACCGCCATGCTTTGCTTTCCGGTGGTAAGCGCAGTTGCCCAGGACATCGATCCGGTTACCGACACACTATCGTTAGTCCCTGCAGGCAGTTACGTAATTGCTATGGACGACACCTTGCAAAAGGATGCAACCACCGGGTTGTTTAACGTAAAGGCATACGGTTTGCTGGCAACCCTCCTCAACAATCAGATTGAGTTGTTTTGGGCTATACGGGAAGGAAAGGTTAAAACTGATACAGATTTTACAGCAACAGCTACTCAGGTAATACCAACCTCACAGGTGGCATCCTTACGGCGTTTCAGAACCGGGCCATTCATTGTAGAGCCCATTGACTCCATAAATTTTCTTGCCGTTGTAAACGCCTTTAATGCTGCTAACACCGGCCATGCAATAAACGTGTATCAGATGACCACATCTGTTAAAGTTGACATTCGTTATATTTTGCGCCAAAAACCACGTGCCGCAGTTTTAAATGATGGAGGAAATGCATCTATCCAGTTAAACTATATGACTTTGGCAAGTATACCAACAATCAATTACACCGAATTAAGCAGCGCGTCTCACCTGTCCGACTCTTGTTATACCTTCGCTTCAGAACCACATAATGCAAGCCCGGTTTCCTCTGTAATTGATTCCATCCATGCATTTGTAACCCAGGCTGGGGGAAATTTTTTGGCGCAGTGTTTGGCTGTCACCCAGTACGAAAACGCAACAAATGGCCGGTTTCAGACAACATTAGGTATTGTTGAAGCAACCCCAAATCATGAAAATGCACAACAGTACCCCCATGGCGATTTAGGCTATTCACAGTTTGAAGATGCACTTGACCCTAATTTGATAAATAGCGCCGTTCCTTCCTGGTCCCTTGTTACCGGTAGTGCATTTACCAATAGTACCCAGGAAATTGACCGCTATTCAACCGGAACGGATACTTCTATCATGTGCATGACTGTATCAAAAGATGGTACGGGTGCAGGCCACCTGGTTTTTTACGCGGGCGGTCACGATTATGGCAATGCCACAACCGCAAATACAGTACAAGGTTTGCGCGCCTATTTCGATGCTATGTTTACGCCAAGTAACGTGCAAGCCTGCGCATTCCTTATTTTTGATAACGATTTGCAGGTTACCAAAACCGCCTACCATTCAACTATCGCCATTAATCAGCAGGATACCTTCAAAATTATTATCACTAACACCGGGCCCTCATCTGCTGTAGCCGACACCGTAACCGCTACTGATATTTTGCCTGCGGGCCTTTCATTTGTATCTGCGGTGGCTTCCAAAGGAACCTATAATTCAGGTACAGGTTTATGGTCAGTGGGTAATGTTAATTACCTTGAAACGGATTCACTTATTATCATAGCCACTGCTACAACCTCGGGCTCTATTACCAATACTGCTTATATTCATAAAGAGAAATTTGATTATAACCAGGCCAATGATACTTCGCGGGTAACTATTACCGTGGCAGGGTGTGCTTCTGCTCATGCGGGTAACGACACGGCCGTTTGTACAGGCAATAAGGCCGTTCTTGGGGGCTCCCCCACGGGCACCGGCGGAACGTCCCCTTATACCTATAACTGGTCACCGTCAGCCACACTTAGTGCGTCTAATGTTGCAAATCCAATAGCAAGTCCAACGGTAACCACATCCTATTTCCTGACAGTTACAGATGCATTGGGCTGTGCCGGTAAAGATACTGTAATAGTTACGGTAAATCCGGTTCCATCAGTAGTTGCGTCCAGCAGCAAAACCAGCTATTGTTCAGGCGACACCATCAAACTTTCATCCCTCCCATCGGGCGGTACTTCACCTTATGCTTATAGCTGGGCAGGGCCTTCGAGTTTTGCCAGTACTGTTCAAAACCCAACAAGGCCTTTGGCTACTACCGTTATGTCAGGTATCTACAGCATTACTCTGACCGATCATAACGGATGCAGCGCCACTGCTTCAACTGCCTCAATTACAGTCAACCCTCAGCCTGCTGTTTCGGCAAGCAGCAGTAGTACCACCTATTGTTCCGGAAGTGCGATACAACTTACTTCTTCCCCAAGTGGAGGAACTCCGGGTTATAATTATGCATGGTCGTTTAGCGGAGGCGGATTTACTCCGGGCAACGTTCAAAATCCAACCAGGCCCGCTTCTACCACTGCCATGTCGGGCACTTATACGGTTACAGTAACGGATGCCAACAGTTGTACAGCAACCGCCAGCGCGCCTCTCATAACTGTTTATCAATCGCCCACGATTATTGCTTCAGTTACAACACCCACCACTACCTGCTCAGGCGATAGTATACATTTAACCTCCACTCCTTCATCCGGGACTTCGCCATATTCGTATAACTGGTCAGGCCCGTCCGGGTTTTCCAGCAATATTCAAAACCCGGGCAGACTGAATGTAGCTACCACAGCGAGCGGAGTTTACAGTGTTACAGTAAGTGATGCACACAGTTGTTCTGCGAGTGCTTCCACCAGCAACGTTAACGTTAATCAGTCGCCTTCCATTACGGCAAGCAGCAACAATGCAGCGTACTGCTCAGGCACCACTATCAATTTGTTATCAAGCCCAACTGGCGGATCTCCTGCTTATAGCTATAGCTGGTCTTTCAGCGGTGGTGGATTTAGCCCTGGAAACGTTCAGAACCCAACCAGGCCCAATGCTTCAATCAGCATGAGCGGTGTTTATTCTGTAACAGTTACCGATGCTAACAGTTGCAGCGCCTCAGCAAGC
>CAISWS010000083.1 GCA_903889265.1 uncultured Bacteroidota bacterium
AAAAGGGAAATCAAATCGTCACCAATAATAAAATCATGAAACCCTTGCTAGTTGCGAGGATCAAAGTATAACTGTTGAATTTAACCGGACACTACTGAATCATACTAACAAATCAGCGTCACTGCCTTTAAAACTTCATTAACTCAATAACATCCTTTCCGGCAAGAAGTATGGAAAGGTCAGCATCAGCTTTGGCAATGCCAATAATAAAACCACCGCCACCGGCACCACATATTTTAAGATGATACTCGTTATGCTTCTGGCCCTGTTTCCATACGCCGTGAAAGGCCGGAGGAATAAATTCAGGTATCAGATCCATTTGAAGTTGGGAGATAATTTTTACGCACTTCATCAGTTCGGCATGTTTGCCTTGCAGAAAAGCGTTAATAGCAATATTGTTGGCAGGTATCAGGGATTTTTCGACCGTCTTCATAAACTTCGGCTCTTTGCACTTCTCTAAAAACAGATTTACGTAGGGGGCGGTTTTCCTTTCAATATGCGTGTTTATCAAAAACAATTTAAGCACTGCCTTTTTGCTTGCAGGCATATCAAATGCTTCTGAAACTTCTCCCTGCGATATCAAAACAGCTTTATGCAGATAACAAACAATCGGGTCGAGGCCGGAACTTTTACCGTGGAAGAAACTTTCTATTTCGGCAAGCTCATGCTTCAATTCGCTTATCAGGTAGTTTTTCTTTTTGTTCTTTCTATATCGGTAATAGATAGCAGCAACCAGTGCACCGGAACTTCCCAGTCCATATCCCTGCGGTATATTGGAATCAAAGTACAGCCCCTTTTCTATATCGTCCAGAAACTGGTTGGTATCATATAAAGGGCCAAGTTCTTTGTGATGAATAATATGCGCCGCAATGCGCGCCAGGGATTGATTTGATTTTATAGCATGGGTATCCGCTTCTTTGCCGGCAAACTTCATCAGCCCTTCAAAATGCTCAAAAGGTACTGCAAGCCCCATAGCACCCTTATTGATGATTTGCTCACCAAACAAAAGCACTTTTGAATAGAATATTTTATGTAAAGATTTAGCTGGCATAGTAGCTTTGAGCCTTGGGCTATAAGCTTTGAGCGTTGCGCCCGTTATTTTGGTTGATTTTATTTATTCAGAATCTGTCCGTATGGTCAAGTTCATGGCCCAAGGCTGAAAACCCACACCTTACTTAACGCTGAACGGACCTTTGCCTACATTATCATGAATCATTTTTCCCTGCTCGCAATGTTGTTCCAGTTCATCAAAAATGAAACTGTCTACTTTGCGCTTTATATTATTGGGGTAAAGCAAATGTATGTTAGGGCCTGCATCCAGGGTAAAGTACACCGGCAACTTGGTTTCCTCCCTGAACCTCCTGATTTTTTCAATCATAGAAAGTGTAGAAGGTGCCAATAACACAAACGATGGAGATGAGCACATCATCAGCGCGTGCAAAGTCATGGCCTCATCTTCAACTATAGAACCGAATTTTTCAAGGTCGCCTTTTTTAAGGGCTACAATGAGGTCGCGTAGGTTTTTGTTGGCTTGCGCATAACGTACGGCAGCGAAGGGGTTGTTCTTCATTAACGAATGCCCTACCCTGCTTGATACTTTCTTTTCGGCGCTGCTGGCAATTAAAATGGTGTTCTGGTATGTTTTAAATGTTTTGTGCAGGTTTTGCTCAAAAGGTATGGCGTGCAGGTCTGATGAACCCTTTACCCCTTTGGCTTTACCCCATTCGGCTATCAGCGGATAAACCGAACGGGCAGCGCTGCCTGAACCCAGCCGGGCATAATAAGATGACTCTTCCAAAAATTTATCTTTCGATACTTTCTTTTTGTCCATTTGATTCTGCAAATCGCAAAGGCAAAGTGCAAGCGCACTCATAGCCGAAGCCGAAGATGCAATACCCGATGAATGCGGAAACGAATTGGTAGAATGCACAAACAAACCGTACTGACGGAGAATAGGAAAATCCTTCGCTATAATATCAAAAAATTTAAGCATTCGTAAACGAAATGCCATGTTCTCTTTTCCATCAAAATAAAAGCGCAGCTCAATATCACGGTTTTTAGTTTCCTTTTTAATCAGGGTCGCACTGGTTTCGGAATAACACTGCTCCAGCGTAAAGCTGATTGAAGGATTAGCCGGAATCTGAATACCACTTTTCTTTCCCCAGTATTTAACCAGTGCAATATTTGAGGGGCTTCTCCAGGTAACTTTTTTAATTTCTTCCATACTTCAGTTTTTATGGCTGTTGTAACGCAGCCTTAATTTATTGCGATAAAAGTAATTCGTTCCAACCAAAAACAATGGTAATATTTTTTTCTTTCAGATACCCCTTTAAATCATCAACACCCCTTTGGTTGGTGAGCATAATAAAATCGCCGCCCCAGGCGCCTAACGATTTTACACTGCCCCAATAATCGCGGAAAAGAGTATCCTTCACTTTTGTCATTTTAAGCTGCTCTGATATTACATCCTCATGCTCATTTACCAAAGCTTCAAACTCCTTCAAATCATCACAAGCCAATATTGATTCGGTAATGCCATTCAATTTGGCGATAGCATACGTTTTATCCTGCAATTTTGTTTTGTAATACTGTATCCCTTCGGAAGAAAGTTGCTTTTTACCCAGGTAAGCAAAGTAAATCTGGTTGCTGAAGGAAGGGTTCCAGTTAACAGGCAAGGCTTCGGGTTTAGCCCCTTTTATCTGGTAAAGTACGGGCGAATCATTACCAGCGCATGCCACATCGTAACCCGAGCCGCCAATGGTGTTTTTCAACAATTCATATCCACCCACCTTTGCCCATGCAGCCACACAATGGATTAAAGTAGAACTGGTGCCCAGGCCCCATTCATTCGGAAACTCTAACCGGGTTTCAACCGCCGTATCACTTGCTTTGGTTAAAAAATCAGGGTTCAGTTTGCGGGCCTCCTGCAACATTTTGGTGAGCCTTACCGCCTCATCCTGTTTCGCATTAATACAGCTAAAATCTGTTGTATCAAATACCAGATTGAGCCAGGGTTTGTTTTGATTGTTTAGGGCTACCCAATAAAGCAGGTTGTCATTTGCGTGTAGCGTAGTTACCCGCAGGGATTGGCCGAATTTTGCAGGCACCGCCAAGGCTTTTGCCCCATCTAAAACAAAGTATTCGCCGGTGATAAGCAGTTTGCCATGTCCGTAGAAGGTTTCGATATTGTTTTGTGCGGTAATCTTTAGCTTCATTCTGAATGCGAATATCATTTTTTAACCTCAAAGGCGCAAAGCCGCGAAGAATACAACAAGCTTTACAAGGAAGTTATGCTAATGCACTGATTTAATCGCGGTCTTGTTTCGGGATTAAATTTAACCCTTTGCGACTTAGCGCCTTTGCGGTTAAATTATGAATTTGTTTTACTGATATTTCTAAATAGGCTTCAACCTTAACCG
>CAISWS010000084.1 GCA_903889265.1 uncultured Bacteroidota bacterium
ATGCTACCGGCCACAACATCTGGACCTTTACCAAATGGAAAGGATTTGACCCGGAAGATGCCAACGATGTAGCGCAGTACGAATACCCCGCACCCCGCATCCTTACTTTTGGAGCTAATGTAACTTTCAGATAGAAAAAACCAACCAACTTACTATGAGACCCTTATCATTAAACTTTTCACTGTTTGTAATGGCAGCCTTGTTTATTTGTCTGGAAGTATCATGCAACAAACTTATAGATAGTGTGCAACCCAGCGACCAGGTAAACGCAAGCACTGTATTCTCCTCTGTGAGCAATTTACAAGAAGGTGTGCTGGGCGTTTATACCGATTGGCGCGAAGAATACATGTTTCAGATCGGAGCATTGATGTCAGACGAATGTAAACCCGGCCTGCAAAATTATGGCGCCAATGGAACCGGTGTAAATCTTTTCAGGTGGGCCTACTCTTCGCTCGACCCGAATGTTACCAACGCATTCCTGGGGCCCTATCAGGTTATTAATCGTGCCAACCTTATTTTGAACTCCATTAACTCAGTACCGGCACAAAGCAATGCAGACCAGCTTACCAGGCAACAGTTAAAGGGAGAACTACTTGCTATAAGGGCCTTTGAGCATTTTGAGTTATATCGCACCTTTGCAAACGCCTCTGCCTATAATGCTTCATCATTGGCAGTGCCTTATGTTACCTCTGCCAATATCCTGAATAAACCTTCAAGGCCTACTACTGCTACATTTTTCCTACAGATGCAGCAGGATATTTCGCAAGCCGATTCGCTTATAGCACCTGGCAACAACGACGTTACCCGCATGAACCAGACTGCTTTATTTGCCCTCAAGGCACGCATTGCGCTTTATACCGGCAATTGGGCCAATGCTGTTACCTTTGCCACACAGGCCATCAATAATGTACCGCTGGCTGGCATCAGCGATTTTCCGAACATCTGGACTGACCAGAGTGATGTCGAAGTTATATTCAAGATCAAAAAAACAAACCAGAGCCCCACTTACCCCGAAGGTGTTTTTATTAATGTTCCGCAAGACATTGTACTATTTACTCCATCCAACAAACTGATTAATGCTTATGATAGTGCTGACATCCGTCCTGCCATTTACTTTACCTTTGACAGCTCATTGCAAAGTGCAGGTCAAAACCCACCTTATCTTGCTACCAAGTATGCGGGTACCTATGGCCAGCAGGACATTACTGATGAGATAGTTTTCCGGACTGCCGAAATGTACCTGATAAGGGCTGAAGCATATGCGCAACAGGGAAATATAACAGCCGGAGAAAGTGATTTAAATGCCCTGCGCAGTAATCGCATCAAAAACTACGTACCTCAATCCTTTAATAGCAGTTCAACCTTGCTGGAAGCCATATTAACTGAGCGGTTTAAGGAGTTGGCTTTTGAAGGTCATCGGTATTATGATTTGAGAAGATTAGGATACCCCATTCAGCGGCAAGCAAATGATTTACAATATAGCACTGACCAAAATACACTTACTTCGTCAAACACCGCATATATACTACCGATACCGCAGCAGGAAGTGCTGGCTAATCCGAATATATTACCTAATAATACAGGGTGGTAACGATGGGAAAAAGGATGACCTAATGGCCTGCGTTCATATGTTTTATCCATTTGACCGTTTAATCACTTTAGGTAGGAATTAACTAACTGAATATCACTCCAAAGGTTCGATAAATGGACGTTTAATTCTACACCTTTACAGAGAAACTTTATTTTCCCTTGGGATGTTTATTTTAAATATCCAGCAGCTTGCTCTTGGCAGACCATTAACAGAGTTTATATTTGTTCAATGGAAATTGCAAGACTTGATGGAGCGTCAAAACTTTATAAGAGTGGAGACTCAGATATTATAGCCCTTCATCCTACAAACTTTGCAATTAACAAAGGTGAATTGGCCCTTATAATTGGCCCATCCGGTTCAGGCAAAACAACGCTTATCTCTTTACTTGGCTGTGTTATTTATCCAACCCAGGGCAAAGTTTATGTAAACGGAGTTTACACAACCAACTTAAACGATAAGCAGATGGCGCAATTAAGGCTGCAAAACATTGGCTTTGTTTTTCAATCCTTTAATTTAATAGCCCCATTAACTGTTGAGCAAAATGTAATGCTACCATTGCAGTTGCAGGGAAAACCTGTTGCCGAAGCCCGAAAAGAGGCCAGCCAGGCTTTAGAAAGCCTGGCTATGCAACACCGCATTAAATCTTTACCAAAAATGCTAAGTGGCGGTGAGCAGCAGCGAGTGGCTATTGCCCGCGCTTTGGTAACCAACCCACCCATAATATTGTGCGATGAGCCAACCGCCTCGCTGGATGTAACATCAGTAGCAGTGGTGATGAAAAAACTACAGGAATTGGCCAAAGCTGGTAAGGGAGTAATTGTTGTAACTCACGACCAAAGATTAATACCTTATGCCACAAGGATCATTGAGGTGGAAAACGGAAAAGCCAGAGAGCGAAGTAAAAGTGAATACATTAAAGATATAGAGTCAGCCATTTAGTTATGAAAGTAAATTACATTATATTATCAATGTGCCTGTTGCTATTTGCATGTGGCAAAAAAGGCGGCGAAAATAAGGCAATAGCCTCTGCCACATTACATCCGGTTGAGGTGATAGCCATTGGCCGCGTTGAGCCTGAAGACAAGATAAGTTCGGTAGGAGCCCAGGTTAATGGTGTTGTAAAGCGCTTGTATGTGCAGGCCGGTGATACGGTAAAAAAAGGACAGATTTTACTGGAGCTGGCACACGATTACGAAGATGCATTGCTATTGCAGGCCAATTCTAAACTTGTAGCTCAGCGGGCCGAAATTGAAGGTGCAAAGGCACAACTAAATTCGGTAAAAATCAAAACCGAAAACCTGAGGGTAAAACTGCAACGCACACAAAAAACGGTTGCCAGGGATGCCGATACAAAACAAAACCTGGATAATGCTCAAGCTGACTACGACCAATCTCTGGCAGATATCGACCGTTACAATGCTATGCTGCTGAACGAGCAAGCTAAGTTAAATGAATGTATTACTGATGTTGGTGTAGTGCTGGCACAGATAGGACAAAAAAAAATTACAGCCCCTTCAGACGGGATAGTACTGAATATGGACTTAACCGAAGGCTCTTCGGTAACTACTTCTAAAAGCCTGTTAGATTTTGCTCCTGCCGCTAGGCTTACAGTGTTGTGTGAGGTAGACGAATTGTTTGCCGCCAATGTTAAGGTAGGCCAACTGGCATTTATACGTAACCAGGGTATGGATGAAAAACTGGCGGAGGGTGAAGTTATTTTTGTTGGCCCATACCTTAAAAAGAAATCACTTTTTAGCGATGACAGCGGCAATATGGAAGATCGGAGGGTTAGAGACGTAAGGATATTGATAAAAAATAATAAAACAT
>CAISWS010000085.1 GCA_903889265.1 uncultured Bacteroidota bacterium
AATGAAAACATTGATATCTCTGAATCAAAATACCTGTTAAGACTTAATTGTGAGCATTAATTTTCGTGTATCCAAATATGATTATGGCAAATCCATTTCATCTAAAACGGTTTCATTTATCATTTTTGATAGTTGAGTTCTTCGCTTAACGAACTTAAATTAAATAAAGCCGTCGTTCAAAAAAAATGATTTAATTTACTTTCGTAACTACAAAATAAATTATGTAAAGAGAGAACTCAAAGAAAATATTAGCGTTAATCATCTGCGATAGAAAATTGGCAAATTAAATGGATGCAGAAGAATGGTTGAACGCTCACGCAAGGCGTGGGCTTTAGCTTTCTTGCATCCGGGTATGCCAATACCTCTATCGCGGAACAGTTAAATGTCCCACGCTGATTGTTTATATTAAGGCTACTGTGGGACATGGTAGCCAAAAAACAATCTTCCGTGAAAAAAACTTTACTTGCCCTCTTTACATTTAGCTTGCTAGTAGCATCTTCACAAATTCCCCAAAGTTTCAATTATCAAGCGATAGCCCGAAATACAACCGGCAGTGTAATATCAAACCACCTCATCTCAGTTGAAATAGGTGTTAGAGATGGTTCGCCAACCGCTACTATTGTTTATCAGGAAATAGACACAGCAACTACAAATCAATTTGGCTTGTTTACCGTTGCCATCGGTTCAGGACAAGTACAAGTCGGTACAAATTTAACTTCGGTCAATTGGGCAACAGGCAATAAATACCTACAAGTAGGGTTTGACCAAACCGGCAGCAATAATTTTACAAATATGGGAACCACACAACTTTTAAGCGTCCCTTATGCTTTATATGCTGGTAATAGCGGTAATGGAGCAACCGGTGTAACAGGGCCACCAGGTATAACGGGGCCAACCGGAGCAACAGGCCCGACCGGTTTAACAGGGTCAACCGGCTTAACAGGAGCTACGGGGCCAGGTGGCCTTACCCATTACATTGGCGAACTCTACCAGGGTGGAATTATTGTATCAGCTTGGAAAGTTGCAGGGGTTGAGCATGGATTGATTGCTTCTTTGACAGATATTAGCGATAGTGCAGCATGGAGCAATGTAACAACCACTTTTATTGGCGTAACTGCGGAAAGCCTGAGAAATGGACAAACTAACACGAATGCAATTATTGCGCAAAGCGGGCAAACCGCCAGTGCCGCTTTGCTTTGTCGCAGTTACGCTGGCGGTGGTTATAATGACTGGTACCTGCCCGCAATGTGGGAATTAAATCAATGTTACAATGCAGCAGTAATTGTAAATGAAGTTTTAGGCGATACTAATGGCTTTGCCGCAATTCCCGATTCAACCACCGGCGAGATCATTTATTGGAGTTCCACAGAGGCCGACTATACCGATGGCACTGTCCTCGTCTGGGCGTTGAATTTTGGCACTTGGTTTTCAAACTATTTTGGTCCCGGTGCAGCGTATGCCTTACCTAAGTACGATGCCTTTAACGTGCGAGCGGTTCGCAAATATTAATTATTGTCACCCATACCGCTTTTAATTGTAACTGATTAACTTTCCCGGAATAAGTATGCTAAACGTTTTGTAAAAAGCGTATAATATTGCTTTGTTGATTAGTAAGAAAAGAAGTTAAAATGAAACAAAAAGATTATTACGCCTCATATGAAAAACTCAGCAATGCATTATTTGAGGAACTCAAAGCTGGTTTCTTACAAAAGGTAAATAAAGCTCGTAAAAAGTTAATTGCCTGTAAGAATTACAGGGAAGAAATTTTGTTTCCAATTGAGAAAGCATTGTCCCCGCATTTAGGTGAAATTGTTTCTTTCCTAAATGAAGTACGAAAAACCGAAGACCTTGATAATACGA
>CAISWS010000086.1 GCA_903889265.1 uncultured Bacteroidota bacterium
ATTTTACCGCAAAGACGCTAAGAGCGCAAAGGAATAAAATGTGCAACAAAAGAAAAGAAGTTCGCAAACGCAATTTTTTATCGGCGCTTCTATTTTTATCTTATTCTACCTGGCGCCCTTAGCGCCTTTGCGGTAAAAAATGTATTTGGGATTTGATTCTAAACAGCCTCCTAGTGGTAAAAATCTCTATTTTCGAACACAAACATAAAACTCTTGCCACACAATACTTCTATAACTGATTTCAAAACGTTGGCCCGTACCATTTCGGTGGTTGAAAACGAGGCCGAGGGTTTTGAATCTGTTTTACAGCAGTTGCAACCTAACGATATACCGGTGGTTGGTTTTACCGGCCCACCGGGTGCCGGTAAAAGCACGCTGTTAAACGCGGTGGTAAGTGTTTTATTGGAAGAAGGGAAGAAAATTGGCATGGTGCTTGTAGACCCCTCCTCGCCGTTTAACCTTGGCGCTGTGTTGGGCGACAGGCTGCGCATGAGTACACATTTCAATAACCCTGGTCTTTTTATCCGTTCTGTTGCCAGCAGGGGGTCGTTGGGTGGATTGAGTGATAAAATAATGGAGGTGGTGGAGGTAATGAAGGCCTATCCCTTCGACTTTATTTTTGTTGAAACCGTTGGTGTTGGCCAAAGTGAGGTAGAAATTGCGGGTTTGGCAGATACTACGGTGGTAGTACTGGTGCCGGAATCGGGCGATGCTGTGCAAACTATGAAAGCCGGGTTAATGGAGATTGCAGATATTTTTGTGGTGAATAAAGCCGACCGGGCCGATGCGGACGCTATTATCAACTCGCTTTCGTTTCAATTGCACCTTAACCAAAAGGAATATATACCGGTGCTTAAAACGGTAGCTGTTGAGGGAAGGGGGGTGAAAGAACTAATAACTGAGATTGTAAAAGAGCGCGACTCGGAAAAGAATAAGGAGCGTAAGCTTATTTTACTGGCTGAAAAAGCGCTGCGCATAATAGCCAAACACCGCATGAAAAACTTTGATGTGCTGCAACTTAAAAACGACCTGCAGCTAAAAATGGATGTACCAGGTTTTAATCTTTACAGCTTCATCAGGCATTACCAGTAGTTTAAACCCCGGCATTGATACGACAACTGAGCATACAGGATTTTCTTGAACAGTCAACCGGCCATTTAATATTAGATGTGCGCTCGGAGGGGGAGTTTGATTATGGGCACATACTAAACGCAACGAACCTGCCGCTGTTTAATAATGAGGAGCGCAAAATAATAGGTACCGCCTACAAGCAACAGGGAAAAAACGAAGCCATTTTGCTGGGCCTTGATTATGTGGGCAAAAAGATGAGTGAATTTGTGCGCTTTGTTCAGCCCAAGGTTAACGACAATAAAGTATTTGTGCACTGCTGGCGCGGAGGTATGCGCAGCGGCAGCATGGCATGGCTGCTTAATTTGTTTGGTTATGAAGTACACGTTTTAACCGGTGGCTACAAAGCCTACCGGCATTACGTTTTGCAGCAGATTGCCCAAAAATTTAAGTTGATAGTTATTGGTGGGAAAACAGGTAGCGGAAAGACGGATGTTTTGTTGAAGTTAAAAGAGATGGGCGAGCAGGTAATAGACCTGGAAGGCCTGGCCAACCACAAGGGCTCGGCTTTTGGGGCCCTTGGATTACCGCCTCAACCATCTACGGAGCACTTTGAAAATTTACTGGCGGATGTGATAAAACACTTTGATTTAAGCCGGCGGGTTTGGATAGAAGATGAAAGCAAAACCGTGGGCCGCGTTTTTATTGATTTGAATTTGTGGAATAACATGCGCACCTCGCCGGTGTTTATAATTGATTTGCCCTTGGAAATAAGGTTGCAAAGATTAGTGCGCGATTATGGAGAGCAAGCTATTGCCGGCCTGGAAGAAGCAATTACTAATATTAAACGACGCCTGGGTAATGAGCAATGGAAAAATGCGATAGATGCCGTACAGGCAAAAGATTTTGCAGGAGCTGCAAAAATTACTTTGTACTATTATGACAAGGCTTACGATAAGGGGCTTGGCATGAAAGAGACTAAAGAGATATTCAGATTTGTGTTTGATACGGATGATGTGGAGCATGTGGCAAGGGCATTAGTAGCTGCTGCGGAAAAGAAAGAATTGTAGTTATCAGGAAAAACCGATTTTGGCTAAAGCCGGGCTGTCGTTGATTAAATCCCCGCGTTAAAACGCGGAGCGATTATTTAATAGCCCTGACCTTTAGGTGGGGGTTACAAAGAAAAAGAGTACCTGGCTTTGGCCAAAATGTATTTTGCACTTATAAATCACTAAATGGAAATTAAACTCACCCAATACTCGCACGGCTCCGGCTGCGGATGCAAAGTAGCCCCATCGGTACTGGAAGAAATATTAAAGGGAACCGGCAGCTCGTTTATATCGCCCAATTTATTGGTGGGAAACGAAACCAAAGATGACGCGGCAGTTTACGACATGGGCAATGGCAATGCGTTAATCAGCACCGTTGATTTTTTTACACCCATTGTAAACGACCCTTTCAGTTATGGAAAAATAGCTGCTGCAAATGCATTAAGCGATGTTTATGCCATGGGTGGCAAGCCATTTATGGCTATTGCTATTCTGGGTTTTCCGGTAGAGAAACTGAGCGCTGAAGTTGCGCAGCAAATAATTGCAGGCGCTAAGGAAGTCTGTGCACAGGCTGGTGTTTCATTGGCTGGTGGGCATACCATTGATAGCCCGGAGCCCTTTTTTGGCTTATCGGTAAATGGTTTTGTGGAGGTTAAAAATCTGAAGAGGAATTCAACTGCACAGGTGGGCGACCTGTTATATTTAACCAAGCCCCTGGGAACCGGTGTTTTGGCAACAGCGGTTAAGCGTGGCCTGCTGACAGATGAAGAAATTAAACATGCCGTAGATTTTATGTGTACGCTCAATACCCCGGGGGAAGCTTTGGGAAAATTTGATTTTGTGCACGCATTAACTGATGTAACCGGTTTTGGCCTGTTGGGGCATTTAGGCGAAATGT
Organism: uncultured Bacteroidota bacterium; assembly: GCA_903889265.1. Classification (GTDB taxonomy): domain Bacteria; phylum Bacteroidota; class Bacteroidia; order Chitinophagales; family LD1; genus Bog-950. Next base: position 3,016 of record CAISWS010000086.1, read on the forward strand.
GCGCAGGCGCCGGAGTATCTGCCGAGATTGAATACGCGCAGGTACCTTTAATGGACCGGGTAAAAGAGCTATCGGCTAAATTTATTTATGCCGATAACACCATGCGCAACTGGAAAAGCTACGAAAGCCAGGTGCAAGGCATTGGCGGCGAATCGCTGTTAACCCTCTGCGACCCGCAAACAAGCGGCGGCCTGTTGATAGCGGTGGACCCTGAGCACGAACAGGAGTTATTTAAAATATCTTTACCCCAAAACACGTCATTGTTTAAGATTGGGAAAATAATTGCGAAGCAAGAGAAACAGATATTTGTTGTTTAGGTTTTGTCGATGAATTGGGTCATGGCTGAAGCCATTTTCTTTTTTTGTTATTCCCCGGCTTGAAAGCCGGGGTTAATATTAACTCCGCTCTTTAGAGCGGAGCAACAGTGTATTATTATCATTGGCTTTAGCCATGTTTTTTTAGAAGAGACAAGCAAAATATAATTATAGTCATGACAGGAAAAACAGTTTTAATAACAGGCAGCAGTTCAGGTATAGGCTTACAGACCGCTAAGGTGCTGGCACAACAAGGTGCCGAAATTATTTTGGTTGCCCGCAATGAAGATAAACTGAAAGAAGCGGTGGCTACCATTAAAGCTGCCACCGGTAATGAAAAGCTTAAATATTACACCGCCGATTTCTCCTCTCAAAAATCTATCAGGGAACTGGCGGTAAAGGTGAAAAAGGACTATACCAAACTGGATGTGCTGATTAATAACGCCGGTGGCGTTTTTCCCGATTTTAAGCTGAGTGAAGATGGGCTTGAAATGACCATTGCTACCAATCACTTTGCCTATTTTCTGTTAACCAATTTAGTGCTCGACCTGCTTAAAAAAGCCGATAGTGCGCGTATAGTAAACGTAGCATCAGGTTCGCATTACCAGGGCAAGATTGATTTTGAGTCCTTTACAAAGAAAAAAGGGTATTTTATTATGAAGGCTTATGCCCAAAGCAAGCTGGCCAACGTACTTTTTACCAAAGAACTAGCCGACCGACTGAAGGGCACCCGGATAACAGTGAATTGTTTGCATCCGGGATTTGTACATACCGAAATTGGCACCAAAGGGGTTACAGGTCTTGCTAAATTTATATGGTCATTTTTCTCCCGTCTGGGGGGCCTTAGTGTAGCAGATGGTGCAAAAACCTCTGTCTACCTGGCCTCATCTTCAGCAGTAAACGGAGTAACGGGCAAGTATTTTGATAAATGCAAACCCAAAGAAGAATCCAAACTTGCCAAAGATACAAACCTGCAAAAGGAATTGTGGAAGGTTAGCGAGCAGCTGTGTCCGATTTAGGCGGAGTTGTATATATGATTAATATCTTTGTCGAATATGGCGAAAAAGAAAGGACAGGCAGAATTTACAAAATGGATGGGGCCAACATTAGATGCCTTGAGAGAATTGGATGGTTCGGGTAATCCAAAAGAAGTATCCTCTGCAATAGCGAGAAAACTTAAACTACCGGATACCGTTTTGGAGGCCACTATGAAGTCGGGAAGCACGAGATTCCACAATCAAGTACAATGGGCAAGACAATATTTGGTTTGGGAAGGAATGATAGACTCATCAAAAAGAGGTATTTGGTCATTAACACCGAAAGGATTTAAGTCCCAGATCAACGAAGAAGAGGGTAGAAGAATTTTTTTGAAATGGGTAGATATTTTTCAGAAAGCAAGAAAGAATAAAACGGCGAAAGAATTTGTTGAAGAGCAGGAAGAATATGAACCAGAAGAAATCGAAGTTGCAAAGGAAACGGATCTTTTAGAACTGTTACAAAAGTTGTCACCTAAAGGATTTGAACAAATATGTGGCAGGCTTTTAAGAGAATCGGACTTTGAAGATGTGCAGATAATTGGCAAATCGCATGACGGCGGTATTGATGGTTACGGAATATTAAAAATTAACCCCTTCATAACAATGAAGGTTTTGTTTCAATTCAAGCGTTATAAAGGGACCGTTTCAAGGTCACAAGTAGGTGATTTTAGAAATGCAATGTTGGGTCGGGCTGAAAAAGGGATATTAATAACTACTGGAACATTCTCGCAGGATGCAATAAAAGAAGCTAATCGGGAAGGTGCGCCAAAGATCGAATTGGTAGATGGCGAAAAATTAGTTGAAATGTTTAAACGGGTAGAATTGGGAATGATGCCTAAGACCGTTTACGAAATTGACCTTAATTTTTTTCAGCAATACATGTAACCGCATTTAAAATAGTATTGAGGCTGCAACGCAAATGCTATTTATTAGTAAATTATTCTCTTGAACGCCCCGGAGGGGGCCGTCTGTTTATAGAAAAACAACACCGAGATTGTTGCGCGCCAGAGGCGCCGCCTCGGGAATTTTTCTACTTTAGGCTAAAACTATTATATATGGCAAACACCTTCACCCAACTCTATATACAGCTTGTGTTTGCGGTTCAAGGCCGGGCAAACCTTATATCCAAAAATCATAAAGACGAATTACACCGGTATATTACTGGTATTTTACAAGATCGAAACCATAAAATGCTTGCCATTAACTGTATGCCCGACCATACCCATATTTTTGTTGGCCTAAAACCAACACAATCTATCTCAGATTTAATGCGGGATATTAAAACCAATTCGTCAGCATTCATTTCCAACAAAAAATTTGTAAAAGGCAAATTCAACTGGCAGGAAGGCTACGGCGCTTTTTCATATTCCCATTCGCAAATTGATGAAGTTGTGAAATATGTCCTCAATCAGGAAGAGCATCACAGCACCAGAACGTTTAAGCAAGAATATGTCAGTTTCCTTAAAAAATTTGCCATTGAATACTATGAAAAGTATTTGTTTGAATGGATAGAGTAGGCTACTCTATGCAATTTTAGGCGGCGCCTACGGCGCGCTATTGCTTTTGTGCTTAATTTCTACAAACAGACGGCCCCGCTGGGGCGTTTTGGGTAACTACAGTAAGTAGCTGTTTTTGTATTTGTGGCCCATAGGTGCTGCGTTTATTCTTATGTTGGAAATAACCTAAGCAAATTTGATAACGACATTGTAACCACATTCTTTAAGCCGCGTTCCTCTTTTTGAGGATTAATTTTACTTTTGGATTTAATAAGAGCAAGGAATTTTTTGTCCTCAGGAATCTTCTCTCCTCTGTAATATTATACAACTATCAAAAACTAAAACGATGAAAGCCGCAAACAACACTGTTGTTAAGATAACTTACCAACTTAGAACCGAACCCAATGGAGATATCATGGATGCCGCCGATGAAACGCATCCTTTCTCATTCCTTTTCGGGCATAGCAATGTATTAGATGGATTTGAAAAAAACCTGGAAGGCCTTATTGCCGGTAACCAGTTTAACTTTGAGCTATCAGCTGAAAACGGCTATGGCGAATATGATAACGAAGCGGTAGTACACCTGGACAAAAGCGTTTTTGCTGTAGATGGCGTGGTGCAGGATGATATGTTGTTTATTGGCAACATCGTTCCTTTGCAAGATCAGCACGGCAATCCTTTTCAGGGCCGCGTTGTTGATATCGCTGGCGATAAAGTAACCATTGACCTGAACCATCCTTTTGCCGGGAAACCACTGTTTTTTAACGGTGTTGTATTAGAAGTGCGCGAAGCTAACCCGGTTGAACTGGAGCATGGACACGTGCACGAGCATGGGGATCATAGCCACCATTGATTAATTAAATAACTGCGGGGCCGCACCTGAAAGAAAATTGTTACACAATAAGCTTTTAAGTGCGGCCTTGCTATTTAAACCCCTAAGCCATGAATCAACCTATCAATTATTTAATGCCTGATGTGCCCGGAAGCTTGCCTTGGCATAAAACAGAAACTGTTGTAGCTACCAACGAAAACCTGAAAGGATATGGCTGCCTGGTAAGCGCGGCTGATTACAAAACCTTTCCGATGGAAATTGTGCAATGGCCTAAACTAACCGGAAGGCCCATTGATGCTGACACCGGTAACCAAGCCGGAACCAAAGAGGGCATATTTGACTTTTGGTGGGAAGGTGAGGTGCTGTTTGGAAAAAACAATGCGGTGAAGGATGAGTATTTGCTGGGCTGGTCTGTTAATCCTGATAAGGCGAATAGAAATGCGGTTACTGAAACATTACCTGAAAGGGTTTTGCTGTGGCACGCCAATTATCATCCCGATGGGGGCCAGCTTTTCTTTCCGATAGAAGGCACGCCATTTGTTACCCCGCTTGCTTTACCCGGCGATGATGTAACGCCCGAAAAGTTTGTGAATTTTTATTTTGACGGCACATGTGGTTTATACATCCATCCCAATATATGGCATGAGGGTATTTTTCCACTGGCGCGGAAGGCTAAGTTTTTCGATAAACAGGGAAGCGTTCATGCACGGGTAAGTGTAAATTTTGCGCGGGAGTTTGGAACGTTTTTAGACGTGCCGCTGAGCAAATAGTGGTCGGCCGGGAAAGGATAAATAAAAAAGGGCCACGGAAATTTTTCCGCAGCCCTTTTTGGTAATAGAGATTTGCGATTATTCCGATTTTAAAAACTTGTAAGCAATACCTGCAAGCATGGCGCCAGCTATAGGGGCCACTATAAATAACCATAATTGCGATAATGCCCATCCACCAACAAATACCGCCTGGCTTATGCTTCTGGCGGGGTTAACCGAGGTGTTGGTAACCGGTATGCTAACCAGGTGAATTAAGGTTAATGCAAGGCCTATGGCTATACCGGCAAAGCCTTTAGGTGCCGCATCGTCAGTTGCGCCAAGGATAATAATGAGGAACATAAAAGTTAGTATAAACTCGGTAACAAAAGCCGACACTAAATTGTAGCCACCCGGTGAGTGCTCGCCGTAACCATTGGCTGCAAAGTTGCCTATTGCCGAACCGTTGCCGGTTACAATAACGTAAAGCAAACCTGCAGCAGCAAGCCCGCCCAGTATTTGCGCAACAATGTATGGCGCAATGTCTTTAGCGCTTATCCTTCCACCGGCAAATAAACCCAGTGTAACTGCCGGGTTAAGGTGCGCCCCTGAAATATGGCCCAGCGAGTAAGCAATGGTTAAAACTGTTAAACCAAAAGCCAGGGCAACGCCCACAAAACCAATTCCTAAAACAGGATAACCGGCTGCTAATAATGCGCTTCCGCAGCCACCAAATACCAGCCAAAATGTTCCGATAAATTCTGCCAGGCTCTTCTTCATAAGTATAGTTTTTTGGGTTCTTACTCGTATGGCTTTTCAGTTGCGCCCCGTTTTTTATGGCGGTTGCTGGACTCCGCCTTGTTTGTTGTCAAATGTAACAAAAAAGCTAAATCTGCAAAAAAGCGTAAGTGTATTTTGTGAAATGTGTGGGGAGGGGTCCGGTGTCATTGATTTGGCGGAGCTATTATAGAAGATTGCCAAATGCGGCTCTGGATGGGCAATGCAGTTAAGTTAAGCGCTGCCAAGGTTCGACCCACTCTGGGGTCGTATGTATTCTTATTGATTATTGCTACAAAGCGGTGACCACTCTGTGGTCAGGATTCCCTTAACTTAGTGATATGACCCATTAGGGGTTGCACCTGGAGACGGGCAAAGTGAACTTGTTATTACTAAGTCAATGACAGTGGGCCTGGGGGCGACGATTAAAACAGTGAGAGCTGATTTTCCAAATCTTCTTTGGTGCGTTTAAAGCGCTTGCCTTGTTCCGTTTCAATTACGGTGTTGCCGTGCATTTTACCTAATACGGTAAGCACGGTATAACCACGCACCTGAATAACCCCGAAATCATCAATTACCCGGTTTATTTTTAAAATGCATTGGAATGAAAATCCGCTTTGGAAGCTCACCTCTTTTTTTACCACCGATTTTTGGTATTCCTCATCCTTCATGGTAAATACCACTACCTTCTCATTGTAAATGCCCTTCCACTTGTATTTACCGCTTTTAAGTACCGGCGATACCAGTTCTATTACGGCATCTTCAATGATCTGTTCGGGCAGTTTATTGCTGGTAAGAATAAACTTGTGAAAATCGGTGCGTTCAACAAACTTATCCTTGCCAATGGCTGTAGTGTCGAAAAAGATATTTGTGGAAATTTTTTCAACCGGTGCGTACTTTTGCAAAGCCAGGTAAAAATTGCTTTTGTGTTTTATCAGTTTAAAATCGGCCTCAAAAAATGCCGCAGCGCTTTGTATTAAAGTTGCTGTTATTTTTTGGCCATCGGCCAGCTCGTCTTTCAGCCTATCAATGGTAGACCGTTTTTCTTTGGCGCCAAGTTTTAAGTTTTCCTTTTGCAGTTTTTCCAGCGCCTTGTTGGATGGCGGCACTTTTGATAGCACCAGGCTTATAACCGAGGCTACCAGCGTAAGCTCTTCCTCATTTTCGCCGGCCAGTTTCCAGCCCTCAATGAACCCGCCCTGGGCGGGCACTTCGCTTAAAACGGCTATATCAAACCCAAAGGCGTTAATCAGATCTTTGGCTATGGTAAGTATCTCGGTTTCACACTTATGGCGCACAAAAGCATCAATTAAGTGCGATTGGTTGCTTAGATAATAGTGAAGCTCAATTTTATTGGCGGTTTTCATTTACTTGTCCTGTGCCGTTTTTTAACGGGCGCGCAAGATATTTAAAAATGGGGTGAAAGGAAATTTAATGCCAGAAGTGTAAAAACTCAGGTAGATACAACCGAAGATTTCCGGGAGATTGTGAACATAACCGTAAAATAGATGCTATATATTCATATTTTTAGCACAAAACCTGCTGATCCCTGAAACCCTTAGTTGTGCAAAAGAATATAGAGCGAAATATATGGGTGTTACTTTTTTTAAGCGGCGTTGTTTTATATACTAAACTGCCTTCCATACTTGATCTTTGTTATTGGAACACTGTTGTATTTCTCAGGTCCGGAGCAGATTATCCAAAAATAAGGGCTTCTAATGCGGGTATTGATGCTGAAGAAGTAAAAGGCTTAGTGCCTTCGGATGCCATGATTTTTTTTAAATTCAATGCGGAAACGCAGGAGCCCTTCCGTTCCGATACAACAGTAAGCAAAGTACCTGACGATATACGATATCAGTTTTATCCGCTTTCTGTAAACAGATATGATTCAACCCATATAAATAAAACAGGCAAATCATATATTGTAGACTACAATAGCAATTCCCCGCCAGAGTGCGCCTTTATAACCTTAAAAAAAGGTCAGCACCTTCTCGACATGAATCATTCAGGGTTTTTGAAAAAAACCCCCGAAAACCGGGCAAAGGAGAGCTTCATTCTTTTGTCTTTTCTTATTATTTCAGCTACTTATATCCTTATTGGTTGCCTTTTTCTGGGGTTGTTTAAATTTAACGCCAAGGGTTTAATCCATTTGCTTACTTCCGGCTACCTGGCGGGTCTGCTGCTGGTAAATATTTCCCTGGGTGCTGAACTTGCCCTTGGCCTGGTTTTTACACGCTTGCTGGTAATTGCTACCGGCCTTACTCTTTTCCTCATTCTTTTTGGAATTGCAGGATTTAAGCCGGATAAGATTTTTGTTTTTTCAAGGCAAAGTAGCCTTGAGAAAAATGAATATGCCAGATTTTGTAATTTGATTACTGTTTTTATTGTAATAATAGCAGGATTGGTTCTTTGGCTTAATATCATACGGCCAGTGGATAACTACGGTGATGCAATTACTTTTTGGATGTTGAAAGCAAAGATGCTTTTTCATGAACAGGCATTTGTGTTTAAAGATGTGTTTCACAAAGAGTATCCAATACTTTTACCATTAACAGTAGCAACAAATTATGTTGGGCTGAATAGTATTGCCGATGAACTTGCCATGTGGGGGGTTAATGTCATCTATATTTGTTTGTTAAGTCAGATATACGCCGGAGTACTTGAAATTACCAAAGCAAAACCCGTTGCACTGGTTTCTGTGCTTTTGTATGCTTTATGTTATTTTTCTTCCAACATCACTTTAATCCCAACCGGTGATCAGCTTTTGATGGCTTTCTTAACCCTTTCAGCCATGAACGCAATTTTGTTTGTTGCGAATGGGGGCAATAACCACCTGGCCCTATCTTTCTTTTTTGCTATGGGCATGGCTTTAACCAAGCAAGAGGGTTGTATCTATGCATCATTGATCGGATTTTCAATTTTGTTTTTTACCTTCTCCGGCGTTAAAAACCTAAAGCCTGTTTTGGTTTTTGTTTCTTTTTCACTTCTTGGCCTGTTAAATCTTTGTTGGGTAAACTATATGGCAGGCAAGGGCTATAAAGTAAGTGGCGACTTTGTATCTGAACCTATTTCAATTTCAAAAATTTATACCCTGTTTAAAGCTCAGATTTTTATTGCTAACAGCGCTGATTTACAAAAGGGGATAATAGCCGGTATGATATTTGCTTTTGCCGTAATTTCCAAAAAACTTCAATCGGCCGAAGTGAGGTTTCTTGTTTTTTTCATTTTCCTATCATGGCTTTTTACGTTTTTTGCTCTTCTTCCATGGAAACAATCTACCATTGCCAATTATGCATTTACCGCAACACCACGCCTGGCAGTACAATCGTCTCCGTTGTTAGTTATCTTACTGGGTATTTTAAGCTGCGATTACCTGTTGGATGGAATAAGTACAAAGAACAAAACTATTTTATAGGCTTCTTTTAATAACAAGGAAGTAAATGCAGTGCAATAGTTACAGAAAAAGCTATGGTTGTTGGACCATAGCTTTTTCTGTGAAGCATCTCCCTGCCGGGTTTTAACCGGTGGAAAGGAACTTTAATGAATTCAGATAAAAAGTAAGCCGAGCTTATTAATCTCACACCAAAAAGGTATCCAGTGCCCTGTTTATGGCCTCAGGCTCTTCAACTGAAGAGCTGTGCCCTGCGTTGGGTATAATAACCAGTTGAGATTGAGGAATCAGGCTATGTATAAAGCGGGCCTTATCAGGCACGGTGGCTACATCCTGGTCGCCGACAATAATAAGGGTGGGGCATTTTATGTTGGGCAGTTCCGGCTCAACGCCTTTACGTGTGGTTACTCCATAAACGGCGCGCACTATGCTCCTTTTGTTTTTCTGAAGTTCGTGTGCCCAGTGCCGGCGTAATTCTTTACGCGTGGGGTCGTTTAAAAACTTCTGGCCGAACATAATTTTCATGGTTGCACCGGTTACCGGCCGGGTGCCCAGCAGCTTTACTATGTTGCAAAGCAGGTGATACCGGGGTATGTTTTCTGCCGGCTCTGCCTGTGCGCTGGTTTCCATTAAAACCAACCTTTTTATTAGTTGCGGATGGCGGGCGGCCAGGCGCATGCCCACAAAGCCGCCCATGGAAAGGCCTGCAAAGTTGCAAGGGCCAATGCCGAGAGCGGTTATTAGCGCAACTGCATCGTAAGTAAGGGTATCCATATCATAGCCGCCGGTGGTTACTTCGCTTTGGCCCTGGCCGCGATGGTCGTAAGTAATAACCCGGTAGCGGTTTTTTAAATGGGCCACCTGCGCGGCAAACATGGCGCCGCTCCATAACAGGCCATGCGAAAATACTATGGCTTCTTTACCGTTGCCACCGGTGTCTTCGTAATACAGTGAAACGCGGTTTACTTTTATGTGGGGCATGGGTTTGGTTTAGGGGGAAGATAAGAAAAGGCCGTTTATGGTAATGCAAATTTTACAGGATAAAATACAAACGCCATGCATAACTGCACAAAGCGCAGATTGTTATTATTTAATATTAAACCAGCCGTACTAGTGTATCTTTGAGTTATCAGGCATTAGAAGGTTTTACCATTCATCACTTAAAACAGTAGATATGGGTTTTGCTATCTTTTTCATCTGCCACTTTTATCTTGCAATTTTTATGCAAACCGCATTTTACCACCGGTATGCATCGCACCAGCACTTTACCATGAATAAGTTTTGGGAAAGAGTGTTTTTTGTAGCCAGTTGGTTAATACATGGTGTTGGTTATTTAAGCCCATCAGCTTATGCGGTGATGCACAAACTGCACCATGCATTTGCCGACAAAGAACGCGACCCTCACCCATCCAGCAATTCAAACTCGATGTACGACATGTATATTGATACCAAGAATTCGTACATCAACATCCTTAAAAAGAGAATACCGGTAGAGGACCACTTTTATAACAATGTGCCTACCTGGGCCGCTTTTGATAAGATGGCTACCAGCAAATACTCCCGGTTATTCTGGCTGGTGGTATATGTAGCCTTCTACTGGTTTTTTGCGCCCAATATATTCTGGTGGTTGTTGCTGCCTTTTCATTTGCTTATTGCGCCCATTACCGGTGTTGCCATTAACTGGTTTGCCCATCAGCCCGACGGAGCTACCAGCTATACCCACTTTCAGCAAAATAACCGCTCAACCAATGTTCTGCGGTTCGACTTTATATTTATGGGCGAGGCCTACCACAATAACCACCATGCTAATCCACGCAGCGCTAACCTGGGTTATAAATGGTACGAGGTGGATATTGGGTATTTGCTGATTTACGGGCTGAGTATAGTAGGGATTGCCAAGCTTAAAAAGGTGAGGATTAGGGCGGGGGAGGAGGAGTTAGTGCCGGTGTTGGATTAAAACGCGCATGACACCCTACTCTTTTAGCTTTGAATGTGAGAAATACAGCCACATTAGACGGGGACGGGCGGGAAAAATTCAATAATCCACTCAATACCGTATTTATCCCGAAACATACCCGCATATGAACCCCACGGACTGTCTCCAATAGGTCCTTCTACTTCTCCTCCAGCCGAAAGGCCATGGAATAATCTGTCCGCCTCTTCTTTACTTTCTGTACTTACCAAAATTTTGCTTCGATTTTCATGCTCGTTTACCCGCCCCAGAACCTCAGGAACATCATTGGCTATTAACATAGTGCTGTTACCAATGGGTAAAGCAATATGCATTATTTTATTTCCCTCTTTTTCTGCCACGGGGAATTCATCACTCGCTATATCTTTGAAACGCACCACCTTTGCAAACTCTCCACCAAAAACAGATTTATAAAACGTAAATGCTTCTTCAGCATTACCGTTGAAGTTAATCCAGGGATTTATTGTAGCCATATAGTAATAATAGCAAATTAAAGTAAGTTGGACAAGCTGTTTTATTTAGCTACGCAATAGACTTTTCTTGAATCAAGGTGGGGCTGATTTGGATAAAATAACGGAAATTTATCCGATGGTGAATAAATATAGCTTTACAACTATTAAATGAACGAAACAACCGAAATATTAGATTATGTAATTCACTGGAAATTTAAATCTGAATCTGGATTTGTTGGCGAGCTATTTCATATAGTTCGAAATAAATCGGGAGGCGGTTTAAGCACTCCCATTGGGAATATCATTGGGTTTATAGAGCCAGCAAGCGAATACTTGTCTTCTTACTGGAAAATATTAATAACAGCCAGAGAGGAGGTCAGGTACGACATTTATAGTAATACCACATATGTGTTTGTTAAAAGCGCCTACGCCAGTAAGCTTGAATACCTCGTTCAAAAATTAATGGAGCTTACAAAGGACGTTATCAGAATAAATCCCAAGCTACCAGCAGCAATACAAGAAGAATTAATAAAGTCAGAACTTTGTAGTTCACCTCTTGCAATAGAAATGATAATTGGGAGCAATAAATATGTATACTCAAATGTTGAATTTAGCTTGGATTGATTGCAAACGCGAATATCGAACCAGTGAGATAAATTCGTTTATTCTGCTGCTTTGCCGGTCCATCAAGGATTTCAGCCTTTTAGAAAATGAAAAAGCCACCGAAATTGGTGGCTTGTCTACTTCTGCTCCCCCCAGTATTGTTTTTTCGAACCGATTTGCTAAGGATTTGGAACGATTATACTTTCTCCACCAGTCCGTTTTTTATGCCCACGATAATTTGTGCAGATAAATTAACGGCCTACGGACTTTCTGCAAAGTCCGACATATTTATTTAGAAATAAGAAATCCAACTGAGGACTTAACACAGGTGCCTAATGGATTTGGTGTATTAATTAGTTAACAAAATGATTGAAAATGAATATTTAACCGTAAAAGAAATTAGCATACGAACGTTACAGTCAACCAGAAATGTACGTAGACGTATTAAAAAATTAGAGTGTGAGGTAGGCAAAGAACTATTGCACCAAGACAAGAACCACAACTGGAGGGTGCATCACATACTTTTAAGCAGGTTTAAGCCACAACGAGTTAGAGCAAATAAGTACTATGCCCTGAGCATTGACCCCTGCTATTACTATTCAGAGGCCGAAATTGACGCTGTGATGGCCTTTATTATCGAACAAATGGGTGAATCTGGCATTGAGCTAAACTATGTTGTTGAGCGAAAAAAAGCCAACGACCAGAACCATATTCATTGCTACATAAAATGCAGCAACAAAAAAAAGTTATTGCAGTGCGTTCGTTTAGGTTTTTCGAAGCTCAGCTATCACCATAGCGCGATTTACGATTTGGGTAGCTGGAAGCAGTATATAACTAAGGATAACAATAACATTAAAACACTTAAAAGCTAAAACATGGACAAAGAGGATTTTACTATTAACCCGCTGGGGTACTTTCACAAATTTAACCCCTATATGTATGAGAACTTTAAAGCCTTTAACCCGAAACTAACAAAAAGAATGTATGAGTACTTGAGGGGTAATGGCTCGGAATGGAAAATACTCTGTGGGATTGGGGTGAACATGAGGTATGAAAATGAGATGCTGGAACCTATCTGGGTGTTGCAGTTTATTAATAAGGACATTTATGAAAACAGGTATTTACCCTCCTACTATTTAAACATGGAGAACTGGAAACATGGAAACGACTAACGATAAAATCAGGGTAAAGCAGGTTGAGCTGTCGGTTGAGCAAGACCCAGTGCGAAAACAAGAGCTGCAAAAGCAATTGAGAAAATTGCAATTACAGGCCGAAATTGACCAGATTAGAAAGCGAATCGAGCAGTTGGGATAGGGGGGCCTGGGTTGCCAGGCAAATTGCTGAGTCGTTTTGTTACCTGCCTTATAAGGCCATTTTTTCGATTAAAAATAATGGTGGGCTTTAATATGCGCGGAAAATTTTTTAGCTAAAAATATGTTCCTTTTTGTACCCTGTTGCTCCAGTTGTGATTCGAAGGGTTTTTTGTTAAAAGCCGCTTTATTGGGCCAAAAACAATGTTTTACTTAAAGCCGTCCACGAAGCGTTTCAAAAATTAGGAGCCCGTGAATTTTGCACGGGCTCTATTAATTTATGCTATTAAACGTTGAATTTTTTGGGCAGTCCCTAAAGAACAGTCCCCGATTTTTGCGGCCCTTCTGAGCGATTCACCGCTTTTCAGCTCACGTACAACCGTTTTATACTTTGAAAGAATATCTTCATTCGTCATTCTAGTGCCGTATAACCGACCCTTATAGGTTCCGTTAGCCTTTGCCAGTTCGATGCCTTGACGTTGACGCTCCAGCATATTGTTACGTTCCATTTCTGCTACATTGCCTAACACACTGACAATCATTTTAAAACTAGGGTTTGGCTTATTATCGATAAGGGAAAACATGCCTATGTTTTCCACAAATAATTTAATTGATTTGGCCGTGAAAAATTCGACCATTGTAAGAATGTCTATAATGTTACGACCAAGACGGTCGATAGAGGAAATATGGAGTTCGGTTACGTTGCCAGCCTCGATGTCGGCTAAAAGCCTTTTTGCTTCTTTGCGTTCTGTAAACTGGATTGAGCCAGATACTTTATCTATATAGACTTTTGAAAATTCTTTGGCGTTTACTTCCTGACGACCAGTGTTTTGCTCCGTAGTAGAAACCCTAATGTATTTTACCTTCGACATTTTTATAAGTTTCGACAAAGATAAGTGTATATTTTTAGACTGGCAAATATATACGGCTTAAAACCAGGTTTTTAGCTAAAAAAAGTGTGTCATTTTGAAGCATAACCTAGTAATGAACATAGAGGTAGAATAACTGATTTATTATTTTACCTTCGTCATAATTATGGAATTAAAAGCTGGGAAATGTCCGAATTGCGGTGGTGAACTACATCTACCTGAGAACAAGAATAGTGTTACCTGTATGTATTGTGATACAGTTATTTCAGTTAGAGAAGCTATTGATAAAAAATCGCACTCATTGTCAGGTTCAATTGAAACATGGCTAGTATTGGCAAGAACAGCCAAAAATGGCGGAGATAATCTTGAGGCTATTAAATATTTTAATAAAATTTTAGAGGTTGATTCCACTAACTCTGAAGCATGGTATGGCAAAGCTGTATGCATATATAGTACATCTACTTTATTAAGCATTAAAATAAATGAAGCGGTTTCCTACATGAGAAATGCTGTCAAATATTCTAATAATGACATTGCATTAAGAAAAAAGGCAGCATTTGAATTGTATTCTATGGCAATGACCTTATATAATACATCTTGGAATCATGCGTTTCAATACATGTCAGTCGACGGTACTGGTGCAGAGCATGGGCAACGTTCTTCATATTGTTTGGAGGCGTTGAAGTTTGCAATAGAACTTGATGATAAGAAGGAATATGTTGATGAAGCGTCAAAAATACTTAAGGCCTATGGAAGGTTTTATAGCAATTCGGCAGAACTCAAAATTTTACTTGAGTCTAAAAAAAATAAATTAAGTCCAGATAGCGACACCCATGTTGGCGCGCTTCCGAGGGAATATTTGCCTTTTTTATATATACTATTTATTCTTTTTAGTTTAGGTGGTTTATGGGAAGTATATAAGGGTGAGGTAGTCATGGGATTTATAACTATCTTATTTTTTGGTGGAGGTGGCCTTTTAGTCTATAATAAGAGTAACAAATAAAAATAACGTATTTCTTTCGGCCGAAGCAAGCTCATGGTAAAAAAGTTAAGGCAAAACTTGCATATATCAAAAATTTATTGTACCTTTGTCTAAGTTGATATTGTGAAAGAAAAACAGGTTTAATCCTGCCCTTTTCATATATCAATACTCAAAACTCGCTTGAGGACGGCTATATTAAACAGTCGTTTAGACGGATAACACCACTTTGTTTCAAAAAGTGGATTCAGCAAATAATTTAAAAATATTTGGGCCTAAAGCCCTGGGGTTTCGTGTGCGTTTTAAAAACCACGATATCAAACCATGTAATAAACCATTGGGTCGGGTGGTTTAATTACGATGCTATGCCTTACTGACCCCAAAATAATCTTCCGCCAATTAAAAACAAGGAGATGGGCGATAGATGAAAAATGTTATCAATGACAGAATGCAAAAAGGTTTTAAACAATAACGGGGTTTTCTACGCAGACGAGGAAATCAAAAAGCTAAGAGCGGTGCTTTACGCAATAGCCGAAATTATTAACAGATTTAAAAACAACACAAACAAATGCGACTAATTGAATTACTAAAAATGATGCTAACTATTCCTGAATTGATTGAATTCATAAAATTACATAGCGAGGTTATAAATACAGAAAACAGCCCTTTCAGTATTGACGAAAATACATACATGGAAAGGGCATTGCTTTTGTTCGATGGAGATTACTTCGTAATGTATTCACTCCTAGACAAGTTTATTGATAGATTTTATTTTGAACGCATGGAAGAATACAATAACATCCATAGCGCAACACTAGGCTATAACACCCTGTTTACTGACTTTAATGGTACCCTATAATTTAAACGAGATGAAACAAATCAACGCAATTACTTACAGCAGGGTTAGTACGGACGAACAGGCTGACACTGGCTTTAGCCTAAACCATCAACAGGAAATGCTAAGAAAATATTGCGAGTTTAAAAAACTCACAATCGTTAACCATTTTACGGAAGATTATTCGGCCAAAAACTTCGACCGACCAGAATGGAAGCGGTTAATGCAATATGTTAAAAAGAACAAGCACAGTGTTGATATGGTGCTATTTACGAAATGGGATAGGTTTTCAAGAAATATCGAAGGGGCACTAACGGTTATACGTCAATTAACAGCAATGGGCATTGAGGTTAACTCCATTGAACAACCATTGGATTTGACGATACCCGACAACAAAGTGATGCTTTCCATGTACCTGATTTTGCCTGAGGTCGAGAACGATAAAATTTCGCAACGAACAAAGGACGGTATGCGAAGGGCAAAAAAAGAAGGGTGTTTTGTTGCTAGGGCTCCATATGGCTACTCCAATACCAAGGTGCTGGAGAAGACCTCAATTGAGCCAAACGCTGATGCCAAAATCGTGCTTAAAGCTTTTCAGGAGGTGGCAAAGGGCTTAGAACATGCTGAGGTAATTAGAAAACGGTTCAGAGAAACTTACGGATTGAAACTGGAGAAGCAACAGTTTTACAATATGCTACGAAATATTACCTACTGTGGTATGGTCGAGATACCAGAATACAAAAAGGAACGAGCTGAAATTGTACAGGGCTTACATCAACCAATTGTTGATTTGGAGCTGTATAAAAGGGTGCAGAACGTTTTGGATGGCCGAAAGAACCTCAATGCTAAATTGCCAAGCACGGAAAGCGATGTTTATCCATTAAAGGGTAATTTATTGTGCCCAAATTGTGGCAATAAAGTTACCGCAAGCCCATCAAAGGGTAACGGTGGTCATTACCATTATTACCATTGCAAATCCAGTTGCAAAGTTCGACTCAGAAAAGAAATAGTTGAATTGAGGGCACAGGAGCTACTAAATTCTTTGACGCTAAACGAAAACGTTAAGGAGCTATTTAAAGCGGTATTAACGGATGTTATCAAAACGAATAAACTAGATGCCAGAACTCAAATAGACGAGCTTTTAAGGGAGCGTAATGCATCAGAAGTCATGTTGGATAAAGCGGAGGACAAGTACTTATCTAACGAGCTTTCACCTGAGGATTACCTTAGAATGAAAAACCGCTTTTCAGACAGAATTTCTGACCTGAAAAACCGTATTGATGCATTGAGCGAAAACGATGCTGATTTAATGAAATACGTTGACAATTCGGTGCTTTTACTGAGCCAGTTGGGTACAATCTTCAACCAGTTACAGAACCACCAAAAGAGTTCGTTTTTGCGGGTGATTTACCCCGAGAATATTATACTAGAAAAGGACGGTTTTCGAACCAATTCTGAAAACAGCGTAGTTGAGCTAATGTCCCGTCTATACAGGGTTTCAGAGGTGGCAGAAATAAAACAAGCCACCGAAAATGGTGGCTTGTCTAGTTGGGCTCCCCGACTTGGGCTCGAACCAAGGACCCTCAGATTAACAGTCTGATGCTCTAACCAACTGAGCTATCGAGGAATTTAATCTCCCAAATTTTCGGCTTTCGCCCTCTAACCTCCCGA